>NZ_JBFBCH010000001.1:473904-923427 GCF_040683055.1 Polymorphospora sp. NPDC051019 | reverse complement strand
AAGCAGACCAGGCCCGGGAAATAATCATTCTTGGCACTGGCTTACAAGCACCCTGTTGAGTTCTCAAAGAACAAACACACACCAAACCCGAACCCGACCAACAAGCAGGACCCGAACCCGGGGCTCCACACCCTGCACCCCGCGCTCAGCGCCAGGCACTTTTACTACGTTACCCGCCAGTTTCTACCGTGTCAACCCGATATTTCCGATCAACACCGCATCATCCAGCTTTGCCCCAACCGCAACACGCAGAGTCATGCCCCGCAGTGTTGATGTTTGGGATTCCGGCAGGCCGGCCGCCGCAGGTCCGCTCCCTCGGGAGCGACTTGCTGGCTCGCCCGGTTCCCTGTCCGGTCGTTCACTCTACCCGGCCGGTTTCGCGGCGCCAAATCGACCCTTCAGGTCGTCGTGCCGCACCACCCGGCCCCGATCAGATCCGGCGGAACGCCGTACCGTCTCGGGGTTGCCCCTGTGGTCCTCGGCCTCGAGGTGCTTTCGCACCTTTCGTCCGTGTCCCCTGCGGGCAGAGAGAAAGTTACGCACCCGGTGGATCGATCGTCAAATCCACCGGGTGCGTCCCGCGTCACATCAACGAGGACTGACTATCTGGCCAGCTCAACGCCGGCGAAGGTGCGCTTGCCCCGGCGCAGGACCAGGAACCGGCCGTGCAGCAGCGCCGCCGGCGCGACCGTCGCCTCGACGTCGGTCACCCGCTCGTTGTTGAGGTACGCGCCGCCCTCGGTGATCGCCCGACGCGCCTCGTTGAAGCTGCCGACCAGGCCGGAGTCCTTCAACAACGTGGCCACGGTCGGCAGCTCCCCACGGACCTCCAGCAGGCCGGCCTCGGCCAGCGCGGCACGCAACGTCTCCGGCGCCAACTCGTCGAGCGACCCGCGGCCGAACAGCGCCTGGCTGGCGGCGATCACCTGCCGCGTCTCCTCCTCGCCGTGCACGAGCGTGGTCAGTTCCTCCGCCAGCGCCCGTTGTCCGAGCCGGGCCTGCGGCCGCTCCTCGGTCGCGGCGACCAGCTCCTCGATCTCGTCACGGGATCGGAAGCTGAAGTAGCGCAGGTAACGCGGCACATCCCGGTCGTCGCTGTTGAGCCAGAACTGGTAGAAGGCGTACGGGCTGGTCATGGTGGGGTCGATCCAGACGGCACCGCCCTCGCTCTTGCCGAACTTGGTCCCGTCGGACTTGGTCACCAGCGGTGTGGTGAACGCGTGCACCGGCCCGGCGCCGCGCCGGCGGATGTAGTCGACCCCGGCGGTGATGTTGCCCCACTGGTCGGAGCCACCGAACTGCAGCGTGCAGCCGTGCCGGCAGTGCAGTTCGAAGTAGTCGTTGGCCTGGAGCAACTGGTAGCTGAACTCGGTGAAGCTGATGCCGCTCTCCAGGCGCGCCTTGACCACCTCGCGGGCCAGCATCCGGTTGACCGGGAAGTGCTTGCCGACGTCGCGGAGAAACTCGACGACCGACATCTCCGCCGTCCAGTCCAGGTTGTTGACCAGGGTCGCGGCGTTGTCGCCGGTGTACGTCACGAACGGCGAGAGCTGGTCACGGATCCGGGCCACCCATCCGGTCACCGTCTCCGGGCTGTGCAGGCTGCGTTCGCCGCCCTCCTTCGGATCACCGATCTGGCCGGTCGCCCCACCGACCAGCAGCAGCGGACGGTGACCGGCGAGCTGCAGGCGCCGGGCGGTCAGCACCTGCACCAGGTGGCCGACGTGCAGGCTCGCGGCGGTCGGGTCGAAGCCGACATAGAAGGTCACCTGCTCGTTGTCCAGGTGCTTGCGCAACTCGTCGAGGTCGGTCGAGTCCTGGATGAGACCCCGCCACAGCAGGTCGTCGATCAGATCGGTCACACAGCGAATTGTCCCCCACGACCGCGCCCCACCTGTACCGGGTTACGGACGGACGCCCGACGCGCCGGCCGTACGCGCCGGTTTCGGAACATGCCGGCGGTAGGCGCTGACGGTCGGGTCCCCGGTGATCCAGAACCGCCACGGCCGGTCGTGCGCGCCGGTCACCCCGACCCGGGGGCCGGCGCTGACCGTCGCCGGATCGACCGGTGCCGGCGGCGCGGTGAGCCGTACCGGACCGGCGCCGAGCAGGTGGACGCCGTACGCGGAGCCGTCCAGGCCGAGCGCGGAACACAGCCGCGCCGGACCGCGGGCCAGGTCGACGTCCCGGCGTACGGCGGGACGCCGGGACCGGGCGACGTCCAGGCCCGCGACGATCTCGCCGGCCCGCAGGAGTACCGCGGACGCCTCCCCTTCCGGTCCGGTCACCACGTTCATGCACCAGTGCATGCCGTACGTGAAGTAGACGTAGGCGTACCCGGACGGGCCGAACATGACCGAGTTGCGTGGGGTACGGCCCCGGTACGCGTGCGAGGCGGGGTCACCGGCGGTGCCCGCGTACGCCTCGACCTCGGTGACGCGCACGGTGACGCCGCCGGCGGACAGCCGGCAACCGAGCAGTCCGTGCGCCGCGGGCACGACCGGGCCGGCGAGCAGGTGGGCGAGGTCGGTCACGTCGTACAGGACAGCACGGATGGTGCCGCCGATGCCACCTCGGTGCGGGTCGCGGGACCCGCCGGCGGATCCGGCTCTGGCAGAATGCCCCGATGCTCTCCGGTCCCCCGCCGCCCGACCAACCGGTTCCCGAGGTCGTACGGCGGCTCGCCGCCGGGCGGCCGACCCGCCCGGTGTGGCGCAACGAACTGGGCGGCCTCACCTTCGAGATCACCGTCGGCGCCGGACGGTGGTTCGTGAAGTGGGCGCCGCCGGACAGCGGGCTGCGGCTGGACCGGGAGGCGGAACGGCTGCGGTGGGCGGTCCGGTACGCGCTCGTGCCGCCGGTCCTCGACGAGGGAGCCGACGAGAGCGGGAGCTGGCTGCTGACCGACGGCCTGCCCGGCGAACCTGCGGTCGTCGACCGGTGGAAGGCGGACCCGGCGACCGGCGCGGCCGCGATCGGCGCCGGGCTGCGGCGGTTGCACGACCGGCTGCCGGTCGCGGACTGCCCGTTCGGTTGGCGGGTCGAGGACCGGCTCGCCCGGGTGCGGCGGTCCGCCGCGGCCGGGCGGCTCGATCCGGCGTGGTGGCATCCGGACCACGCCGCGTTGGGCGTGGCCGGGGCGCTGGCCCGGCTCGCCGACGTGCCGGCGGTCGACCGGCTGGTGGTCTGCCAGGGTGACCCGTGCGCCCCCAACACGCTGATCACCCCGGACGGCCGGTTCGCCGGACACGTCGACCTCGGTGCGCTCGGGGTCGCCGACCGGTGGGCCGACCTGGCGGTGGCCACCTGGAGCCTGCACTGGAACTACGGGCCGGATTGGGAAGGTGTGCTGCTGGCCGCGTACGGGGTCGAGCCGGACGCCGACCGGATCGCCTACTACCGGCTGCTCTGGGACCTGGAGTAGGCCCCGGGCCACCGTGGCCGCCGCCCGGGCGGCGGCCACGGTGCCGGTCAGCGGGGTACGACGACCTCGGTGGCCCAGGCACGCCAGCCGGCGAGCTTGTCGATGGCGGTGGCGAGCTGGTCGGCGACCGGGCCGGGGCCGGTCGAGCCGGGCGTGGTGCGGGCGGCGAGTGCCGTACGGACCGACAGGACGTCGCGTACGCCGGCGTCGAGATGTGGGCTGACGAGGGTGAGGTCCTCGTCGGAGACCTCGTCGAGGGCGCAGTCGCGGGCCACGCACAGCGCCACCAGCTTGCCGGTGATCTCGTGTGCCTCCCGGAACGGCACGCCCTTGACGACCAGCCAGTCGGCGACCTCGGTGGCGAGGGTGAAGCCGACCGGCGCGGCGGCGGCGAGCCGGTCCACCCGTACCGTCATGGTGGAGATCATTCCGGCCAGTGCGGGCAGCAGGAGCTGGAGGGTGTCGACGGCGTCGAAGACCGGCTCCTTGTCCTCCTGCATGTCCCGGTCGTAGGTCAGCGGCAGGCCCTTGAGCATCGTCAGGACGGCGACGAGGCCGCCGACCAGCCGGCCGGACTTGCCGCGGGCCAGTTCGGCGATGTCGGCGTTCTTCTTCTGCGGCATGATCGACGATCCGGTGGCGAAGCTGTCGTCGAGTTCGACCCAGCCGAACTCCTGCGACGTCCAGAGCACCACCTCCTCGCCGAGCCGGGACAGGTGCACCCCGATCAGCGAGGTGACGAACAGGAACTCGGCCACGAAGTCCCGGTCGGCGACCGCGTCCATGGAGTTGGCGGCCGACGCGGTGAACCCGAGTTCCTTGGCGACCTGGACCGGGTCGAGCGGCAGCGAGGAGCCGGCGAGCGCGCCGGCGCCCAGTGGTGAGATCGCCGTACGGGCGTCCCAGTCCCGCAGCCGCTCCAGGTCGCGCAGCAGCGGCTGGACGTGGGCGAGCAGCCAGTGGCCGAAGGTGACCGGCTGGGCGTGCTGGACGTGGGTCATGCCCGGGGCGGGCGTGTCGACGTGCCGCTCGGCCTGCTCGACCAGGGCGTCGGCGAGCTCGACCAGCCGCTCGGCGACGCCGCGGGCGTGGTCACGCAGGTAGAGGCGCAGGTCGGTGGCGACCTGGTCGTTGCGGGAGCGGCCGGCGCGCAGCTTGCCGCCCAGGGTGCCGAGCCGTTCCAGCATCCCGCGTTCGAGCGCGGTGTGGACGTCCTCGTCGTCGACCGTCGGCCGGAACTCGCCGGAGGCGCAGGCGGCCTCCAGGTCGTCCAGGGCGGCCAGGACCCGGCCGAGTTCCTCGGCGTCGAGCAGCCCGGCGCGGGCCAGCACCCGGGCGTGTGCCCGGGAGCCCGCGAGGTCGTACGGCGCGAGGCGCCAGTCGAACTGGACGCTGACCGACAGCCGGGCCAGCGCCTCGGAGGGGCCGCCGGCGAACCGGCCTCCCCACAGGCTGGTCCGGTTGGCGGGCGCGCTGTTCTCGGTCAGGCTCTTGTCATCCACGCCGACAATCATTGCGAACGTGCCTTCCAATCAGATTTGCGGGGAGCCGAGGCGGGCGTCACGGGCGGCGGCCATCCGGCGTGGTGCTCCTTCTACGACGTGTCGACCGCGCCGGGTCGCGCCCGCTAGGCGGGTTCGGACCCGGCCGGCGGGGTGACGGCCCAGTCGGCCAGCTTCGCCGCGAGGGCGGCA
Organism: Polymorphospora sp. NPDC051019; assembly: GCF_040683055.1. Taxonomy (NCBI): domain Bacteria; kingdom Bacillati; phylum Actinomycetota; class Actinomycetes; order Micromonosporales; family Micromonosporaceae; genus Polymorphospora; species Polymorphospora sp. NPDC051019. The sequence goes on along the minus strand of NZ_JBFBCH010000001.1, from coordinate 918,309 downwards.
CCGCCGACCGTGTCCCTGGCCACCACCAGGATGGTGTCGTCGCCGGCGATGGTGCCGACCACCTCCGGCAGGCCGGAGCGGTCCAGGGCGCTGGCCAGGAACTGCGCGGCGCCGGGCGGGGTGCGCAACACGGCCATGTTGCCGCTGGCGTCGACGCTGGTCAGGAGTTCGCGCAGCAGCCGGAGCAGGCGGGCCGGGGCCTGCTCGGCGTCGCGCAGCGGTCGTAGGCCGTCCTCGGGGATGAGGTAGACGGCCGGCCCGCCGTCACCGCCACGGACCTTGACCGCGCCGAGTTCCTCCAGGTCACGTGACAGGGTGGCCTGGGTGACCTGGATGCCGTCGCCGGCGAGCAGGTCGGCGAGTTCGGTCTGCGAATGGACCACCTTGTCCCGGATCAGCTCGACGATGCGGGCGTGCCGTGCCGTCCGGGTGACCGGCCCGGTCACCCGACTGCCCTGCCCTGCTCGGTCACGCGCCCACCCCGCTGCGGCCGGCGGCCGGACGACCGCCGCCGGGCCTGTCGGCTTCCTCGCTGCCCGGTCACTTCGGCGCCTCCTGGCGCAGCAGCCAGGTGATCAGCGCCTTCTGCGCGTGTACCCGGTTCTCGGCCTCGTCGAACACGGCGCTGCGGTCGCCGTCCATGACCTCGTCGGTGATCTCCTCGCCGCGGTGGGCCGGCAGGCAGTGCAGCACGATCGCGTCCGGTGCGCCCGCCAGCAGCTCCTTGTTGACCTGGTAGGGCCAGAACGGGGTGAGCCGGTCGCGGCCGTCGTGCTCCTGCCCCATCGACGTCCAGGTGTCGGTGGCCACCACGTCGGCGCCGGCGACCGCCGCACGCGGGTCGCGCAGCACCTGGACCGAGCCACCGGTGCCCGCGGCGATCGCGGTCGCCGTGGCGACGATCTCCGGATCCGGGTCGTAGCCGGCGGGGCCGGCGACCCGGACGTGCATTCCAGCCGTCGCCCCGGCGACCAGGTAGGAGCGGGCCATGTTGTTGGCGGCGTCGCCGACGTACGCCAGGGTCCGGCCGGTGGTGCCGCCGCACCGCTGCCGGACCGTCAACAGGTCGGCGAGAAGCTGGCACGGGTGGAAGCCGTCGGTCAAGGCGTTGATCACCGGTACGGACGAGGCGGCCGCGACCTCGGCGATCCGGTCATCGCCGTGGGTCCGCATCACGATCGCCGCCACGTAGCGGGACAGTACCCGGGAGGCGTCGGCGAGCGTCTCGCCACGCCCGAAGTGGGTGCCGCCGGAATCGACGATGATCGCGTTGCCGCCGAGTTCGGCGATGCCGACGTCGAACGACAGCCGGGTCCGCAGGCTCTGCTTGTCGAAGAGGACCGCCACCGACCGGGGGCCGGCCAGCGGCCGTTCCCGGAACGGTTCCGCCTTGATCTGCTCCGCCAGGTCGAGTACGGCCGACTGCTCGGCCGGGGTCAGGTCGTCGTCACGCAGAAAGTGGCGGATCATGGCGTCTCCTCGTTCGGTGTCGCGGCGTCCAGCGCGGCCGGCAGGGCGGCGAGGAACGCGTCGGCCTGCTCGGCGGTGACGACCAGTGGCGGCGCCAGCCGCAGCACGTTCGGCTGGACCGGGTTGACGAGGAAACCGGCGTCCCGCAGCACTCCGGCGACCGCGCCCGACGCCGGGGCCCGCAGGACGATCCCGAGCAGCAGGCCGGCGCCGCGTACCTCGGCCACCAGCGGGTGGCCGAGCGCCTCGACGCCGTGCCGCAGCCGCTCGCCGATCCGCTTGACGTGGTCGAGCAGCCCCTCGTTGGCGATGGTGCTGACGACCGCCAGGGCGGCGGCGCAACTGACCGGGTTGCCGCCGAAGGTGCTGCCGTGCGCGCCCGGGGCGAGCAGGTCGGCGGCGGGGCCGAACGCGATGCAGGCGCCGATCGGCAGGCCGCCGCCGAGCCCCTTGGCCAGGGTCACCACGTCGGGCTCGATCCCCTCGGCCTGGTGGGCGAACCAGTGGCCGGTGCGTCCCATCCCGGTCTGCACCTCGTCGATGACGAGCAGCGCGCCGTGCCGGGTGGTGATCTCCCGGGCCGCGCCGAGATAGCCGGGCGGGGGCACGCACACGCCGTTCTCGCCCTGGATCGGTTCGAGGATGACCATGGCGGTCTCGGCGGTGACCGCGGCCGCCAGGGCGTCGACGTCACCGTACGGGACGTGGGTGACGTCGCCGGGCAGCGGCCGGAACGGGTCGGCCTTGGTCGGCTGACCGGTCAGGGCCAGCGCACCCATGGTGCGGCCGTGGAAGCCGCCGACGGTCGACACGACGTGGCCGCGGCCGGTCAGCCGGGACAGCTTGAACGCCGCCTCGTTGACCTCCGCCCCGGAGTTGGCGAAGAACACCCGGCCGGGCCGGCCGGCGAGGGCCAGCAGCAGCTCGGCGAGCGCGACCGGCGGTTCGGCCACGAAGAGGTTCGAGACGTGGCCGAGCGTGGCCACCTGCTTGGAGACGGCGGCGACCACGGCGGGGTGCGCGTGGCCGAGGCTGTTGACGGCGATTCCGCCGAGCAGATCCACGTACTGCTTGCCGGCCTCGTCCACGACGACCGCCCCCGAGCCGCTGACCAACGCGAGTGGCGGTGTCCCGTAGTTGTCCATCATGGACTGCCGCCAGCGGTCGACCAGGGTCGTCATGCTCCGTTCACCGTCTTCCCGTCCTGCGTCCCGGCACCCTCGGTGCCGGCGACGACCATCGTGCCGAAACCCTCGGAGGTGAACACCTCCAGCAACGTGGAATGCGCCACCCGGCCGTCGACGACGTGCGCGGCGGGCACACCACCCTGCACCGCCCGCAGGCACGCCTCCATCTTCGGCACCATTCCGGCCTCGAGGCGGGGCAGCAGCTTCGCCAGCTCGGCGACGGTGATCCGGTCGACGAGGCTGTCGGTGTCCGGCCAGTCGGCGTACAGGCCGGGCACGTCGGTCAACACGATCAGCTTGCGGGCGTCGAGCGCGACCGCGAGCGCCGCGGCCGCCGTGTCCGCGTTGAGGTTGTGCAGCACCCCGTCGGCGTCGGGTGCCACCGTCGAGATGACCGGGATCCGTCCGTTACCGATCAGGTCGGCGACCGCGGAGACGTTGACCGCGTCGACGTCACCGACCTGGCCGATGTCGACCGGCTCCCCGTCGACGTACGCCGGCCGGCGGACGGCGGTGAACAGCCGGGCGTCCTCACCGGACAGTCCCACCGCGAACGGGCCGTGCTCGTTGATCAGCCCGACGAGTTCGCGGCCGACCTGACCCACGAGCACCATCCGGACGACGTCCATCGCCTCCGGGGTGGTGACCCGCAGGCCGCCCTTGAACTCACTGGGGATGCCGAGCCGGCCCAGCATCGCCGAGATCTGCGGGCCGCCGCCGTGCACCACGACCGGCCGGAGACCGGCGTAACGCAGGAAGACCATGTCGGCGGCGAACGCCCGCTGCAATTCCGGGTCGATCATCGCGTTGCCGCCGTACTTGACGACGACGGTGGCCCCGTGGAACCGGGCCAGCCACGGCAGCGCCTCGATGAGCGTGGCCGCCTTCTCCTGGGCCGGACCGAGTCGATTCACCGCACTTCTCTCACTCATGTCGTGCCTGTCTTCGTTCGCGACTGCGGGGCTCCGCTCCGCCGCACTCCTCGCGCTCATGTCGAGTACGCCGAGTTCTCGTGCACGTACGCGTGCGACAGGTCGTTGGTCCAGACGGTGGCGCGCTCGTCGCCCGCGTTGAGGTTCACCTGGATCGTGACGTCGCGGCCCGACAGGTCCACCTTGGACCGGTCGTCGGCGGCCGTGCCGGACCGGCACACCCACACCCCGTTGACCGCCACGTCGAGGCCGTCCGGCTCGAACGCGGCCGCGGTCGTGCCGACCGCCGCGAGAATCCGGCCCCAGTTGGGATCGTTGCCGAACAGGGCCGTCTTCACCAGGTTGTTGCGGGCCACCGACCGGCCGACCTCGACCGCGTCGTCCTCCGTCGCCGCGCCGAAGACCTCGATCGCGATCTGCTTGGTGGCCCCCTCGGCATCGGCGACGAGCTGCTGCGCCAGATCGTGGCAGGCGGCGGTCACCGTCGCGGTCAGCTCCTCCTGCGACGGCTCGATGCCGGACGCTCCGCTGGCCAGCAGGATCACCGTGTCGTTGGTGGACATGCAACCGTCGGAGTCGACCCGGTCGAACGTGCGCCGGCACGCGGCCCGCAGCGCCTCGTCGAGGGCGGCCGACCCGGCAACGGCGTCGGTGGTGAGGACGGCGAGCATCGTCGCGAGCCCCGGGGCGAGCATGCCCGCGCCCTTGGCCATGCCGCCGACGGTCCAGCCGGTGCCGGCGGCCACGGTCGTCTTCGGACGGGTGTCCGTGGTCATGATCGCCTCGGCGGCGGCGGGGCCGCCGCTGCGGGCCAGCGCCCGCACCGCCGAACCGATCCCGGGCAGCAGCCGGTCCATCGGCAGCCGCTCCCCGATCAGCCCGGTCGAGCAGACCGCGACCTCGCTCGCGCCGATGAGCAGCCGGGAATTGGAGCGGCTCAGCGCGGTGGCGGTGCGTTCGGCGGTGGAGTGGGTGTCCTGGAACCCCAAGGGACCGGTGCAGGCGTTGGCACCGCCGGAGTTGAGCACGACCGCCCGCACGACGCCGCCCCGGACGACCTGCTGGGTCCACAGCACGGGGGCCGCCTTGACCCGGTTGCTGGTGAAGACGGCGGCGACGGTGGCGTCCGGGCCGTCGTTGACGATCAGCGCCACGTCCCGCGCGCCGGTCGACTTCAGCCCCGCGGTCACACCGGCCGCCCGGAACCCCTTCGGCGTAGTCACGCTCACGACGCCACCTCGCTGCGCTCGGCGGCGCCGTGTCCAACACCGAACCTCACGGCTCCCTCGCTCCGCTCACTCACGGCGCCACTCCGAATACGGACAGGCCGGTGGTCTCCGGCAGGTCGAACATCAGGTTGGCGCACTGCACGGCCTGGCCGGCGGCGCCCTTGCCGAGGTTGTCGATGGCACTGGTGACGATCACCCGGCCGGAGTCGACGTCGGTGGCCACCTGGAGGTGGCAGGAGTTGGAGCCCAGCGTGGCGGCGGTGTGCGGCCAGGCGCCCTCCGGCAGGAGGTGCACGAACGGGGCGTCGGCATAGGCGGCGGCGAGCACCTCGCGGGCGTCGGCGCTGCCGGTCGGCCGGGCGGTGACGGTCGCCAGGATGCCGCGCGGCATCGGCGCGAGGACCGGGGTGAACGAAAGACCGGTGGCTCCCGTGGCCTGCTTGATCTCCGGCACGTGCTGATGGGCGCCGACCTTGTAGGGCGTCAGGTCGCCCATCACCTCGCTGCCGAGCAGGTTGACCTTGGCGGCGCGGCCGGCGCCGGAGGTGCCGGAGGAGGCGACGACGACCACGTCGGCGGGCTCCACGGCGCTGGCGGCGATCAGTGGGGCGAGCGCCAGACTGGTCGCGGCGGCGTAGCAGCCGGTCGCGGCGACCCGTTCGGATCCGGCGATGGCGGCCCGGGCGCCGGGCAGTTCGGGCAGGCCGTAGGTCCAGGCGCCGGCGTGCGTGCCGCCGTAGTAGCGGGTCCAGGCGGCGGCGTCGGCGAGCCGGTGGTCGGCGCCGAGGTCGACGACCCGGACACCGGCGGGCAGCTGCGCGGCGAGCGCGGCGGACTGGCCGTGCGGCAGGGCCAGGAAGACCAGGTCCGCGTCGGCCAGGGTGGCCGGCCCGGTCTCGGCGAGCGTCAGGTCGAGGCCGGCGAGTTGTGGATGTACGGCGGAGACCCGTGCGCCGGCCTGGGTGTGGGCGGTGGCGGCGACGAGGTCGAACTCGGGGTGCCCGGCGAGTAGGCGGAGCAGTTCTCCGCCCGCGTAACCGCTCGCTCCGGCCACCGCGACCCTGATACCCATGTATACCTCCGTATTGCTATGCGAGCGAAGGTATCAGGATGCAGCAAGCCACCGCAAGAATATGCAGTCCATCTAATGATCAAACGGTGGCCGGTCCGTCAGGCGGGATCGGCAACCGGAGGCACACCACTCCGCGCAGGTCGAGCCACGCCGAGTCGGGCGACCGGACCAGTCGCAGCACCACCTCCGTACAGTTGGGGCAGCGCGCCACGAGTCCGGGCCCGTGGTCGAAGACCAGCAGCGTCGCCACCGGCGCGTCGAACCCGCACGAGGCGCACCGGCCGTCGGCCGCCGTCACGTCCACCGCGAAAAGCTCCCGCATCGGCCCGGCGAGCGAGTTGCCGTCGACGTACCGCCCGGTCATGGTGCCGGTGTCACTTCGCTCGGTCATGTCATCCTCCGGTCGGGCCGAACCGCTCGGTGCGGATCCGGCGCGGGTCGTGCCCGAGCGCGACGAGGACGTCGGCCACCGCCTCCACGAACCCCGTCGGCCCGCACACGTAACAGGTGGGTGCCAGGTCCGGCGGCCAGCCATGGGTGTTCACGTCCGCGACCGAGATCCGCCGGGGCGGCCCCGGCCACTCCGGCGGTGCCTGGCGGGTCCAGACGTACGCGACGTCCAGGCCGGCGTCGTCGCGGACCCGGCGGCGCAACTCGTCGGCGTAGAACAGGTCGTCGGGCGTACGCGCCGAACAGATCAGCCGGAACGGCACCCGGCTGCCGGCCGCCCGGCGGGCCCGGATCATCGCCATCAGCGGCACGATCCCCGATCCACCCGCGACCAGCAGCACCGGCGCGGTGTCCGCCGGCCGCCACACGAACCAGCCGCCGACCGGCCCGCGGACCTCCACCGGGTCACCGGTCCGGTACGTCTCGACCAGGTACGCCGACACCTCCCCGTCCGGCACCCGCTGCACGGTCAACTCGACCCGCTCACCGTCGCCCGGCGCGGCCAGCGAATAGCTGCGCGAGGCCTGGTATCCGTCCTCGGCGGTGAGCCGTACGTCGACGTGCTGCCCGGCCAGGTGGCCCGGCCAGCCGGCCACCTCGAGGACCAGCGTCCGGGCGGTCGGGGTCTCGTCGCGGGCTTCCACCAGGCGGCCGACCCGCCAGGTGAGCCGCGGGCTCAGTCCCCTTGATACCGCTGCTCGCGCCACGGGTCACCGTAGTCGTGGTAGCCGGCCGTCTCCCAGAACCCCGGCTCGTCGTCGCGCATCAGCCGGACGCCGCGCACCCACTTCGCCGACTTCCAGAAGTACAGGTGCGGAACGATCATCCGGGCCGGGCCGCCGTGCTCGGGTGCGAGGTCCGCGCCGTCGAACCGGTACGCGATCCACGCCTGCCCGTCCCGCAGGTCGGCCAGTGGCAGGTTGGTGGTGTAGCCGCCGTACGACCGGACCAGGGCGTGATCGGCGCCGGTCTCGACGTCGGCGAGCAGGGTGTCCAGGGAGACGCCCCGCCAGGTGGTGCCGAGCTTGGACCACCGGGTGACGCAGTGGATGTCGACCGTCGGTTCCTCGCTGGGCAGCGCCAGCATCTGCGGCCAGGTCCAGCGGTGCTCCGCGCCGGTCTCGGTGGTGATCACGAACTCCCAGTGGTCGAGGTCGATCCGCGGGGTCGGACCGGCCGACAGCACCGGGAAGTCCTCGACCAGGTATTGCCCGGGCGGCAGGGCCGGCTGCGTGGTGCGCCGGCGGCCCTGGAAACCGGGCGTGACGATGCCCATCCGTCAGTCGTACCACCGGTGGGGCGGCCTGTCCCGGCAGCCCGGAAACCCGGCCGGCGGCATCCGGCGGGTCAGGTCGGGTCGCGGCGACCGGTGAACCGGCGCGGCGCGACGACCACGCCGAGCAGGTCGGCCTCGGTGAAGTAGCCGACCTGCCGCGAGTCACGGCTGGCCGGAGGGTTGTCGCCGAACAGCACCAGATGACCGGGTGGCACCAGCCGGTGCCGGTCGGGTGGTGCCGACGGCGCGCTGGACGGTGCGGACGGCAGGCCGGGCGGCGCCGGATCGCCCGGCAGCGCCACCGCCCGCTTGACCAGCAGTCCGGCCGGCGGGCCGGTGGGCCAGCCGGCCGGTGTCCGCACCACGACGACATCGCCGCGGTGTATCCCGGCCAGGGTGGTGCGCCGGGCGACCACCCGGTCGCCCGGCCGCAACGTCGGCCGCATGCTGTCGCCGTCGATCGACACGACGAGCCAGCGGCGCCGGACCCACCACGCGATCCCGGCCGCCGTCACCGCGGAGGCGGCCAGGAGCGCGCAGACGGCCAGGACCGGCGTCACGACGGTCAGGCGCCGCGCAGCACCGCGCCGAACCGGGACGCCGCCCGCGAGACCGCCGCGTCGCGGGCCGCCACCGCCTCCTCGCCGGTCAGGGTCCGGTCCGGCGCCCGGAAGGTCAGCTTGTAGGCCAGCGACCGCCGACCGGCACCGAGTTGCTCGGAGGTGTAGACGTCGAACAGGCGTACCGACTCCAGCAGGTCACCGGCGCCTTCGGTGAGGGCCGCCTGCACCGACTCGGCCGGAACGTCCGCGTCGACGACCAGCGCCACGTCGATCAGCGCCGGCGGGAAGCCGGAGATCCGCGGGGCGGGCACCACCGGCGCGGCCGGCAGCGTGTCGAGGTCCAGCTCCATAGCGCAGGTGCGCCGGGGCAACTCCAGCGCCGCCACCACCCGCGGGTGCAGCTCACCGGCGTATCCGACGACGACGTCGTCGACAAGCACCTCGGCGCAGCGCCCCGGGTGCCACGGCGCCCGGTCACCCGAGCGGACGGTGACCCGGTCGCCGGGGATGCCGGCCACCTCGACCACGGTCCGGGCGGCCTGCACCGCGTCGGACCAGTCGGCCGGGCGGCCGCCGCCCCACCAGCCGGCCGGATCGACCTCGCCGGCGAGCGCCGCCGCCACGTGCCACGGCTGGTGCGGCACGGTCGCGTCGGCGGCGGTGAACCGGGCCGGCGACGGCCGGTCGTCGACCCCCATCGCCGGCGGACGGCCGGCACCCGGACGCGGCTGGAACACCATGCCGATCTCGTACAGCGCCAGGTCGCGGTGGCCGCGGCCGACGTTGCGGCGCAGGACGCCCAGCAGCGGGCCGAGCAGCGTCGTCCGCAGCAGCGGCTCCTCGTCGGACAGCGGGTTGGCCAGCCGCACCGCCGACCGGCGGGCGTCGTCGGCCGGCAGCCCCAGGGCGTCGAGCGTCTCGGGGCCGACGAACGGATACGACAGCACCTCGACGAACCCGGTCTCGGCGAGCGTACGGGCGATGGAGCGGCGCCGGCGCTGATCGTCGGTGAGGCCCCGGCCGGCCGGGGCCAGCGGCAACGCCCCGGGGACGTTGTCGTATCCGTCGAGGCGGGCGACCTCCTCGACGAAGTCGGCCGGGTCGGTCAGGTCGGGCCGCCAGGTCGGCGGGGTGACGCCGATCCGGTCGCCGGTGCCGCTGCCGGGCGCGGCGCCACCCGCCGAGGTGACGGTGCAGCCGATCTCCTCCAGGAGGGCGACCACACGGGCCGGCGGGTAGGCCACACCGACCCGGCGGGCCGGCAGCGTCACGTCGAGTTCGACCGGCACCGGCGGGGCGACCTCGTCGAAGTCGAGGATCTCGGCACCGGCCGTGCCGCCGCCGTGCTCGGTGAGCAGGCTGACCGCGCGCTCGATGGCGACCAGCGGCAGCGCCGGGTCGACGCCGCGCTCCCACCGCTTGGCGGCCTCGCTGAACAGCTTGTGACGGCGGGCGGTGCGACCGACCATGACCGGGTCCCAGTGCGCCGCCTCGAAGAGCACGTCGATGGTGTCCGGCATGACCTCGCTGGTCTGCCCGCCCATCACCGCCGCCAGCGAGATCGGGCCGGTGTCGTCGCAGATGACCATGTCCTCGGCGTCGAGGACCCGGGCCACCCCGTCGAGCGTGGTCAGCTTCTCCCCCGCCGTGGCCCGCCGGACCACCAGCGGGCCGGTGAGCCGGGCCAGGTCGAAGGCGTGCATCGGCTGGCCCAGTTCGAGCATCACGTAGTTGGTGATGTCGACCGCCAGCGAGATGGCGCGGATGCCGGCCAGGGTCAGGCGGCGCGTCATCCACTCCGGCGAGGCGGCCGTCGGGTCGACGCCCCGGACCACCCGGCCGGCGAACCGGTCGCAGCCGAGCGGGTCACGGACCTCGACCGGGTATGCCGGCTGCGGGGTCGCCGCCGGGGCCGGCACCAGGCCGGGGTCGCGGAACGGCACCCCGAACGAGTGGGCCAGCTCGCGGGCGATGCCGCGCACCGACATGGCGTAGCCACGGTCCGGGGTGATCTCGACCTCGACGACGATCTCGTCGAGCCCGACGACCGGCCGCGCGTCGTCGCCCGGGCGGGCGGGGCTGTCGGCCGGCAGCACCATGATGCCGGCGTGGTCCTCGCCGAGCCCCAGCTCACGGGCCGAGCAGATCATGCCGTTGGAGTTGCGGCCGTATGTCTTGCGGGCGCCGATCCGGAACCCGCCGGGCAGCTCGCCGCCGGGCAGGATCACCACGACCCGGTCGCCGACGGCGAAGTTGGTCGCCCCGCAGACGATCTCCTGCGGCTCGCCGGTGCCGTTGGCGTCGCCGACGTCGACCCGGCAGAACCGGATCGGCTTCTTGAACCCGGTCAGCTCCTCGATCTCGCGCACCTCGCCGACGACCAGCCCGCCGGTCACCGTCGCGCGCAGGTCCACGATGGACTCGACCTCGATGCCGAGGCCGACCAGGGCCTGCTCCAGGCGCTCCGTGGTCAGGTCGGCGGGCAGGTCGACGTGCTCGCGCAGCCAGGAAATAGGAACTCGCATGTCTTCGTGTCTCCCAGGACTCGGCCGCTAGATCTCGACGCCGAAGGCGCGGGTGAACCGCACGTCGCCCTCGACCATGTCGCGCATGTCGCTGACCCCGTGCCGGAACATCAGCGTGCGCTCGATGCCCATCCCGAACGCGAACCCGGAGTAGACCTCCGGGTCGATGCCGCAGGCCCGCAGGACCCTCGGGTTGACCATGCCGCAGCCGCCCCACTCGACCCAGCGCGGACCGTCGCGGTGCTCGGCGAACCACACGTCGAACTCGGCCGACGGCTCGGTGAACGGGAAGTAGTGCGGCCGCCAGCGGGTCCGCGCGTCCGGTCCGAACATGGCCCGGGCGAAGTGGTCCAGGGTGCCGCGCAGGTGCGCCATCGTGATGCCCTTGTCGACCACCAGGCCCTCGACCTGGTGGAAGACCGGCGTGTGGGTGGCGTCGAGTTCGTCGGTGCGGTAGACCCGGCCCGGCACCACGACGTAGATCGGCGGGGTGCGGGTCAGCATCGTGCGCGCCTGCACCGGCGAGGTGTGCGTACGCAGCACCAGCCCGGAGCCCTCCGTGGACCCGTCGGCCGCGGCGACGTGGAAGGTGTCCATCAGGCCGCGGGCCGGGTGGTCCGGCGGGATGTTCAGCGCGTCGAAGTTGGCCCACTCCAGCTCGACCTCGGGGCCGTCGGCGATCTCGTAGCCCATGCCGACGAACAGGTCGCCGATGCGCTCCATGAGGGTGCTCAACGGGTGCCGCGCGCCGCGGGGGCGCCGGTCGCCGGGCAGGCTGACGTCGACCCGCTCCTCGGCCAGCACCCGCTGCGCCTGCTCCTCGCGCAGCACCACCTGGCGGGCGTCGAAGCCGGCCTGGATCGTGGTCCGGGCCTGGTTGACGCGCTTGCCCGCGTCGGACTTCGCCGCCGGCGGCAGTGCGCCGATCTCGCGGCGGGCCAGCGACACCGGGGCCCGGTCGCCCAGGTGTGCCGGGCGCAGCGCGGCGAGGGCGTCGAGGTCACCGGCATCGGCGAACGCCTTCTCGGCGGCGGCGACGGCTTCGTCGAGGGCACTCTGGTCGAGCAACGCGACCTGTTTGGGGTCGTACGGGTCGTTGCGGTAGGTCATGACGGGCGGGCACTCCTTCACGTCGGGCGCGGCCCGGACGCACGCGGTGAGCGGGCGCGACGTGGTCGACGCGGCGCGTGGCGTCACGTGTTCCGGACGGCGGTGGAGAGTCTACGGACGCGCGGCTGTGCCGCAGCCCGCCGGTCGACGATCAAGGGATGGTTCAGCCCCACCGCCCGCCGCGACCGGCGGGCTGGCTAAACGAGCGGCGGCGCGCGGCGGCGTCGGACCGGCCGCGTTCGCTCGTGCCGTGCTCGTTCATCTGCGGGGCTCCCTGTTACGAAGTGCTCTGGCCGAAGCGTACAGGCATACCGCCGCCGCGGCAGCCAGGTTCAGGCTCTCGGCGCGGCCGTGCAGCGGCACCCGGACCCGGGCGTCGGCGGCCGCGGCCAGCTCCGGCGGCAGGCCGTGGGCCTCCGACCCGAACAGCCACGCGGTGGGCCGGGTGAGGCCGCCGTCGTCGGCGAGGTCGTCGAGGTCGGTGTCGCCGTACCCGGTGGCGGCCAGCACGGTCAGCCCGGCGCCGCGCAGCGCGGCGACGACCGCGGCCGGGTCGCCGTCGCGCACCACGTCGAGGTGGAAGAGGCTGCCGGCGGTCGCCCGGACGCACTTGCCGTTGTACGGGTCGACGGCATCGCCGGCGAAGACGACCGCGCCCGCGCCGGCGGCGTCGGCCGTACGCAGCACGGTGCCGGCGTTGCCCGGATCGCGGATCCCGGCGAGGACGGCGACCAGCCGGGGTGCCCCGGCCAGCGCGGCGGCCAGCGGCACGTGTCGTTGCGCGCAGACGGCCACGACCCCCTGCGGGGCCACCGTCTCGGTCAGCGCGGCCAGGCCGTCGCCGGTCACCGGCGACACCGGTACGCCCGCGGCGACGGCGGCGGCGACCAGCTCGTCGTGCCGGCGCAACGCGTCGTCGGTGCCGAAGAGTTCGTGTACGCCACCGGCGGCGGTCAGCGCCTCGCGGACCGCCTGCGGGCCCTCGGCCAGGAACCGGCCGGTCGCCTCCCGGTCCCGGCGGCGGTGCAGCCGGCGGGCGGCGACGACCCGCGGCGTACGCGCGGTGAAGCGGGGCTCCGCCGCCCAGACATGGTCGAGGCGCCCCTCATGCTGTCCGGACAACACGCGGGACGCCTCGACCATGGTTCAGGGGATCAGGCGGCCTGGGCCGCCGGGCCACCGGTGCCCTCGGCCGCGACCGCGGCCTTGGCGACCTCGACGAGCGCGGTGAACGCCGCCGCGTCGTTGACGGCCAGGTCGGCCAGGATCTTGCGGTCGACCTCGACACCGGCGAGCCGCAGGCCCTGGATGAACCGGTTGTAGGTCAGCCCGTTGGCGCGGGCGCCCGCGTTGATCCGGGTGATCCAGAGCTGCCGGAAGTCGCCCTTGCGGTCGCGACGGTCCCGGTAGGCGTACTGCATCGAGTGCAGCACCTGCTCCTTGGCCTTGCGGTACAGGCGCGAGCGCTGGCCGCGGTAGCCGCTGGCGGTCTCCAGCAGGGTGCGGCGCTTCTTCTGGGCGTTGACTGCCCGCTTGACGCGTGCCATCTCAACTACTCCTTAGGTCAGTCGGGTGGCGCGCGTCAGCGGCCGAGCAGCTTCTTGATTCGCTTGACGTCAGCCTTGGCCACCTCGACCGTGCCGGTCAGCCGGCGCGTACGGGTGGAGGGCTTGCCCTCCAGCAGGTGGCGCTTGCCGGCCTGCTCGGTACGGAGCTTGCCGCGGCCGGTCACCCGGACCCGCTTTCCCGTACCGGTGTGGCTCTTCATCTTCGGCATTTGAAACGTCTCTCCCCTGTTACTCGCCGCTGTTGTCGGCGGCGGTGCCGGTGTCCCCGGCGGCTCGGGCCGGACCGGCCGGATTGGCCGGTGCCGCCTCGGTGTCACGGTCACGCGGCGCTCCGCCACGGGCGGCGGTGGCGGCCACGGCGGACGCCTTGACGGCGCGGTGCGGCGCCAGAACCATGATCATGTTTCGGCCGTCCTGCTTGGGGGCGGCCTCGACGTATCCCAGCTCCGAGATCTCCGACTCGAGCCGGCGCAGGAGCCGGTAGCCCAGCTCCGGACGGCTCTGCTCGCGACCGCGGAACATGATCGTCACCTTGACCTTGTCGCCCGCCTTGAGGAACCGCACCACGTGACCCTTCTTGGTCTCGTAGTCGTGCGGGTCGATCTTGGGCCGCAGCTTCATTTCCTTGATGACGGTCTGTTGCTGGTTACGCCGGGCTTCGCGCGCCTTGAGTGCACTCTCGTACTTGAACTTTCCGAAGTCCATGAGCTTGCACACCGGCGGGCGCGCCATCGGCGCAACCTCGACCAGGTCCAGGTCGACGTCCGCGGCCAACTGCAGGGCACGCTCCAGCGGGACGATGCCCACCTGCTCACCCTCAGGGCCGACGAGTCGGACCTCACGTGCCCGGATCTGCTCGTTCACCCGTGGCTCGACGCTGATGTGGCCTCCTCAGTCTGTTATCACCTTGGCGCCGACTCCCGGCGGTGTCCCGGACGGGACACCGACCCGGAAAGCAGAAGGCCCCGGCGCATGCCAGGGCCTGCTCGACCGGTCGGCCACGACCCGCGCACGCGGACGTGACACCCGGGTAGGGACGAACCCTCCCGGGTTGACCGGACCCGATCACCTGTCGCGGCGATCCGGGTGGGAGCAGGCGCTCCGCTTCGTGGCTGCCATGCGGGCAGCCTGGTCGACGCTGAAAAGTCTACCAGGCTGCTCACATTTACACGCACGACCCCGGCCGCGCTGCTCACATCTACACACACGGCCCCACCGGCCCGGGTCGCGCCGCTTCGGCACCGACCGACGACGGCGTCAGCCGGGCGTGGGGGCCGACACCCCGGCGTCGGCGTGCAGGGCACGCAGTGCCCGTACGCCTTCGACGGCGTGCTCCTTGTCGACCACCTGCAACGCCAGTACCGGGATCAGTTCGTCGTCGTGCAGTTCCACGCTGGCCCACGCCGAGCCGCGGTCGAACCGGACCGACCGGACGACATCCCACGGCAGGTCCCAGGAACCGAGCACGTTGCGGATCCGGACCCCCTCGGCGTCGGCCTCGACCCGGGGACGGGTGAACATCAGGATGCCGGCGGCGATCAACACGCCCAGACCGATCATCGCGAACTGGTCACCGCGCTGGAACGTACCCATTCCGTCACCGGTCGGTCCGCGCAGCGCGGTCCCGACCACGGTGAACAGGACGACCACCGCCGCCGCCAGGGCCCAGCAGGTCTTGCGGATTCGCCGCGGCCGCAGCCGCACGACAGCGGAGTCACTCACCACCCCAGTGTGCCGCATCGATCAGCCGCGATGTCGCACCCGGCCCCGGAACGGCCCCGTCCCCGGCGCCCCGAGAACGACCCGCCGCCTCGGCGAATGATCGGCGAACACCATTTCTCCGATCCCGCGGGCATCGCTGATCGGACTTTCCAATATCACCGGAAAAGGGCACTGACGGCTACGCGATAGTCTTCTCGATTGTCGCCCGGAACCGCCGAATGATTGCCTCATGACGGGACCGACACCACCGCCCGCGAGCTGCCCGATCGGTTGGCAGCCGAGCGCACTGACCCCGGTCTTCCACGGGATGCGGGAATACTCCCCCGCGGAGGGCGCACCGACCCGGGTCCGGGTCTTCTTTCCCAGTCTCGACGGCGCGGTGGCCACGGCTCCGATCCTCGACGGTTGCGGACGTTATCCACTGATCATTTTCGCGCACGGTCACTGCGCCAATGATCCGAACCATTTCCGCAAGTGGATCCAACTGCCGGCCCAACTCGCCCGCAGCGGCTACGTCGTGGCGGTCCCGGAACTGACCCACATATCCATCCTTCCGCAGAACGCGAGCCACCCGTCCGTACCGGTGCTCGGGACGCTGCTGAACTGGATGCGGCAGAGCTGGGAACACAGCGACGTCCTGATGCCGGCGGAGAAGACCGGCGTCGCCGGACATTCGTACGGGGCGCTTCTCACCGCCTGGTTCGCGACGGTCACCCCGACCGTGGCCGCGTACGCCGGGCTGAGCGGCACCTGGCAGGAACTGAACGTCACGCTGCCGATCGCCGCCCTGAACCGGCCGAAGCTGATCGTCGCGGGACATCCGGCCGAGGACTCCTTCACCGAACTCAACGCCGCCCAGTGGTCGGCGCTGCCGATCCCCCGGCACCGGGCGACGTTCGCCAACGGCCGCCACTTCGACTACCTGCCCGCCGGCCAGACGCCGTGCGACCCGGAACGCGGCCCGTGCCCGCCGCTGGCCCTGGCCGCCGCCGACCTGGTGACCATGTTCTTCGCCAAGTACCTCTGGCCCGAGCACTCGCCGCACCTGCCCGGCCGGGTACCGGACAACCTCGTGCCGCCGCCGCTGAACCTGACCCCGGAACAGGAGTTCTACGCCGGCAGCCACCTGATCGGGATGCCGGCGATGACGGGGGCGAACTGCGCGTACACCCTCGACTTCCAGGTGCCGCTACGCCCGGTGCCGCACGTCGTGGGCCTGCCCATGGTGCCGGCCCGGCAACAGGTCATCGCGGCCGGCTTCCGGCCGACGCTGACCGGGCTCGGCACCTGGGTCTCCGCCCAGTCGCCGGCGGGCGGCAGCAGTGCCCCGTCCGGCAGCACCGTACGGCTGACGCTGCGCAGCGGCCCGATCCCCTGACCGGCCGGTCGCGCCGGTGTGCGGTCAGGGCCGCCGGACGGCCAGGTGGGTCAGCCAGGCGGTGCCGATCTCGGAGGTGTACCGGCGCTGCACCCGGGTGTCGAAGTCGGCGGCGAGCAGCGCGTCGACCTCCGTCGAGGCGTACCGGGCGAAGAAGCGGGTGACGCCGCCGGGAGCGTTCCAGAAGGACTCGTCCTCCCAGCCCTCCCCACCGCCCTCCTTGAGTGCGACCATCAGCACGCCACCGGGCCGCAGCACCCGGGCGACCTCGGCGAGTACCACCGGGGCCAGCGCCTTAGGCAGGTGCAGCAGCGATGCCGAGCACCAGACTCCCGTGAAGACCCCGGCCCGGAACGGCAGGCCGCACATGTCGCCCTGGGCCAGGGGTTGCCCGCAACGGGCCGCAGCCTGCCGGAGCATGCCGAGTGACAGATCCAGCCCGACCACCCGGCGGCCGCGGTCCGCCCAGTACGCCATGTCCCGACCGGCACCGCAGCCGAGGTCCAGAATCGGGCCGGCCTCGGCGAGTTTCCCGAACTCCTGCGCCGGTACGAGGTAGCCGGCTGGCATCTCGGCATTGATCTCGGCGAACCGCTCCGCGATCTCGTCGTAGGCGACCTGGTGACGGATATTGATCTCGTCCAACATGCCGCCACGATAGGCGGGGCCGGACGGGCGCGGGGGTCAGGAGCCGGCCGGGGCGGGGCGGACGACCCGGCCGGACACGACCACCGCCACCACCGTCAGCAGCGCGCCGGCCAGCACCGCGAGGCTCGCACCGGGGCCGCCGGGCACGATCAGGTCGAGCAGCAGCGCGCCGCCGAGCTGGCCGCCGACGATGGCCAGCCCGGTCCGCAGTACGCCGACGGACCGGACGCTGAGCAGCAGGATCACCACGATGATCACGGCGAGTACGCCGCCGACGTAGAGGTACCAGTCGGTCGGCCACGGCCCGCTCAGGTGCGGCACGATGCCGAGCGCCACCGCGGCGGCGACGACGGCCGGGGTGCTGACCGCGAAGTTGACGGCGGTGCCGGCGGCATTGGTGCTGGCCGCCGAGAGCCGCGCGTTGAGCGCCGACTGCAACGCCACGGCAAGGCCGCCGGCGACCGCGAGCGCGACCCCGGCCAGCGCCAGGTCGCCGTACGGGCGGCCGACCTGGGCCAGCGCCACCGCGCCGATCCCGAGCAGGGCGCCGGCCACCCGTGGCCAGGTCAGCGCCAGACGTCCGCCGGGTGCCAGGCCGCCGCGGTCGACCGCCAGCCCGCCGAAGCTGTTGCCGGTCACCTGGGCGATGGTGAACAGGGCGACGCCGAGCACCGGTACGGCGTAGGTGGCGGCGGTGACGAAGAACGCGCCGCCGAGCCCACCGAGGTAGGCCCACCACGGCAGCCCGGACCGCCGCAGTGCCCGCAGGCCGCTACGCATCGACGGCATGACCAGCAGTCCGACGAGTAGGACGGCCGTACCGACGGCGTTGTTGACCACCGCGCCGAGGGCGGCGTTGCCCATCCGGGCGCCGAGTTCGGCGTTGGTCGCGCTCTGCGCCGCCGAGGCGACCCCGCCGACGGTGGCCAGACCGAGGGCCGCCCAGCCGGGCAGCGCCTTCACGACCGGCCCTCGGACCCCGGCCCCGCGCCGGCCGCTCGGGCCGGATCCGGCCGGTCTCACAGCCGGCAGGCGTGGATGACGGTGACCAGGATCGCCCGGGCGCCCAGATCGTACAGCTCGTCCATGATCCGGTGTACGGCGTCGCGCCGCACCATCGCCTGGACGGCGACCCAGCCCTCGCGGTGCAGCGGCGAGATGGTCGGCGACTCGATGCCGGGCGTCAGCGCGGACGCCTGGTCGAGCAGGTCGGCGCGTACGTCGTAGGCGAGCATCACGTAACGGCGGGCGACCAGGACGCCCTGGAGCCGGCGGATGAGCTGGCCCGCCTGGCCGCTCAGCGGCGCGGCCGGGCCGGCGCCGCCGCCGGCCGCGTCGGCGCCGGTGGTCGGGGCGGACGGCGCGTCGGAGCGGCCGATCAGCACCGCCGTGGAGTGCAGGATCGGCTCGCCGACGACGACCAGGCCGGCCTGGCGCAGCGTGGCGCCGGTCTCGACCACGTCGGCGACGACGTCGGCTACACCGAGCCGGATGGCGTTCTCGACCGCGCCGTCGAGCCGGATGACCTCGGCCTCGCGGCCGTGCTCGGCGAGGTGGCGGGCGACGACACCGGGGAACGAGGTGGCGATCCGCCGGCCACTGACGTCGCCGTCGGGGCCGAGGGTGCCCGGCCGGGCGGCGAACCGGAACGAGGCGGCGGCGAAGTTCAGGTCGAGGATCTCGGTGGCCGGGCTGTCGGAGTCGACGAGCAGGTCGCGGCCGGTGATGCCGAGGTCCAGGTCGCCGGAGCCGACGTAGGTGGCGATGTCGCGGGGGCGCAGGTAGAAGAACTCGACGTCGTTGCCCTCGTCCTGGCAGACGAGGTCACGGTCGGAGGTGCGTTGGCGGTAGCCGGCCTCGCGCAGCATGTCGGCGGCCGGACGGGAGAGGGTGCCTTTGTTGGGTACGGCGATCCGCAGCATCTGTGGTGCTCCTTATGACGTTTCCGGTCGGTCGACGGGCACGTCACAGATGTCGGTAGACGTCCTTGAGCTCCAGTCCGGTGGCGAGCATCAGCACCTGGGCCTGGTAGAGCAGTTGGGAGATCTCCTCCGCGGCGCGTTCGGGGCCCTCGTGCTCGGCCGCCATCCACGCCTCGGCCGCCTCCTCGACGACCTTCTTGCCGATCGCGTGCACGCCGCGCTCCAGCGCGGCCACCGTCCCCGATCCCGGGGTGCCGGCGGCGGCCTTGGCCTGGAGTTCGGCGAACAGCTCCTCGAACGTCTTCACGGTCACGGATTCTCGCAGCCTCCCCGGCGCGGCCCCGCCGCCGGCCCTCCCCCTTCCCCATCCCCTGGCCCGGCACGGCCGCGCCAACCCCCGTCGATCTTGCACTCGTCGCCCGACAAAAGCCCCGAAAGGGGGAGATAACCGCAAGATCGCGGGAGCCGGGACGGGGGTGACCGGCCGCGTCGTCACGTGGGGCAGGTCACAGGGAAGTCGCGATGGTGTGACGGTTGACGATCCACGTCACCGCGCGCCCTATGCTCACCAGCCATGGCACGCCCATCCACCACCGTCACGCGCCTCGCCGCGACCGCCGCCGTACTGGTCGCGCTCACCGGCTGCGCCCCCGAGGAACCCACCCCCACCGCCACCGGCACCCCCGCCGGCGGATCGACCTGCACCAAGGAGTCGCTGCCGACCCGCACCGCGGGCAAGCTCACCATCGGCACCGACGACCCGGCGTACGAGCCGTGGTTCAGCGGCAACGACCCGGCCAACGGCGAGGGCTTCGAGTCCGCCGTCGCGTACGCGATCGCCGAGAAGCTCGGCTACGCCAAAGAGGACGTGGTCTGGACCCGGGTCCGGTTCGACAACGCGATCGCCCCGGGGCCGAAGGAGTTCGACTTCGACATCAACCAGTTCTCCATCACCGACGCCCGCAAGCAGGCCGTCGACTTCTCCTCCCCCTACTACAAGGTGCGGCAGACGATCATCGCGCTGAAGTCGTCGAAGATCGCCGGCGCCACCTCGCTCGCCGACCTCAAGGACGCCAAGCTCGGCGCCCAGGTCGGCACCACCAGCTACTCGGCGATCACCGAACTGGTCCAGCCCAGCAGCCAGCCGCAGGTCTACAACAGCAACGACGACGCGAAGAAGGCCCTCCAGAACGGCCAGATCGACGGTCTCGTGGTCGACCTGCCGACCGCCTTCTACATCACCGCCGCGGAGATCACCGACGCGAAGATCGTCGGCCAGGTGCCGCAGGTCGGCGTACCGGAGCTGTTCGGCCTGGTCCTGGACAAGGGATCGGCGCTGACCGGCTGCGTCAGCACCGCCGTCGACGACCTGAGCCGGGCCGGCACGCTCGCCGAGTTGGAGAAGAAGTGGCTCGCCCAAGTGGCGGGCGCCCCCGAACTCACGTGACACCGCACACCCCGTCGAAGCACCAGCTCGAGCGGGCCGCCTACCGCAGGCGGCAGACGGTCCGCTCGGTGCTGGTCGCCGCACTGTCGACCGGGGTGCTCGGCACCCTGCTCGTCGTCGCGGTCACCGGTGCGCCCGGCTGGGAGCGGGTCCGCGCGTCGTTCCTCGACCTCGACATCGCCCGCGACGCGTTCCCGGCCGTCCTCACCGGACTGTGGCTCAACGTACGGCTGCTGGTCTTCTGCGCGCTCGGCGCGCTCGCCCTCGGCCTGCTGATCGCGTTGCTGCGCACCCTGCGCGGCGCGGTCTTCTTCCCGGTCCGGGCGCTGGCGACCGGCTACACCTACACGTTCCGCGGCCTGCCGCTGATCATCGTGCTGTACGTGCTCACCCTCGGCGTGCCCGGGCTGCGGCTGCAGGGCATGCCGAGCGTGCTGGTGCTCGGCGGCGCCGCCCTGGTGCTGACGTACGGCGGCTATCTGGCCGAGGTGTTCCGGGCCGGCATCGAGTCGGTGCACCCGAGCCAGCTCGCGGCGGCCCGCTCGCTCGGGCTGACGTACCGGCAGACGATGCGGCACGTGGTGCTGCCACAGGCGGTGCGCCGGGTGGCGCCGCCACTGCTCAACGACACCGTCGCGCTCCAGAAGGACGTCGGGCTGGTGTCGCTGGCCGGTCCGATCGACGCGGTACGCGCCGCGCAGATCGCGACCGCCGAGACGTTCAACTACACCCCGTACATCGTGGCCGGGATGCTTTTCGTGCTGCTGGCGATCCCGCTGATCGCGGTCACCGACTGGGTGACGCTGCGGGCGGCCCGCCGCCAGGCAGGAGGATGAGATGGCGGTGCTGTCCTGCCGGGGCCTGCGCAAGGTGTTCGCCGGCAACGTCGTACTCGACGGGCTGGACCTCGACGTCGCCGAGCACGAGGTGGTGGCGCTGATCGGGGCGTCCGGCTCGGGCAAGTCGACGCTCCTGCGCTGCGTCAACCTGCTGGAGGAGATCGACGACGGCACGATCCACCTCGACGGCGACCACATCACCGCCCCCGGCACCGACGCCGACGGGGTACGCCAGCGGATCGGGATCGTGTTCCAGGCGTACAACCTGTTCCCGCACCTGACGGTGCTGGACAACATCACCCTCGCCCCGCGCCGGGTGCACCGGCGGGACCGGGCCGACGCCGAGGCGCAGGCCCGCGACCTGCTGGCCCGGGTCGGACTGGCGGAGAAGGCCGGCGCCTACCCCGACCGGCTCTCCGGCGGCCAGCAGCAGCGGGTGGCGATCGTCCGGGCACTGGTCAACTCGCCGCGGCTGATGCTGCTCGACGAGGTCACCTCGGCCCTGGACCCGGAACTGGTCGGCGAGGTGCTGACCATGATCCGCGACCTGAAGGCGGACGGGATGACGATGGTGCTGGCCACCCACGAGATGAGCTTCGCCCGTCAGGTCGCCGACCGGGTCTGCTTCCTCGACGGCGGCCGGGTGATCGAGCAGGGACCGCCCGAGCGGGTGTTCGGTGACCCGACCGAGCCGCGTACGAGGCAGTTCCTGCGCCGCATCATCGAGGCCGGCCGCCTCTGACTCCCCCGCGATCTTGCACTTGTCGCCGGGCAAACCCGACAAAGGGAGGAGACAACCGCAAGATCGCGGGGATGGAAGAGCGCGGGGGTCAGAGGGCGCGGATGGCCAGGGCGGCGTCGAGCACCGCGACGGCGCTGTCCCAGCCCTTGTCCTCGGCCGAGTCGGGCAGCCCGGCCCGGTCCCGGGCCTGCTCGATCGTGTTGACGGTCAGCACGCCATGGCCGACCGGGGTCGACTCGTCGAGCGCGACCCGGGTCAGCCCCTCGGTCACCGACTGGCACACGTAGTCGAAGTGCGCGGTCTCGCCGCGTACGACCACACCGAGCGCCACCACCGCGTCGCAGCGGCGGGCCAGCGCCTGCGCCACCACCGGCAGCTCCACCGACCCGGCGACCCGGGCGACCACCACCTCGCGTACGCCGCACGCCTTGCCGGCCGCGACCGCCCGGTCGAGCATGTGGTCGACCAGTTGCCCGTGCCAGCGCGCGGCGACCACGCCGAGCGTCAACCCGCCCGCGTCCACCGTGGACACCCCGGGGGCACCGAATCCCGCCATCGTCAGACTCCGTTCCGTGGAAAGACCGGTGGACCGCTCTACGCCGTACCGTCGGCGACGGCGTCGAGCCGGCCCGTCTCGTTGTCCAGCTCGTCGAGCAGGTGTCCCATCCGGTCACGCTTGGTGCGCAGGTAGCGCACGTTCTCCGGATGCGAGCGCACCGGCAGCCGTACCCCGCCGACGATCTTGAGGCCGTAACCCTCCAGCCCGGCACGCTTCGCCGGGTTGTTGGTGATCAGCCGCATCGACCGGACGCCGAGGTCGTAGAGGATCTGGGCGCCGGTGCCGTAGTCGCGGGCGTCGGCCGGCAGGCCCAGTTCCAGGTTGGCGTCGACGGTGTCGCGCCCCAGGTCCTGCAACTGGTAGGCCTGCAACTTGTGCAGCAGCCCGATGCCGCGCCCCTCGTGGCCGCGCACGTACAGCACGACCCCGCGCCCCTCCTGCGCCACCCGGGCCAGCGCCGCGTCGAGCTGCGGGCCGCAGTCGCAGCGCAGCGAACCGAACACGTCCCCGGTCAGGCACTCCGAGTGCACCCGGACCAGCACGTCCTCACCGTCGCCGAGGTCGCCGGCGACCAGGGCGATGTGCTCGTTGGTGTCGTACTCGGCGCGGTAGCCGACCGCCCGGAACACCCCGTGCGCGGTCGGGATGCGGGCCTCCGCGACCCGCTCGACCTGCTTCTCCGTACGCCGCCGGTAGGCGATCAGGTCGGCGATGGTGATCAGCGTCAGTCCGTGCTCTGCGCTGAACCGGGCGAGGTCCGGCAGCCGCTGCATGGTGCCGTCGTCGTTGACCAGCTCGCACAGCACCGCCGCCGGTCGCAGGCCGGCCAGCACGGCCAGGTCGACGGCGGCCTCGGTGTGCCCGGGCCGGCGCAGGACCCCGCCGGCCTTGGCCCGCAGCGGCACCACGTGGCCGGGCCGGGCCAGGTCGGCCGGCGACGTCGCCGCGTCGGCGAGCAGCCGGATGGTGTGCGCCCGGTCGGCGGCCGAGATGCCGGTGCTGACCCCCTCGCGGGCGTCGACGGTGACCGTGTACGCGGTGCCGCGCCGGTCCTGGTTGGTGTGGTACATCGGCGGCAGTTCGAGCCGGTCGGCGTCGGCCTCGGTCAGCGGCGCGCAGATGTAGCCCGAGGTGTGGCGGACCATGAACGCCAGCAGTTCCGGGGTGGCCAGCTCGGCGGCGAAGATCAGGTCGCCCTCGTTCTCGCGGTCCTCGTCGTCCACGACGACGACCGGGCGGCCGGCCGCGATGTCGGCGACGGCCTGCTCGATGGTGCCGAAGGTGCCCATCACGACCGCCCCGAAAGCGGCGCGGCCGACGCGGCGCCGGTCCCGCCCAGCAGCTTCTCCACGTACTTGGCGATCACGTCGACCTCCAGGTTGACCGGGTCACCGACGCCCTTGCGGCCGAAGGTGGTCAGGGTGAGGGTGGTCGGGATCAGACCGACCGAGAACGAGTCGTCGTCCACGTCGACGACGGTCAGCGACACCCCGTCGACGGTGATCGAGCCCTTCTCGACCACGTAGCGGGCGAGGTCGGCGGGGAGCGAGAACCGCACCGTCTCCCACTTCTCGGCGGGTTCGCGGGCGGTGATCGTGGCCACCCCGTCGACGTGCCCCTGCACCAGGTGACCGCCGAGCCGGGTGGCGAGCGTGGCGGCCCGCTCCAGGTTCACCCGGTCGCCCTCGGCCAGCGCGCCGAGCGACGAACGGCGCAGCGTCTCGCCCATCACGTCGGCGGTGAACACGTCGCCGTCGACGTCGACGACGGTCAGGCAGACGCCGTTGACCGAGATCGAGTCGCCGTGCCGGGCGTCCGGGGCGACCACCGGGCCGCGTACGGCGACGAGCACCGAGTCGGTGCCGGTGTCGGTGACCCGGATGATCTCGCCGAGCTCCTCGACGATGCCGGTGAACATGCCCTAGCCCTCCCTCTTGCGGGGAACCGCGGTGAACCGCAGGTCGGGGCCGACCTGGGTGATGTCGACGAAGTCCAGCTCGATGATCTCGGCGATCGTGGTCACGCCGGCCCCGGACAGGGCGGCCGGGCCGGCGCCGAGCAGCTTCGGCGCGACGTACCCGATCACCCGGTCGACGAGGCCGGCGGCCAGGAACGCCCCGGCGAGCGTCGGCCCGCCCTCCAGCAGCACCGACCGGACACCGCGCCGGTCCAGGGCCGCGAGCAGCGCCGGCAGGTCGACCCGCCCGCCGTCGACGGTGCCGACCTCGTCGGCGGTCGCCACCCAGGTCCCGGCGGCGCCGTCGCGGACCCGGGCCTGTTCCGGGGTACGCCCCGAGGAGTCGACCACGACCCGCAGCGGCTGCCGGATGGCGAGGCTGCCGTCACGCAGGTTGCGGGCGGTGAGCCGGGGGTCGTCGGCGAGCACGGTGCCGACGCCGACCAGGACGGCGTCGACGGTGCCGCGCAGGGCATGCACGTCCATCCGGGCCGCCTCGGAGGTGATCCACATGCTGGTGTTGTCGGCGGCGGCGGACCGGCCGTCGAGGGTGGCGGCGTACTTCCAGGTCACGTACGGCCAGCCGCGGCGTACCGAGGTCAGCCAGGCGATGTTGCCGGCCTCCGCCTCGGCGGCGCGGACCCCGGTGACCACCTCGATCCCGGCCTCGCGCAGCGTGTGCGCGCCCCCGGAGGCGACCGGGTTGGGGTCGCTGACCGCGACCACGACCCGGGAGATGCCGGCCTGGATCAGCGCCTGCGCGCACGGGCCGGTGCGGCCGGTGTGGTTGCACGGCTCCAGCGTGACGACGGCGGTGCCGCCCTTGGCCCGCTCACCGGCCTGTGCCAGCGCCACGATCTCGGCGTGCGGACCGCCGGTGTAGGCGTGGAATCCCTCGCCGACGACCTCGCCGGACGGGTCGAGCAACACGCAGCCGACCACCGGGTTGGGGCTGGTGGTGCCGAGCCCCCGGGCGGCCAGCGCGATCGCGCGGCGCATCGCCTCGTCGGTGGAGACGTTCGCCATGGTGCTGCCCCTGCTTTCCTCGCGTGCCGGTCGGCGCGCGGGCAGGGGGATGAGCGGCGGCGAACCCGGGGACGGCGAAGCCGACCCCGGAAAAGCCCGAGGAACGGCACACGAAAGGTGCCGTCGACGGACCCGTCCGTCCCGCGCGCTGTCTCCCATCCGGACTGTCTGGGCGCGGGCCGCCGGGCGACCTGCCCCCAACCGTCGGCCCTGGAATCGTCACCAGGTCAACCGGCCGTTGGTTACGACCGGGTCGCGGGCTGACCGGGGCGGAAACCCCGGATCACCGCCGGTTCGGAATTACACCGAGTCCCGCCAGCGCGTGGTGGGTACTGCCCAGAGTCTTACACGTCCGCGCGCACAAGGCGCGCCAGGGGCGACCTACGTCACACTCGCCGGTCCGCTCGCCGGTCGCCTCTTCACAGGCGTCGGCCCAGGTCAGTGGCTGTTGAGCCGGCGGTCGGCGGCGATGAACGAGCCGGGCTGACTCTTCGCCACCGACTTCATCTCGTTGGCGACCGCGATGATCTCGCGCGGGTCGGTGAACCGCCGGGCCGGGGTCGACAGGGCCACCCCGACCGACAGGGTCACCAGGTGGGCCTTGTGCACGTTGCCGCGCCGGTCCTTGACCTCGACGAAGCCACGTTTGGCGTCGCGCGGGTCGTACAACTCGTCCGCGGCCCGCTCGAAGTCGACGACGGCCCGCTCGGTCAGCGGCCGGACCTGGTCGGGGGCACAGACGATCACGAAGTCGTCGCCGCCGACATGGCCGAGGAAGGCCGGCGGCAGACCCGCGCCGAGAACCGCCCGGTGCAGGCTGCGGGCCAGGGCGCTGATGAACTCGTCGCCGCGGCCGAAGCCGTAGCAGTCGTTGACGCTCTTGAACCGGTCGATGTCGATGTAGCAGACGGCGTAGTCGAAGCCGCCGCGTACCCGGTCGGTGATCTCCCGCTGGATCCGGGTGTTGCCCGGCAGCCCGGTCAGCGGCGACAGCTCGCGGTATTCCCGGTTGCGGCGCAGTGTCGAGACGACCCGGGCCACCAGCTCGGAGGTGTCGAACGGCTTGACCAGGTAGTCGTCGGCGCCGGCGGTGAGCCCGACCACCTTGTCGACCGTGAGCCCCTTGGCGGTCAGCATGATGATCGCCAGGGCGGCCGACAGCGGGTTGGCCCGCAGCCGGCGGGTCAGCTCCAGGCCGTCGATCTGCGGCATCATCAGGTCGACCACGGCCAGGTCGGGGCGGTGCCGCTCGACCATCGCCAGCGCCTCCAGGCCGTCGCGGGCGCGGATCACCTCGAAGCCGTGCAGGCGAAGGTTGAACTCGACGAACCGGGCGATGTCGTCGTCGTCGTCCACGACCAGGATCAGGTCGGGACGGGCATCGGCCGGCTCGACGCTCACCGCCGCCCCCTGCCTTCCGCCGCGACGGGGCGGGACCGGCGGGGCCGGACCGGCCCGCCCACCGCCGCGCTCCCGCGCATCCCGCCCGCCCCGTTCACGCCCGCGCCGCGGCGCGCTCGGCGAGCCGCCGCAGCTTCCGTACGGCCTCGGCCGGATCGTCGGCCCCGTAGACGGCGGTCCCGGCGACGAACGCGTCGGCGCCGGCGTCGGCGGCCTGCTCGATGGTGTCGGCGGCGATCCCGCCGTCGACCTCGATCCGCAGCTCCAGGTGGCCGGCGTCGACGTGCCGCCGGGCGGCGCGGACCTTGTCGAGCAGCTCGGGGATGAACCGCTGCCCGCCGAACCCGGCCTTGATCGTCATGATCAGCAGGGTGTCGAAGCTGGGCAGCAGTTCCAGGTAGGGCTCGATCGGGGTGTCCCGGTCGATCGCCAGACCCGCCTTGGCGCCGGCCGCCCGCAGGTCGCGGGCCAGCGCCACCGGATTGTCCGACGCCTCGGCGTGGAAGGTGACGTTGTACGCGCCGGCGTCGGCGTAGCCGGGTGCCCAGCGCCGCGGATCCTCGATCATCAGGTGTACGTCGAACGGCAGCGACGTGGCCGCGATCAGGCTCTGCACGACCGGCAGGCCGATCGTCAGGTTGGGCACGAAGTGGTTGTCCATCACGTCGACGTGCAGCCAGTCCGCGGCCCCCTCCACCGCCCGGGCCTCGTCGGCCAGGTTGGCGAAGTCGGCGGCGAGGATGCTGGGCGCGACGATCGGAGCTGGGGCGTTCACCGCGCCAGTGTACGAATCATCGACCGGCACCGGACACGCGCCACCGCCGAAGGTCACGTAGGTTCGTTGTTCCAGTGGACACGGCAGCCGGCGGGTGCGGGTGGCACCCCCGGGTGCGGAACGGACGGTGAGTGGTCAATGAGCGTGTTGGGCGTCGACATCGGCGGTTCGGGCATCAAGGGGGCACCGGTCGACCTCGCGACAGGTGAACTCGCCCAGCCCCGGCAGCGGATCGAGACCCCGGCACCGGCCGACGTGACCAGCGTGGTGGAGACCGTCGCCGAGGTGGTGTCCCGCTTCGACGCGACCGACCGGGTCGGGATCACCTTCCCCGGCGTCGTCGTCGACGGTGTCGTACGCACCGCGGCCAACATGGACGCCTCCTGGCTGGACGCCCCGGCCGCCGAACTGTTCGCCGCCCGGATCGGGATGCCGGTCGTGGTGCTCAACGACGCCGACGCGGCGGGCGTGGCCGAGATGACGTACGGGGCCGGACGCGGGCGGCCCGGCGTGACCCTGATGCTCACCTTCGGCACCGGCATCGGCAGCGCCCTGTTCCTCGACGGGAGGCTGGTGCCGAACACCGAGTTCGGTCACCTGGAGCTGCGCGGCGGCGACGCCGAGGACTACGCCTCCGACCGGGCCCGCCAGCTCGACGGGCTGGACTGGCCGACCTGGGCCGGCCGGGTCCAGGAATACCTGGAGATGGTGGAGATGCTGCTCCGCCCCGATCTGATGATCATCGGCGGCGGGGTGAGCAAGAAGGCGGCCGAGTTCCTGCCGCTGATCGACATCCGTACCCCGGTGGTGCCGGCCGAACTGCGCAACACCGCCGGCATCGTCGGCGCGGCCCAGGCCGCCACGCTGCGCTGACCGGCACCCGTACCGCCCGGCCGGGGTGACCCCGGCCGGGCGGACCCGCCGGACCGTCCCGGCCTGCCGTCATACGACGATCAGGCCGACGACCCAGACGAAGGCGATTCCCAGCGCGGCGCCGAGCTCGATGAGCATCGACAGGCCGGCGGCCTTCAACGCGTTCTTCGTCGACGGCCACGCGGCCTGGTTGTCGCCCAGCCGCATCCGCTCGGCCAGCCACACCCCGAGCACGAAGCCGAGGAGCAGGCCCACCACCGGCACCACGAAGAACCCGACCAGGCCGAGCAGGCCGCCGAGCAGCAGCGTCCGGTTGGGTACGCCGGAGCGTTTCAGGTTGCGCCCCGGCCAGGCGTACTGGACGACGGCGCCGACGACCGCGATCACGGTGGCGACGGCCAGGATCACCCACTTCACCCAGCCGCCGTCGGCGAAGATCGCCCACAGCAGCACGCCACCCCAGCACAGCGGCAGTCCCGGCAGCACCGGGACGATCACCCCGAGGATGCCGACGACGATCGCCACCCCGGCGATGAACGTGATCAGTGTGTCGGTGTCCGCGAGGTTCATATCGGCACTCCAGCGGCGAAGCGGACGGATCGGCGTCATCGTACGTCGGCCCCGCGAGCGACCCGGTTTCCACCGCGCCGGGCGCCCGCCGGTGTGGATGATCGAATTCGGCCGTACGGCCGACCCACCCACGCGGCCGTTCCCGTAGGCTCCACGCCCGGCGGCCCCCCTACCCGACCTCCGGTTCCCCCAGACCCGATCCACGCACGACCGTCGACGGCCGGGCGGCCCGCCGCTTCGACGAGCCCCCGAAAGGCATGGAACGATCAATGCGACGGTGGATGGCGGCCCTGGCCGCGACCGTGACGCTGACCGTGGCGACCGGCTGCGGCAACCCGGCCGGAGTCGACGGCATGCTGACCGACGACTGGCCGGAGTTGCCGGCCGCGGTCGGCTTCGCGCCGGAGGCGAACGTCTGCCACGAGTACGCCGGCTGGGTACGCCGCAAGGCCATTGACTACCGCCCCGTCGCCTGCACCGAGAAGCATCTGGCCGAGACCATCCAGGTCGGCAGCTTCCCGGCGGCGGTGACCGAGTATCCCGACGGCGGCACCAAGCCGCTGCGTGACGCGTACGCCGAATGCGACAAGGCGTCCCGGGGCTGGCTCGGCGGCGACTGGCGGGAGGCTGCGCTGACGCTGAACGTCGTACCGCCCAGCCAGAACGCCTGGCGCGGCGGCGCCCGCTGGTTCCGCTGCGACCTCGGCCGGCGCAACTCCATCGAGGACAACGGGCCCCGTTCCGGCACGGCGTCGCTCAAGGACGCCATGACCAACGGGTCGGAGCCGCGCTACGGCTGCTACGACTTCGACGAGGACGGGAACAAGGCGACCCTCGTCCCGTGCGACCGGCCACACACGGCCGAGTTCGCCGGCACCTTCGAGACGAACCTGAGCTGGGAGAAGTTGACCGCCGACGGCGGCGACGAAGCCACCCACCGCAACTGCCTGAAGGTCATCGCGAAGTTCGCGAAGGTGCCCGACGACGGCAACGTCAAATACCGCTCCGGCAGCATCTCCTACTACCCGAGCCTCGACGAGTGGACGATGGGCAGCCGCACCGTCCGGTGCCTGCTCTGGTTGGCGGACAGCACCAACCGGTCCGTACGCGGTGGCGGCACCAGCGCCCTTCCGATCGGATGAGGGCGGCCATCCCCGGCGGGCGGTGGTTCCGTGGACCGCTCGCGGCGCTGGCCGCCGGTCTGACCCTGACGGTGGCCGGCTGCGGCAACCCGGCCGAGGTCGACGGCCTGCTCACCGACGACTGGGCGGCCTTTCCCGAACCGGTCGCGGTGGTGCCGGTCGTCGGCGAGTGCCACGAGTCCACCTCGGGCATCAGGGTCCGGGTGTCGGACCACCACCCCATCGACTGCGCCAACAGCCAGCGTGTCGAGACGATCCACGTCGGAACGTTCGAGGACGCCGACTCCGTCCCGGCGGAAGGCGGCCAGACAATGCGGGCCAGGTTCAACGAGTGTGACCGAAAGGCCCGCGACTGGGTGGGTGGGGACTGGCGGACGGCGCGGCTCAGGCTGACGGTCCGTACGCCCACCGAGACGGCCTGGGCCGGGGGTGCCCGATGGTTCCGGTGCGACCTGAGCGAGGCCCGAGCGGTGGACGCCGCCCTCGAGGTGCCGCGTAGGGGCTCGCTGAAGAACGCGCTGACGGCGGAACCGCAACTGCTGCACCAGTGTTTCAAGGTCAACCTGTCGACCCACGAGACGGTGATGTCCATTGTGGCGGTGACCTGCGACAAACCGCACGAGGCCGAGTTCACCGGGATCCACACCACTCAACAGGTGACCTACGAGGCATTCCTCGAGAACTTCGACGGCACCGAGGCGGCCTGTCTACGGGTGGTCGCCGCCTACGCGAAGGTGCCTGTCGACGGCAACCTGGAGTACCGTGTCGGCACGCTCTTCTACGGGCCGGACGAGGCGGCCTGGGAAGCCGGCGACCGCGGCGTGCGCTGCCTGGCCTGGCTCCCGGACCAACTGACCCGGTCGGTACGCGCCGGCGGCACCAGCGCCCTTCCGGCCCGGTGACGACAGCGATGCGCCACCGACTGCTCGCGGCGCTGGCCACCGGCCTGGCGCTGGCGGTGACCGGCTGCGGCAACCCGGCGGACGTCGACGGCATGCTCACCGACGACTGGCCGGCGCTGGCCGAGCCAGCCCTGTTCACGCCGGCCGCCGGGGTCTGTCACCGCTACGCACCCCGGTTCGACATCGGTGTGGCCGACTACAAGCCGGTCGACTGCGGCACCACCCACCAGACCGAGACGCTCCACGTCGACGCGTTCGACGCCGGACAGGTCGAGCCGCCGAAGCTCGGCGACCCGGCGTTGAAGTCGGCGTACGACACCTGCGACGGGAAGGCCCGGGAATGGCTCGGCGGCCGGTGGCAGGACGCCCGGCTGAGCCTGCGGGTCGGGATACCCACCCGGCGCGCCTGGGGCGCCGGCGCCCGCTGGTTCCGGTGCGACATTCAGCAGTTCGTGGCCCTACACGCCCGGGACGCGGCCGAACGCAAGGAAAGCCTCCGGGGTGAACTCACAGGCGAGTCCGATCTGCGGCTCGGCTGCTTCGACTACGAGGTGGGCGACGAGTACATCGAGAAAATACTGCCGACCCTCTGCGGCATTCCCCATCTCAGCGAATACGTCGGAACCCACACCGCGACGCACCGGACGTACGAGGCGATGGAGGCCGACCACGACGGACTCGACCGGGCCTGCCGGCGGATCGTCGCCGGCTACGCGAAGGTTCCCGACGACGCCCGGCTCGCCGACCGCGCGGGATGGTTCTACTACCAGCCGGACCCGTACGAGTGGGGCCTCGGCGACCGGGCCGTCCGGTGTTTCGTGGACCAGTACGGTCGGGAGATGACCCGGTCGGTACGCGACGGCGGTGACGCCGCCCTGCCGGTACGGTACTGACGGCGCCGGCCCGGACCGGATGGTCCGGGCCGGCGGGCGGTCACTCGGTGCGGCGCAGCACGGCCAGGAACATCGCGTCGGTGCCGTGCCGGTGCGGCCACAGCTGCACCGTCGGCCCCTCGCCCAGCCCCGGCATCCCGGCCGGAAGCAGCGGGCGGGCGTCGACGAAGTCGACCGACACCCCGGACCGGCGGGCCGCCTCGGTGACCGTCACGTGCGTCTCGACGGTGTGCGGCGAGCAGGTGACGTAGGCGACGACACCGCCCGGCCGGACCGCGTTCAGGGCGGCGCCCAGCAGTTCGCGTTGCAGCCGGGTCAGCGGCGGCAGGTCGGACGGCTGGCGGCGCCACCGCGACTCCGGGCGCCGGCGCAGCGAGCCGAGGCCGGTGCAGGGGGCGTCGACCAGCACCCGGTCGAAGCCGCCGGCGGGAAGTTGCTCGTCGCGGCCGACGGTGCGCCCGTCGGTGGCCAGCACGGTGACCGGCATACCGCGTACCGCCTGGGCGACCAGCGCGGCCCGGTGTTCGGCGACCTCGACCGCGGTCAGGTGGGCGTCGCGCTGGGCGGCCAGCGCGCCGAGCAGGCCCGCCTTGCCGCCCGGCCCGGCGCACAGGTCGAGCCAGCGCCGGTCGTCGCCGTCGACCGGGGCTTCGGCGAGGGCGAGCGCGACCAGCTGGGAGCCCTCGTCCTGCACGTGCGCCCGGCCGTCGCGCACCGCGTTCAGGTCGCCCGGCGCGCCGCCGGGAAGGTAGACGGCGTACGGGGAGAAGGCGCCCGGTGCCCCGCCGACCTGGTCGGCGATCTTGACGGCGTCGGCGCGGCCGGGGCGTACGCACAGGTGCACCGGCGGGGGTTCGTTGTCCTCGATGAGCAGCCGGGTCGTCTCGCCGAGGTCGCCACCGAGCGCCTCGGAGAACGCCCGCACTATCCACCGTGGATGGTGGTGGGCGATGGCGAGGTGCCCGAGCGGGTCCGCCTCGTACGCCGGGGCGAGCTGCTCGACCCAGCCGTCGGCGTCCTTCACCGTGATCCCACGTAGTACGGCGTTGGCGAACCCGGTCGCTCCGGGCGCGACGGCGCGGACCAGGTCGACCGTCGACGACACCGCGGCGTGTGCCGGCACCCGGGTGTGCAGGATCTGGTAGGCGCCCAGCCGCAGCGCGTCGCGGGCCGGCGGGTCGATCCGGTCGACGTCCCGCTCGGCGGCCGCGGCGATGATCAGGTCGAGGGTGCCCTGCGCCCGCAGGGTGCCGTACGTCAGCTCGGTGGCGAACGCCGCGTCCCGGCCGTGCAGGCCCATGTCGCGCAGGATCGCCGGCAGCACCAGGTTCGCGTACGCGTCGTCGCGGTGGACCGCGGCGATCGCCTCGTACGCCGCCTGCCGTGCGCGGTCCACGATGGACCGGGCGGACCGCGCCGGGCGGCCGTCGCGCCCCGGCCGGGCGTCCCGGCTCCGGAAGTCGCGGCCCTGACCACGTGGGTCGCGGCCCCGGCTGTCGCGGGCGGGGCGGGCCGGGTGTGCCGGGCGGGTGGCCGGGTGGCCGCCCTCGTGCGGATTGGTGTCGGTCACGCGAAACGCTCCCCCGCCGTGACGCGCACGCCACGTGCCCAGTCGGTGGCCGGCATCGCCTTCTTGCCCGCGGCGCGGACCTCGCCGAGCGCGACGGGCGTGGTGGCCGTACCGGCCAGCACCTGGCTCCGCTCGACGAGCAGCTCGCCGGGTGCGAGGTCGGGACCGTTGGCGACCGGGCGCACCGGGCCGAGTTTGACCCGGTCGGACCGGAACGTGGTCCAGGCCCCGGGGGCCGGGGTGCAGGCCCGGATACGCCGGTCGACCGCGAACGCCGGGTCGGTCCAGCGGACCTGGGCGTCCTCGGCGGTCAGCTTCGGAGCCAGGCTGACCCCGTCGGCGGGCTGCGGCTCGGCCCGCGCCGCCCCGGAGGCGATCGCGTCGAGCACCGCGACCAGCAGCCCGGCGCCGGAGACGGCGAGCCGCTCAAGCAGGTCGCCGGAGGTGTCGCCGGGCCGGATCTCGTCGGTGAGCGTGCCGAAGACCGGGCCGGTGTCCAGGCCGGCCTCCAGTTGGAAGACGCTGGCGCCGGCCAGCTCGTCGCCGTGCAGCACCGCGTGCTGCACGGGCGCCGCGCCGCGCCAGGCCGGCAGCAGCGAGAAGTGCAGGTTGATCCAGCCCTTCGCCGGGATGTCCAGCGCCACCTGCGGCACCAGGGCGCCGTACGCGACGACCGGCACCACGTCGGGCGCGAGGTTCCGCAGCCGGTCCAGGAACTCGGGCTCGCGCGGCTTCTCCGGGGTGAGTACCTCGATGCCGCGCTCGTCGGCCCAGGCGCCGACGGGTGAGCGGACCAGCCGGCGGCCCCGGCCGGCCGGGGCGTCGGGCCGGGTCACCACGGCCAGCAGTTCGTGGCCGGCGGCGGCGATCGCGTCGAGGGCGGGTACGGCGACGGCCGGCGTACCGGCGAATACCAGGCGCAAGCGGGTCACCGGCCCAGCCCGAACGGGTTGCCCGCGCCGTGCGGGCTGACCTTGACCACCGGCGGGGCGGCGCGGTCGTACCAGTCCGCCTGCCGGATCGCCTTCATCGCCTCCTTGCGGCCCTGCGCGTCGAGCCGGTCGAGGAAGAGCACCCCGTCGAGGTGGTCGGTCTCGTGCTGCACGCAGCGGGCCATCAGACCGGTGCCGACCACCTGCACCGGGTCGCCGTACGAGTTGAAGCCCTTGGCCACCACGTTCATCCGCCGTTTGGTGTCGAAGTAGAGCCCCGGGATCGACAGGCACCCCTCCGGGCCGTCCTGCTCCTCCTCGTCGGGGAAGTCGAGCACCGGGTTGATCAGGTGACCGACGACGTCGTCGACGTCGAAGGCGAAGACCCGCAGGCCCACACCGAGCTGCGGGGCGGCGAGGCCGGCACCGCTGCTGTCCAGCATGGTGTCGGTGAGGTCGGCGACGAGCTTGCGCAGCTCGGCGTCGAAGTCGACCACCGGCTCGGCCGGCGTGCGCAGCACCGGATCTCCGAACAGGCGGATGGGCTGGACGGTCACGCGGGGTGGCTCCTTCACGTACGGCGGCGGTGCTGACGGTCCAGTCTACGGCCGTGGCCGGGGGCCGACCGGCCCCGGCACGGCGGGGGGGGGCCGCGGCCCACACGCCGAGGGGGTGGGTCCTCCCGACGCGGGCCACGGCCCCGTCCACCGGACACCCGCCTGCCGCGGGTCCGGTGCTCAGGTGGGGATCAGACCGTCGCCATCTGGCCGGCCTGCCGTCCCGTGGCTATCTCCTCGACCATCGCCGCGCAGAACGCCGGGATGTCGTCGGGCCGTCGGCTGGTGACCAGCCCCGCATCCACCTGGACCTCCTTGTCCACCCAGATGCCGCCGGCGTTCATGATGTCGGTGCGCAGGCTCGGGAACGACGTCACCGTCCGCCCCCCGACCACGTCGGCCTCGACCAGGCTCCACGGGCCGTGGCAGATCGCGG
Organism: Polymorphospora sp. NPDC051019; assembly: GCF_040683055.1. NCBI lineage: Bacteria > Bacillati > Actinomycetota > Actinomycetes > Micromonosporales > Micromonosporaceae > Polymorphospora > Polymorphospora sp. NPDC051019. The sequence continues at coordinate 882,636 of NZ_JBFBCH010000001.1, read as the reverse complement.
CGACCGGCTTGTGCTGCTCGAAGAACGACCGGACGAAACGCATCGCGGCCTCGTTCATCCGCAGGCGGTCCGGATTGACCGCGCCACCGGGCAGCACCAGCGCGTCGTAGTCGTCGGCGCTGGCCTCGTCCACGGTCCGGCTGACCTCGTGGCTGCCGGCCTTGTTCAGGTCCTTCTCCATCGCCTGGATCCGGCCCGGCCGGATCGACACCAGCTCGACCTGTGCGCCGGCCTCCTCGGCGGCCTTGCGCGGCTCGGTGTACTCGACCTCCTCGACCCCATCGGCGGCCAGGAACGCCACCCATCGGCCCGTCAGCGGGTTCTGCTGGGCTGTCATGATGCGGCCTCCTTCCGCGGCGCGGCTCGCGAATCCGCACCGCTCATCGACCAGCGTTCCCACCCCCACCCCCGGCAAACGCGTCGATGCCGGCGCCCCCGGCGGCCGCGAAGGGTGGCCGCGAAGGGTGGCCGCGTTGATCAAGGACTCGTTGCGCGGCAATTCGGACCAAAGAGCCACGTTTACTCCTTGATCAGCGGGGTGTGGACCGCCCGGCGGGCGGGCAGACCGGGCAGACCGGGCGAAGCGGCCAGGCGGACCGGGCAGACCGGCGCGGACCGAAACACGGGAGCCGCGGGCCGAAGCGGCGGCGCTCCCGGCAGGACCGGCACCCGAACCCCGAAGCACGCGGAGCGCCCGAACGGTCACCCTAGGTTTCGAGTCGTGGACAACCGTCGGTTCCGGACGATCGCGTCCTTCGGGGCGGGGATCGCCGTTCTGGTCTTCGGCATCGGTGGCAGCGAGGAGGGCCGGCCGTCAGGCGCCATCTTCGTGCTCGCCGCCATCGCCGCGTTCATCGTGTGGTCGGTGACCAAGCCGCCGGCCAGCGACAAGAAATGACTCCCGCCGGCCGGGGCTAGCGGGCGGCGACCACGTCGCCGGCCGAATCCGGGTCCAGCGCCACCCGGACCAGCGCCGCCGTCAACCGGGCGAAGTCCCGCCCCGGCACCAGCCCGGCCAGCGCGTCCGGCGCGGACGGCAGGCCCACCCGGTCGGCGCCGGCGGCGACCCGCCGGTCGGCGTACGGCCGGACGTCGTCCCACACCGCCTGCGCCTCACGCAGGTAGATGTCGGCACCGGTGGGTCCGATGCCCGGAAACTCGGTCAGCAGCTTGCGGGTCCGGGACAGGTCGCCGGCCGCCTCGGCGTGCAGCCGCCGCAGGTCGCCGCGCCACCGGTCCAGGCACAACCGCGCCTCTTCGGCGAGCATCGTCGCGGTCCGCTCGTCGTACCGGCGGTAGTGGCCCCGGCCGAGCGCCGCGATCAGGTCCGGGCGGCGGGCGGCGGCCATGTCCTTCGGGGTACGCAGGCCGGCGGCGAACAGTTCCCGGGCGGCGGCGGTCGCCACCCCCGCCCGGATGCGGGTGCTCAGCAACGTGGCGAGCACCAGTAGCTGGTACAGCGGGCCCGGCGCGTCGGCGAGCCGGATGCCGGCCTCCTCGGCGTAGAGGCGGCCGTGCCGGTCCAGCAGTGCCCGGACCCGTACCCGATCCGCGCTCATCCTTCCCCTCCGTCCCCGGGCCGCGTCGGGCCCGGCATGCCGTCGGCGGGGGCCGCAGGCATGCCGGGCGGACGCCGGCCGGTCACTTGGGCTCGCCCGGTCCCCGTTCGCCCTTGGGACCCAGGCCGCGCGTGCCGCGCAGCACTCCGGTGCGCCGCTCGTCCTCGCGCAGAACCCGGTTGGCCAGCTCGTCGGCGCGGCCGTCCGGGGCCACCCCGGTGTTCTCGATCTCGTTACGCAGCCGGGCACGCTTGATGTCGTACCCCTTGCTGCCTGGCCGTTTACCCGACATCACGTCCTCCCTCGTCTGCGACACGGTGGTCTACCCGCGCCTGCGGAGGCCAACCACCGGGTACTCAGAAGAGGTCGTGCGGGTCGACCTGGACACGGACCGGTCGGGCGGCCTTGCGGGCCGACCGGATCCCGGCCGCCTCGTGCAGGGCGCGGGCCAGCGCGGCCGCCCCGGAGCGGGCCACCCGGACGAGCATCCGTTCCTGGCCGTCGCCGGCGGGGACCGGCCCCAACACGACCGCGCCGTCGGGCAGCCGGGCCGCGGCCAGCAGGTCGGCGACCGCCTCGGGTACGCCGGTGACGCTGGCCATCCGTACGGCCGGCGGGAAGCCGAGTTCCCGGCGCTCGGCGAGTTCCCGGCCAGCGAACCAGCCGGGATCCCAGCGCAGCAGGGCCTGGACCGGGGTGAGCCCGCCGTCGGCGACGACCACGACCCGGCCGCCGGCCGCCGCCGGGCGGGCCAGCGCCGCCGCCGCCATCCAGCGGCGCAGCGCCTCCTCGCCGGCCCGCAGGTCGGCCCGGGTCAGCATGGCCCAGGTGTCGAGCAGCAGCACCGCGCCGTAGCCGCCGTCGGCGACCGGTTCGGCGCCGGGCGTGGCGACCACGAGGGCGGCGCCGCCGGGTACGGCGGCCAGCACCTCGTCGCGACCGGAGGTGCGTACCGGGGCGCCGGGAAAGGCCCGGCCGAGTTCCTCGGCGGTGCGGCGGGCGCCGACGACGGCGGCCCGCAGCCGCCGGCCGCCGCAGGTCGGGCAGGTGTACGCGGCGGTGACGCGGCCGCACCACCGGCAGGCGGGCGGGGCGTTCGCCGAGCGCAGGGCGAGTGGGCCGGCACAGTGCGCACACCGGGCCGGGGTACGGCAGTCGACGCAGGCGACGGCCGGCAGGTAGCCGCGCCGGGGCACCTGCACCAGCACCGGGGCGTCGGCCTTCAACGCGGCGCGGGCGGCGTCCCAGGCGAGGCTGGGCAGCCGCGCGGTCGCGGCGGCCGGGTCGCGGGCCAACTGCGGGTCGTCGCCGGTCGGCCGCACCGCCGGGGTACGCGCCCGCAGCATGGCCCGGCTCGCCACGATCTCGCGGGCCCAGCCGGTCTCGACGAGCTGCTGCGCCTCCCCGGTACGGGCGTACCCGCCGACCAGCACGGCGGCGTCGGCGAGCTGGGCACGGGTCAGCAGCACCTCGCGGGCGTGCGGGTACGGCGCCCGGGGTTCGGCGTGCAGGTCGTCGCCGTCGTCCCAGATGGCGACCAGGCCGAGGCGCTCGACCGGGGCGAACATGGCGGCCCGGGTGCCGACCACGACGGGTACCTGCCCGCGGCTGGCGGCGAGGAAGGCCCGGTATCGCTTGGCCGGGCCGAGGGCGGCGGACAGTGCGACGTGCCGGCCCGGGCCGAGGACGGCGGAAAGAGCGGTGTCGAGCCGGTCGAGGTCGCGGGCGTCGGCGACGACGGCGACCGCGCCCCGGCCGGCGCCGACGGTGGCGGCGATGGCGTGCGCGTACGCGGCGGCCCAGTCGGTGCCGGGCAGCGCCGACCAGACGGCCCGGGGCCCGCGCTCTTCGGCGAGCGCCCGCAGGAACCCCGGCCCCGCCGGGTAGTCCCCCCACCCGCCGTCCCCGTCCCCCACCCCACGCTCCGCCGAACTCTCCGCGATCTTGCGGTTGTCTCCCCCTTCTGCCCCGTTCCGGGCGGCGACATCCGCAAGATCGCGGGGCGGGGTGGTCTGTTCGGCGCGGGCGTGGCGGGGTGGGACGGCCAGTCGCAGGACGTCGGCTAGGTTGCCCGAGTAGCGGTCGGCGACCGCCCGGGCGAGCCGGGCGACCTCCGGGGTCAGTACCCGTTCGGGTGACACCAGCCGTTCGAGGAAGGCGAGCTTGCCGTCGTGGCCGGACGAGTCGACCCGGTCCAGCAGCCAGCCGTCGACGAGTTGCCCGGCGAACCGCACCCGGACCCGGGTGCCGGGCAGTGCCGTCTCCTCCACGTCGGCGGGGACCAGGTAGTCGAACGGCCGGTCGAGGTGGGCCAGCGGCACGTCGACACAGACGCGGGCGACCGGCAGCCGCTGGGCGGGCTGCCGGTCGCTCCGGCTACGTGTCGTGGTCACCGCGCCATCCTGCCTGGGTCCGGCGGTCGGCTGCCGACCGCCGGGAACCGCGGCGTGGCGCGGCCGGCTCAGGCGCCGACGGCGGACTTCAGGTCGCCGGCCCGCTCGGTGCTCTCCCAGCTCAGGTCCGGCAGCTCGCGGCCGAAGTGGCCGTAGGCGGCGGTCTGCTGGTAGATCGGGCGCAGCAGGTCGAGGTCGCGGATGATCGCGGCGGGCCGCAGGTCGAAGACCTCCTTGATCGCCGCCTCGATCCGGTCGACCGGGACGGTCTCGGTGCCGAACGTCTCGACGAAGAGGCTGACCGGGTGGGCCTTGCCGATCGCGTACGCGACCTGCACCTCGCAGCGCTCGGCGAGCCCGGCGGCGACGACGTTCTTGGCGACCCAGCGGGTCGCGTACGCCGCGGAGCGGTCGACCTTCGACGGGTCCTTACCGGAGAAGGCGCCGCCGCCGTGCCGGGCGTAGCCGCCGTAGGTGTCGACGATGATCTTGCGGCCGGTGAGGCCGGCGTCGCCCATCGGGCCGCCGATCTCGAAGCGGCCGGTCGGGTTGACCAGCAGCCGGTAGCCCTCGGTGTCCAGGCCCAGGCTCTCCAGCTCGGGGGCGATGACATGCTCGCGGACGTCGGGGGTCAGCAGCGACTCGAGCGAGATGTCGGCGGCGTGCTGGCTGGAGACGACGACGGTGTCGAGCCGCACCGGGCGCAGCCCGTCGTATTCGATGGTGACCTGGGTCTTGCCGTCGGGCCGCAGGTAGGGAATGGTGCCGTCCTTGCGGGCCGCGGAGAGCCGGCGGGCCAGCCGGTGGGCCAGCGCGATCGGCAGCGGCATCAGCTCGGGCGTCTCGGAGCAGGCGAAGCCGAACATCATGCCCTGGTCGCCGGCGCCCTGCTGGTCGAGCAGGTCGCTGCCGCCCTCGCCGGCCCGCAACTCGATCGCGGTGTCGACGCCCTGGGCGATGTCGGGCGACTGGGAGCCGATGGAGACGCTGACGCCGCACGACGCGCCGTCGAAGCCCTTCTTCGACGAGTCGTAGCCGATGCCCAGGATCGTCTCGCGGACGATCGTCGGGATGTCGGCGTATGCCTGGGTGGTCACCTCGCCGGCGACGTGGACCTGGCCGGTCGTGATCAGGGTTTCGACCGCGACCCGGCTGCGCGGGTCCTGTGACAGGAGCGCGTCCAGGATGCCGTCGCTGATCTGGTCGGCGATCTTGTCGGGGTGACCTTCCGTGACGGACTCGGAAGTAAACAGGCGTCGTGCCACGGTGCTCCTCACGTCTGGGAACTCTTTCGCAATCGAAAGTCCTCGCGGCAGTGTAGAGACCTACCGCCCCAAAGACCGAGCCTAGGCCCTCGCACCGACGCGAAGGTCACGAGCCGGTGAACCGGCTGACCACCAGCTCCCACACCGCGTCGGCCAGATCATCCTTGGCCTGTTGTGGGAGTTCTGTCGTTGATCCGTCAGCTCCGAGCACGGTGGCCGCGTTCGTCTCCGCCCCGAACACCTTGTCCGGTCCGACCTCGTTGACCACGATCAGATCCGCCCTCTTGCGCACCAGCTTGGCCCGGGCGTTGACCACCGCGTCACCGGTCTCGGCGGCGAAGGCCACCAGGATCTGGCCGGGCGGCTTACGCTCGCCCAGCTCGGCGGCGATGTCCGGGTTGGTGACCAGTTCGATCGTGGGCGCCACCCCGTCCGCCGCCTTCTTGATCTTCTGGTCGGCGTAGGTGGCGGGCCGGAAGTCCGCGGGTGCCGCCGCCATCACCACGACGTCGGCGTCCCCGGCGGCGGCGAGCGTCGCCCGCCGCAGCTCCTCGGTCGTGCCGACCCGCACGACGTCGACCCCGGCCGGATCGGGCAGGGTCACGTTCGCGGCGACCAGCGTCACCCGGGCGCCCCGGGCCGCGGCCGTGACGGCGAACGCGTATCCCTGCTTGCCCGACGAGCGGTTGCCGAGGAAACGCACCGGATCGAGTGGTTCGCGGGTGCCGCCGGCGGTGACGACCACGTGCCGGCCGGTCAGGTCGCGTGCGCCCGGGCCGCCGTGGCGCAGGACCCGCCGGGCGTACGCGAAGATGGCCGCCGGATCCGGCAATCGGCCCTTGCCGGTGTCGGCACCGGTCAGCCGGCCGCTGGCCGGCTCGATCACGAGTACGCCCCGGCGGCGCAGGGTGGCCACGTTGTCAGCGGTGGCCGGGTGCTCCCACATCTCGGTGTGCATCGCCGGGGCGAGCACCACCGGGCACCGCGCGGTCAGCAGGGTGTTGGTGAGCAGGTCGTCGGCCAGCCCGTGGGCCGCCTTCGCCAACAGGTCGGCGGTCGCCGGGGCGACCACCACGAGGTCGGCGGACTGGCCGAGCCGGACGTGCGGCACCTCGTGCACGTCCGACCACACGTCGGCGGCGACCGGATTGCCGGACAGGGCCGCCCAGGTCGGCGCCCCGACGAAGCGCAGCGCCGACGCGGTCGGCACCACCCGGACGTCATGCCCCGACTCGGTGAACAGCCGGAGCAGCTCGCAGGCCTTGTAGGCGGCGATGCCGCCGCCTACACCGAGAACGACCCGTGGGGGCATCGGGACGTCGCCGGGTTACGGCTGGTCGGTCGGCTCTGCGGTGAGCAGCCCCGCGTTGATCTCGCGCATCGCGATGGAGAGCGGCTTCTCCTGCGGCGTGGTCTCCACCAGCGGCCCGACGTACTCCAGCAGGCCCTCGCCGAGCTGGCTGTAGTAGGCGTTGACCTGGCGGGCCCGCTTGGCGGCGAAGATGACCAGGGCGTACTTCGACGTGGTCTTGTCGAGCAGCTCGTCGATCGGGGGGTTGGTGATGCCTTCCGGATTCGCGATGGATCCCACGGAAACAAACCTCTGAGTTCTCAACCACCTGCCGGCGGTTGGTTCTGGGGCCGGTCTGGCCGGTCTGGATTGTGCCCGGGCTACCGATGAAGCGAGTTCAGGTGACCCGGGTCGGGGTTCGTCGCCTCGAACTCGCCCGACTCGAAATCGCTCGCCCCGAATCCACCTGCTCCGAAACGGGTGGGCTCGAAGTGGGCGGCTTCGAAACGGGTGGCTTCGAAACGGGTGGAACCAAGTTGAGTCGGGGTCAGAAACGACGAACCGAGCAATCCTACCAGCTCATCCGCGGCGCGCTCGACGACGTCATTGACGATCGTCCGGTCGAACTCGGCCTCCGCCGCCAATTCCTCGTCGGCGTGCGCCAACCGGCGCCGGATCGTCTCCTCGTCCTCGGTGCCACGCCCGACCAGCCGGCGTTTCAGCTCCTCGATGCTCGGCGGCGCCAGGAACACCAACTGCGCCTCGGGCATCGCGGCCCGCACCTGGCGGGCGCCCTGAAGGTCGATCTTCAGCAGCACCGGAACGCCCTCGCGCAGCCGCGCCTCGACCGCAGCGCGGGGCGTGCCGTAGAGGTTGCCGGCGAACTCGGCCCACTCCAGCAGTTGCCCGCTGGCTCTGAGCCGCTCGAACTCGACCCGGTCGACGAAGTAGTAGTGCACCCCGTCGACCTCGTTGTCGCGCATCTTCCGGGTCGTCACCGACACCGACAGCCATACCCAGTGCGAGCGCGCCCGGACGGACTCGATCACGCTGTCCTTGCCGACCCCGGAGGGGCCGGACAGGACGGTGAGCCGAGCTGCCGGGCGCGCGTCGTCATCCATGCTCACTGCTTGTTTCTACACGGTGCCGCGAACTAGTTCGCAGCGAACTCCCCGAGCAGCGCCTTCCGCTGCTGCTCACCGAGACCGCGGAGGCGGCGGCTGTCGGCAATCTTGAGCTTCTCCATGATCTGGGTGGCTCGGATCTTGCCGATGCCAGGCAGCGCCTGGAGGACGGCCGAAACCTTCAACTTTCCGACGACGTCGTCGCCTTCCGCCCGGTCGAGCACGGCGGCGAGGGTGGTCTTGCCCTGCTTGAGCTGCTCCTTCAGCTCAGCACGGGCTTTGCGGATCTCCGCGGCCTTCACCAGCGCGGCAGCACGCTGTTCGGGGCTCAGTGACGGGAGCGGCACCAGTTCTCCTCGGGTCCCTATCGCGGTGGGCGGGACGCACCACCGCATCTGTGAAACGTGGTGTGACCGGGAACCAAAGGGGCATGTGGTTCCCAGCGCCGGGAAAACTAGCGGCGAATGACGTTTTCAGCAACGTCGCCGCGCCATGATCACGCACAGGCGTCGCCCAATCACTCAAAGCCGACACCGAGCGCATCACGGCATTCGACCTGTACCCGGACCACCGCGTCCCGCAAACCGGACACCGAGGGACCTTGCGCCAGGACGTCGCGGGAGTACGACGGGAGGACCAGGGAAAGCCCTTTCCCGAAGACCGCGCGGAGGTCCTCCGCGGTCGCACCCTGGGCGCCGAGCCCCGGCGCGAGCAGCGGGCCATTGACCCGCGACAGATCATGTCCGGTCTCGCCGATCGTCGCCCCGACCACCAGCCCGAAGCTGCCGAGCGGCTCCGCACCCACGTTGAGCTGGGAAATCTCGTCGATCACCGTCTGCGCGACCGTGCGCCCGTCGGCCGCACGGGCATGCTGGACGGCCCGCCCCTCGGGATTCGAGGTCAACGCCAACACGAACACACCGCCGCCGTTGCGGCGTGCGGCGTCGAACATCGGACCGAGCGCGCCGACCCCGAGAAAAGGGCTCGCGGTGATCGCGTCGACATACATCGGACTGGATGGCTCCAGGTAGGCCGACGCGTACGCGGTCATCGTGGAACCGACGTCCCCACGCTTCGCGTCCAGGAGAACGAGCGCCCCGGCATTCCGCAACTGTCGGATAATTGACTCAAGTACCGCGAGTCCCTGGGATCCGAAACGTTCGAAAAATGCGGATTGTGGCTTGAAGATGGCAACCCGGTCCGCGAGCGCGTCGACAACCGTCTGACCAAAGCTGGCAAGACCGTCGACATCGTCCGGCAGCCCCCAGCGGGCGAGCAGCGCGGCGTGCGGGTCGATGCCCACGCAGACCGGACCACGCTCGCTGGTCGCCCGCCGCAGCCGGGTCCCGAAACTCTCCATGGAAGATCCTCTCGTCGTCACTTCTCGGACCACCTCACTTCGTCTCCACCCCTCGTTCCGCCCGCCCCGTGCGGGACCACTGCACCCGGCCGCGTCGGCCATGCCCGCACCTCACCCCGCCCCGCCTCTCCCCGCGCCCGCGCCGCGCCGCCGCGCCCCGCCGATCGAGGGGAAGGACGACTTCTCCTTCATCAGCGCGGCGGGTCGCGCGACCCGCCGCGCGCCCCGGTTCCCGGCCGACTCCGTCGGCGCCCGCAACCCGGCCGGGAGCCGGCGCGTACGGAACGGTGGCGGGCGGCGCGGGACGGACCGGGCGGGCGGGGCGGGCGGTGTGCACCGGGCCGGGCTAGGCCGCCTTGGCGGCGGCGGTGATGGCGGTGGTGATGCGGGTCAGGTCTTCGTCGGATGTCGGATAGGGCGGCATCGTGTAGATCAGGTCGCGGAACGGTCGCAGCCACACGCCGTGGTCGACCGCCGCGGCCGTCGCGGCGGCCACGTCCACCGGACGGTCGAGCTGCACGACGCCGATCGCGCCGAGGACCCGTACGTCGGTCACCCCGGCAACGCCGTCCAGCGGCTCCAGGCCGGCCCGGAGTCCCCGTTCCAGGCGCCGTACGTCGGATTGCCAGTCTCGGCCCCGCAGCAGGCCGATGGAGGCGTTTGCGACGGCACAGGCGAGCGGGTTGCCCATGAACGTCGGGCCGTGGGCGAGCACCCCGCCCGCCGAGATCCCGGCGGCCACCTCCGGGGTGCACAGGGTGGCGGCCAGCGTCAGGTAGCCACCGGTCAGCGCCTTGCCCACGCACAGCACGTCGGGGCTCACCCCGGCGTGCTCGGCGGCGAAGAGCACGCCGGTACGGCCGAACCCGGTGGCGATCTCGTCGAAGACGAGCACGATGTCGTGCGCGCGGGTCACCTCACGCAGCGCCCGCAGGTAGCCGGGGTTGTGGAAGCGCATCCCGCCGGCGCCCTGCACCACCGGTTCGACGATCACGGCGGCCAGTTCGTCGGCGTGCCGGGCGACCGCGTCGGTGAGCGCGGCGACGTAGGCGTCGTCGACCGGGGTGTCGAAGCCGTCCGGCGGGTTGTCGGCGAAGACCTGCCGGGGCAGTACGTCGCGCCAGAGGTGGTGCATGCCGCCCTCGGGGTCGCACACGCTCATCGGGTGGAACGTGTCGCCGTGGTAGCCGCCACGCCAGGTCGCCAGCCGGTGCCGCCCGGGGCGACCCCGCCCCAACTGGTATTGCAATGCCATCTTGACCGAGACTTCGACGCTGACCGACCCGGAGTCGCACAGGAAGACGTGTTCGAGACCGGGCGGGGTGATCTCGACCAGGGTCGCCGCGAGCCGTACGGCGGGCTCGTGGGTGAGCCCGCCGAACATGACGTGACTCATCCGGCCGAGCTGGTCGTGGACGGCCGCGTCGAGCACCGGATGGCGGTAGCCGTGGATGGCCGACCACCACGACGACATGCCGTCGACCAGTTCACGGCCGTCGGCCAGCCGCAGCCGTACGCCCTCGGCGCCGGCGACCACGAGGGCGTCGCCGGTCGCGGGCATCGGGGCGTACGGGTGCCAGACGTGGCGGCGGTCGATCGCGACGACCTCGTCGGGTGTCACGCCCCGCTCCCACCCGCGCCGCCCGGTTGCGCTGATCGGGGGGAAGCTGATCGAGGGGAAGTCCTGGATGGAATGTCCCCTTCCAGGGACGACTTGTCCTTGATCGACGCACTAGCCGCCCGGGACGCACGACTGCGGCGGGCCACCGCGCGGACCAGCCCCGGGCCGCCGTAGATGAAGCCGGTGTAGAGCTGCACGAGGCTCGCCCCGGCGTCGAACATCCGGGCCGCGGCGTCCGGGTCGACGATGCCGCCGACCCCGATCACCGGCAGCTTCCCGCCGGTCTCCCGGTGCACGAAGGCGACCACGTCGCGGGCCCGGCCGGTCAGCGGCCGCCCGGACAGCCCGCCCGTCTCGGCGGCGCGGTCGGCATCGGCGGCCGCCAGTCCGTCGCGGCGCAGCGTCGTGTTCGTGGCGATGATCCCGGCGGCGCCCCGGTCGAGGCAGACCTGGATCACCTCGGCGACCGCCGGCTCGGTCAGGTCGGGCGCGATCTTCACCAGCACCGGCTTGTCGCCGGCCAGCGCCCCGAGCAGCGCGTCGAGGTGTTCGCGGTCCTGCAACGCGCGCAGCCCGGGGGTGTTGGGCGAGGAGACGTTGACCGCGAAGTAGTCGCCGTGTTCGCGCAGCGCCTTGTACGAGGTCAGGTAGTCGTCGACCGCCGCGTCCAGCTCGGTGACCTTGGACTTGCCGAGCGAGATGCCCAGCGGTACGCCCAACGGCCGGGGCAGCGCGTCGAGCCGCGCGGCCAGCGCCGCCGCGCCGGCGTTGTTGAAGCCCATCCGGTTGATCACCGCGCCGCTGTCCGGCAGCCGGAACAGCCGCGGCCGGGGGTTGCCCGGCTGGGCGTGCGCGGTGACCGTGCCGACCTCGACGAAGCCGAAGCCGAGCGCCGGCCAGGCGGGCAGCGCCGCCCCGTCCTTGTCCATGCCGGCGGCCAGCCCGACCGGGTTCGGGAACCGTACGCCGAAGACGGTGCGCGGCGCGGCCACCGCGTACCGGGCGCGTAGCGCGGCCAGCGCCACCCGGTTGCGGGACAGGCCGGCGAGCCGGTGCAGGGTCCACTCGTGGGCGGTTTCCGCGTCCCCGCCCCCGAGCCGGAACAGCGCCGGCCGGACCAGCCGCTCGAAGATCACTCGCCGGCCCGGAGTGTGGCGTGCAACTGCTGGAGCGGGCGGACCGCCATGTCGCCGCGGATCAGCGCCTCGATGCCCATGACGGCGGCGGCGGCGCCGGGCACCGTGGTGACGCACGGGATGTCGGAGGCGACGGCGGCGCTGCGGATGCCGTACCCGTCGGTGCGGGCACTGGCCCCCGCCCCCTGCGGGGTGTTGATCACCAGGTCGACCTCGCCGGCGGCGATCAGCGACACCGCGTCCGGGCCGGCACCGTCGTCCTCCCAGTGCTTGCGGATCACCTCGCAGTCGATGCCGTAGCGGCGCAGCACCTCGCCGGTGCCGCTGGTCGCCACGATCCGGAAGCCGAGGTCGGCCAGCCGCTTCACCGGGAAGATCATGCCCCGCTTGTCGCGGTTGGCGACCGAGACGAAGATCGTTCCCTGGGTCGGCAGCGAGCCGTACGCGGCCGCCTGCGACTTGGCGAACGCGTGCCCGAACGACACGTCGACGCCCATCACCTCACCGGTCGACTTCATCTCCGGCCCGAGCAGCGAGTCGACACCCCGGCCGGCCGGGGTACGGAACCGCTTGAACGGCAGCACCGCCTCCTTGACCGCGATCGGGGCGCCGGCCGGCGGGCTGCCGCCGTCACCGTCCGGCGGCAGCAGCTTCTCGGCCCGCAACTCGGCGATGGTCGCGCCGAGCATGATCCGGGCCGCGGCCTTGGCCAGCGGGACCGCGGTCGCCTTCGACACGAACGGCACGGTCCGCGACGCGCGGGGGTTCGCCTCCAGTACGTAGAGGGTGTCGTCCTTGAGCGCGTACTGGACGTTGAGCAGGCCGCGTACGCCGACCCCGCGGGCGATCGCCTCGGTGTAGCGGCGCACGGCGGCCAGGTGCGGGCCGGCGAGCGTGATCGGCGGCAGGGCGCACGCCGAGTCGCCGGAGTGGATGCCGGCCTCCTCGATGTGCTCCATCACCCCGCCGAGGAACACCTCGCCGGTGGCGTCGCAGAGCGCGTCGACGTCGATCTCGATGGCGTCGTCGAGGAACCGGTCGACGAGCACCGGGTGGTCGGGCGAGATGTCGGTGGCCCGGCCGATGTAGTCCCGCAGCGTCGCGTCGTCGTACACGATCTCCATGCCGCGCCCGCCGAGCACGTACGACGGGCGGACCAGGACCGGGTAGCCGATCTCGTCGGCGATCGCCTTGGCCTCGTCGTACGAGGTGGCGGTGCCGTGCGCGGGGGCGCGCAGCCCGGCCCGGGCCAGTACGTCGCCGAACGCGCCCCGGTCCTCGGCCAGGTGGATCGACTCCGGGCTGGTGCCGACGATCGGCACCCCGGCGTCCTTGAGCCGCTGGGCGAGGCCGAGCGGGGTCTGGCCGCCGAGCTGCACGATCACCCCGACGACGCCGGGGCCGCCGGCCGCCTTGCCGGAGGCGTCCTCGGCGTGCCACGCCTCGAACACGTCCTCGAAGGTCAGCGGCTCGAAGTAGAGCCGGTCGGCGGTGTCGTAGTCGGTCGACACGGTCTCCGGGTTGCAGTTGACCATGACGGTCTCGAACCCGCCGGCACCGTCGGACCCGCCGGCCGGCGCCGACCGCAGCGCCATGACCGCGTGTACGCAGGAGTAGTCGAACTCGATGCCCTGGCCGATCCGGTTCGGCCCGGAGCCGAGGATCAGCACCTTGGGCCGGGCCGACGGGGCGACCTCGGTCTCCGCGTCGTCGCCCCAACCCTCGTACGTCGAGTAGTGGTAGGGCGTGGTCGCCTCGAACTCGGCGGCGCAGGTGTCGACGGTCTTGTAGACCGGGCGTACGCCGAGGCGGTGCCGCAGCGCGCGGACGGCGTCCTCGCCGCCGACCTCGGGGCGCAGCGCGGCGACCTGACGGTCGGACAGGCCGGCCCGCTTGGCCCGGCGCAGCAGGAACCCGTCGAGTTCGGCGGCCTCGACGATCTCGGCCCGCAGCTCGATGAGCGCGGCGATCTGGTCGAGGAACCACGGGTCGATCCCGCCGGACGCGGCGGCGACCTGCTCGATCGTGCCGCCGAGCCGCAGCGCGCGCTCGACGGTGTAGAGCCGCCCGTCGTGCGGGGTGCCCAGCGCGGCGAGGGTGGATTCGAGGGTGGCGCCGTCCGGGTCGGGCTGGGTCCAGAAACCGGCCGCCTTGGTCTCCATCGACCGCATCGCCTTGTTGAGCGCCTCGCCGAAGTTGCGGCCCAGGCTCATCGCCTCGCCGACCGACTTCATCGTGGTGGTCAGCTCGGGGTCGGCGCCGGGGAACTTCTCGAACGCGAACCGCGGGATCTTCACGACCACGTAGTCGAGGGCCGGCTCGAACGCGGCCGGGGTCTTCAGGGTGATGTCGTTCGGGATCTCGTCGAGGGTGTAGCCGATCGCCAACTTCGCCGCGATCTTGGCGATCGGGAAGCCGGTCGCCTTCGACGCCAGCGCCGACGAGCGGGACACCCGCGGGTTCATCTCGATGACGACCAGCCGGCCGTCGACCGGGTTGATCGCGAACTGGATGTTGCAGCCGCCGGTGTCGACACCGACCTCGCGCAGCACCGCGATGCCGACGTCGCGCAGCCGCTGGTATTCCCGGTCGGTCAGCGTCATCGCCGGGGCGACGGTGACGCTGTCGCCGGTGTGCACACCCATCGGGTCGACGTTCTCGATGGAGCAGACGACCACCACGTTGTCGTGCCGGTCGCGCATCAGCTCCAGCTCGTACTCCTTCCAGCCGAGCACGCTCTCCTCGATGAGGACCTCGTGCACCGGGCTGGCGGCCAGGCCGGCGCCGGCGATCCGCTCCAGGTCCTCGTCGGTGTGCGCCATGCCGGAGCCGAGGCCGCCCATGGTGAAGCTGGGCCGGATGACCACCGGCAGGCCGAGGTCGGCGACGGTGGCGCGTACCTCGTCCATCGAGTGGCAGACCCGGCTGCGCGGGGTCTCCCCGCCGGCCTTGGCGACGATCTCCTTGAACAGCTGCCGGTCCTCGCCGCGCCGGATCGCCTCGATGTCGGCGCCGATCAGCTCGACGCCGTACTTCTCCAGGACGCCGGCCTCGTGCAGCGCGACGGCGGTGTTCAGCGCGGTCTGGCCGCCCAGGGTCGGCAGCAGCGCGTCCGGGCGCTCCTTGGCGATGACCAGCTCGACGAACTCCGGGGTGATCGGCTCGACGTACGTCGCGTCGGCGAACTCCGGGTCGGTCATGATCGTCGCCGGGTTGGAGTTGACCAGGCTGACCCGCAGCCCCTCGGCGCGCAGCACCCGGCACGCCTGGGTGCCGGAGTAGTCGAATTCGCAGGCCTGCCCGATGACGATCGGGCCGGAGCCGATCACCATGACGTGGCGCAGGTCGGTCCGTTTCGGCATCAGGCGGCCTTCCCGTCTCCGATGAGTTCCGCGAAGCGGTCGAACAGGTGGTCCGCGTCGTGCGGGCCGGCCGCCGCCTCCGGGTGGTATTGGACGGTGAACGCGGGCACGTCCCTGGCCCGCAGCCCTTCGACCACGTTGTCGTTGAGGCACACGTGACTGACCTCGACCCCGCCGAAATCCGTGTCGACGACGCCGCCGAGATCGGCGGGATCGGAGGCGCGGCCAAGCTGTCGCGAGTGGCGGGGCCACTCGACGGCGAAGCCGTGGTTGTGGCTGGTCACCTCCACCTTGCCGGTGACCCGGTCCATCACCGGCTGGTTGATGCCGCGGTGGCCGTACCCGAGCTTGTAGGTGCCGAAGCCGAGCGCCCGGCCGAGGATCTGGCTGCCGAAGCAGATGCCGAACAGCGGCACCTTCCGGCCCATCACCTCGCGGGCCAGGCCGACCGCGTGGTCGGCGGTCGCCGGGTCGCCGGGGCCGGGCGAGAAGAACACCGCGTCGGCGCCGGTGGCCAGCAGTTCGTCGATCGTCGAGGTGGCCGGCAGGACGTGGGTGGTGACGCCGCGCTCGGCGAGCCGGCGCGGCACGTTGCGCTTGATGCCGAGGTCGAGGGCGGCGACGGTGAACCGGTGCTCGCCCTGCGCGGCCACCGTGTACGCCCGCGGCGTGGTGACCTGTTCGGACAGGTCGGCGCCGACCATCGACGGGGCCTGGCGGACCCGCTCCAGCACCGCCGCCGGATCGTCGTCCACACTGGACACGCCGACCCGCATGGCGCCGCGCTCGCGCAGGTGCCGGGTCAGCGCCCGGGTGTCGACCCCGCTGATCCCGACGATGCCCTCGGCGGCCAGCCGGTCACCGAGTTCGCCGCGCGACCGCCAGTTGGAGCCGACCCGGGCCGGGTCGCGCACCACGTAGCCGGCCACCCAGATCCGGTCCGACTCGTCGTCCTCGTCGTTGACGCCGGTGTTGCCGATGTGCGGGGCGGTCTGCACCACCACCTGCCGGTGGTAGGACGGGTCGGTCAGCGTCTCCTGGTAGCCGGTCATGCCGGTGGTGAAGACCGCCTCGCCGAACGTCTCCCCCACCGCGCCGTACGCCTCGCCGCGGAAGGTCCGGCCGTCCTCGAGCACGAGGATCGCCGGCTTGTGCCTGGTCATTCGGATCTGCCTCTCGTCGTCACGCACGCTCACCGGACCGCCTTGCCGTCCAGCACCGTCGGCACGCCGCGCAGGAACGTCGCGACGATCCGCCCGGGCAGCACCAGGCCGGCGTACGGGTTGTTGCGGCTGCGGCTGGCCGAGTCCATCGGGTCGACCGTCCGCCGCGCCTTCGGGTCGACCAGGGTGAAGGTCGCCGGGGCGCCGGGCGCCGGGTCGTGCCCGTGCTCGGTCAGCCCGGCGATCCGGGCCGGCGTGCGCGACATCCGGTCGGCGATCAGGTCCCAGCGCTCACCGAGCACGTCCAGCACCACCGACAGCGCGGTCTCCAGCCCGACCATGCCGGGCCGGGCGTAGCCCCACTCGCACTCCTTGTCCTCCACCGCGTGCGGCGCGTGGTCGGTGGCGACGATGTCGATGATCCCGTCGGCGAGCGCGGCGCGCAGCGCCGCCACGTCGTCCGCCGTACGCAGCGGGGGGTTGACCTTGAAAACCGGGTCGTACGTCGCCGCCCGCTCGTCGGTCAGCAGCAGGTGGTGCGGGGTGACCTCGGCGGTGACCCGGACCCCGCGCTCCTTGGCGTGCCGCAGCACCTCGACGCTGCCGGCGGTGGAGACGTGGCAGATGTGCAGGCGGCTGCCGACGTGCTCGGCCAGCAGCACGTCCCGGGCGATGATCGCCTCCTCGGCCACCGCCGGCCAGCCGGTCAGGCCCAGCCTGGTCGAGACCTCGCCCTCGTGCATCTGCGCGCCCTGGGTCAGCCGGGGCTCCTCGGCGTGCTGGGCGATGACACCGTCGAACGCCTTCACGTACTCCAGCGCCCGGCGCATCAGGCGCGGGTCGGCGACGCAGTGCCCGTCGTCGGAGAAGATCCGCACGTTCGCGGCGCTGGTCGCCATCGCCCCGAGTTCGGCCAGCCGCTCGCCGGCCAGCCCGACGGTGACCGCGCCGATCGGCTGCACGTCGACCAGCCCGGCCTCCCGTCCCAGCCGCCACACCTGCTCGACCACCCCGGCGGTGTCGGCGACCGGCGAGGTGTTCGCCATCGCGCAGACCGCGGTGTAGCCGCCGAGCGCCGCCGCCCGCGAACCGGTCTCGACCGTCTCGGCGTCCTCGCGGCCCGGCTCGCGCAGATGGGTGTGCAGGTCGACCAGGCCCGGCAGGGCCACCAGGCCGTCCGCCTCGACGACCTCGGCGCCGGCGGCGGCCAGCCCGCGGCCGGCCTCGACCACCAGGCCGTCGCGCACCAGCAGGTCGGTCGGCTCGGCGCCGACCACCCGGACCCCCCGGATCAGGTACGACGACATCACTTGCCCCCAAGCAGTAGGTAGAGGACCGCCATCCGTACGGACACGCCGTTGGCGACCTGTTCGACGATCGTGGAACGTGGCGAGTCGGCCACCTCGGGCGCGATCTCCATGCCCCGGTTCATCGGTCCGGGGTGCATGACGATCGCGTGCCCGGGCAGCCGGCGCATCCGCGGCCCGTCCAGGCCGTAGCGGCGGGCGTACTCGCGGGCCGACGGGAAGTAGGAGTCGGCCATCCGCTCGCGCTGCACCCGCAGCATCATCACCACGTCGGCGGTGGGCAGCACGGCGTCGAGGTCGTACGAGACCTCCACGCCGGGGGCGAGCGCGGTGCCGATGTGCACCGGGATCAGGGTCGGCGGCCCGACCAGGGTGACCTTGGCGCCCAGCGTCGACAGCAGCAGCACGTTGGAGCGGGCCACCCGGCTGTGCAGTACGTCGCCGACGACGGCGACGTGCAGGCCGGCGAGCCGGCCCAGCCGGGCCCGCATCGTGTACGCGTCGAGCAGCGCCTGGGTCGGGTGCTCGTGGGTGCCGTCGCCGGCGTTGACCACCGAGCCGTCGATCCAGTTGGCCAGCCGGTGCGGCGCGCCGGAGGCGGGGTGCCGGATCACGACCGCGTCGGCGCCCATCGCCTGGAGGGTGAGCGCGGTGTCCTTCAGGCTCTCGCCCTTCGACACGCTCGATCCCTTGGCCGAGAAGTTGATCACATCGGCGGAGAGGCGCTTGGCCGCCGCCTCGAACGAGATCCGGGTCCGGGTGGAGTCCTCGTAGAAGAGGTTGACGACGGTGCGGCCGCGCAGCGTCGGCAGTTTCTTGACCTCGCGGCCGGCCAGGGCGGCCATCTCGGCGGCGGTGTCCAGGATCAGGGTCGCGGTGGTGGCATCCGCGTCGGCACCGGACAACAGATGTTTGATCATGCTTGAGAAGACCCCCCGTAGAGCCTTACCTCGTCCTCCCCGTCGCACTCGGCGAGGGTGACCTTGACGCTCTCGCTGAGCGCGGTCGGGATGTTCTTGCCGACGTAGTCGGCGCGGATCGGCAGCTCGCGGTGCCCCCGGTCGACCAGGACCGCCAGCTGCACGCTGCGCGGCCGGCCGATGTCGGCCAGCGCGTCGAGCGCGGCCCGGACGGTGCGGCCGGAGAAGAGCACGTCGTCGACGAGAATGACCCGGCGACCGTCGATGCCGCCCGGCGGCACCTCGGTCGGGCCGATGGCCCGGGTCGCCTTGAGACGAAGATCATCGCGGTAGAGGGTGATGTCCAACACACCGACGGGTACGTCGAGCCCCTCGAAGGTGCGGATCCGGGCGGCCAGCCGGCGGGCCAGCGGCACACCCCGGGTCGGGATGCCGAGCAGTACGGTGCCGGCGGCCCCCTGGGTCTTCTCCAGGATCTGGTGGGCGATCCGGTCGACCACGCGGTGCAGGTCGGCGCTGTTCAGGATGACCTTCACGGACGGTGGCGACGCCACCGGTGGCTGGGCAGCCTGCGGGTAGGCCACGTCGGACCTCCTTCCCCGCCTCACGGGACGGGTCGTTAAAGGATGTCGGAACCTGCTCCGGCCGGGACGGATCCCGATCAGCGCAGGGCTGACGCTACGTTACCAGCGACCAGGCCGCCCACCTGGGCGGGGGCACCCTGAGGGGCGGCTCCGCCGCCGGATTCGGGTACGTCGCGGCGAAGGCTTTCGGTAATCGCCACTTGACCACTAGTCGCAATCCCCGTACCGTCACGCTCCGTAGCGATCGCTGGGGAAAACCCCGGGCCAGCACTGGGAGTGTCCGTATGCCCTCTGAATACGCCAAGTCGTTGGGAGCCCGCCTGCGCTCCATCCGTCAGCAGCAGGGCCTGTCCCTGCAGGGGGTGGAGGAGAAGTCGAACGGGCGCTGGAAGGCCGTCGTCGTCGGTTCGTACGAGCGCGGCGACCGGGCCGTCACCGTCTCGCGTCTCGCCGAACTCGCCGACTTCTACCGGGTACCCGTGTCGGAACTGCTGCCGGACGGCAGCGGGGTCCGGCACGAGCCCACCAACAAGATCGTTCTCGACCTCGAGCGGCTCTACGACGAGGCATCCGAGGAACTCGCCTACGTCGCCCGCTACGCCCGCGCCATCCAGCAGCAGCGGGGCGACTACAACGGCCGGGTGCTGTCGATCCGCGCCGACGACCTGCGTTCGCTCGCGATCGTCTACGACTCGTCGCCGTCGGGTCTGATCGAGCGGCTCAACGAGCACGGCGTGCTCGTCGCCGACCCGCGGGCGTTCTTCGCCTCCTGAACCACCCGTCGAGGGGTTCCCGGCCGCCGCCGGGGACCCCTCGACGCATTCGGGCAACCGGAACGGCGACGGCTCCCGGTCGGGAGCCGTCGCCGTTCGGATCTGCTTCGCGCGCCGCCGCCCGGGCGCGGCCGGGTCAGCGGGTCGCGTATTCGGCGATCCGGCCGAGGACGCCGTTGAGGAACCTCGGCGAGTCGTCGGTCGACATCTGCTTGGCCAACTCGACCGCCTCGGTGATCGCCACCGCGTCGTCGATCTCGTCGACGTAGAGCATCTCCTGGACCGCGATCCGGGCCAGGTTGCGGTCGACGGTCGGCATCCGGTCGATGGTCCAGCCCTCGGCGTAGCTCGCGATCAACTCGTCGATCCGGTCGAGGTTGGCGGCCACCCCCTCGACCAGGCTGGTGGTGTAGCCGATGTGCTCCGGCAGCGGCCGGTCCAGCCGGGCCAGGTAGGTCGTCAGCACCTGCGCCGGTGGTAGGTCACGCAGATCGGCCTCGTAGAGCACGTCCAGGGCCCGCTTGCGCGCCTTGCGGCGCGCGGGCATCTGGGTCTTGGGGCCCTCGGCCATCAGGCCCGGCCGAGGTAACGACCGTCGCGGGTGTCGACCTTGATCTTCTCGCCGGTGGTGATGAACAGCGGCACCTGCACCGTCGCACCGGTCTCGACCGTCGCCGGCTTGTTGCCGCCGGTCGACCGGTCGCCCTGCAGGCCCGGCTCGGTGTACGTCACCTCCAGCACCACGCTGGTCGGCAGCTCGATGTAGAGCGGCACCCCCTCGTGGGTGGCGACCACGGCCTCCGCCTCGGGCAGCAGGTAGTTGGACGCCTCGCCGACCGTGCCGCCGGCCACCGGGATCTGGTCGTAGGTCTCCAGGTCCATGAAGACGTAGTCGTCGCCGTCGGCGTAGAGGTATTGCATGGTGCGCTTGTCGACCGTGGCGGTCTCGACCTTGGTGCCCGCGTTGAAGGTCTTGTCGACGACCTTGCCGGAGAGCACGTTCTTCAGCGTGGTGCGCACGAACGCTCCACCCTTGCCGGGCTTGACGTGCTGGAACTCAACGACGGACCACAACTCGCCATCGAGGTTGAGGACCAGGCCGTTCTTGAGGTCGTTCGTGGAAGCCATTGCCTGCCTTGATTCTGTGTCGACGGTTCGGTGCTGACGGTTCGGTACTGACGATTTTGGTACTGACGATTTCGGTACTGACTATTCGGTAC
Source organism: Polymorphospora sp. NPDC051019 (assembly GCF_040683055.1). Lineage (NCBI taxonomy): Bacteria > Bacillati > Actinomycetota > Actinomycetes > Micromonosporales > Micromonosporaceae > Polymorphospora > Polymorphospora sp. NPDC051019. Next base: position 861,558 of record NZ_JBFBCH010000001.1, on the reverse strand, counting down.
AGACTATTCAGTGCTGAGGGGGTGCTTCGACTTGCGGAAGGACCTGACAAGTCTACTGGTCGCGCGGTCGTACCGGGCACCGGCTACGCGGCACCGGCGCGATCCGGCCGGCCGGTCACCCCGAGGTGGCGGCCAGCCGGGCGACGTGGGCCAGCGCCAGCCGGTATCCGTCGACCCCGAGCCCGCAGATCACCCCGGTCGCCACCGCCGAGACCACCGAGTGGTGCCGGAACTGCTCCCGGGCGTGGATGTTGGAGATGTGCACCTCGATCAGGGGCCCGCGCAGCATCGCGCAGGCGTCCCGGACCGCGTACGAGTAGTGCGACCAGGCGCCCGGGTTGAGCACCACGGCGGCCCGCTCGTCGGCGGCGGCGTGCAGCCAGCCCAGCATCTCGTGCTCGGCGTCGGTCTGCCGCACCTCGACGTCGAGGCCCACCTCGCGGCCGGTCTCCCGGCACAGCGTGACCAGGTCGGCGTAGCTGGTCACGCCGTACACGTCGACCTGGCGGGTGCCGAGCCGGCCGAGGTTGGGGCCGTTGAGGACGTACGCCTTCACCGCGCCACCGCCGCGTAGGCCGCCCGCAGCAGGTCGTCGTCCGGACCGTCCAGGATGGACGGCCGGGCCGGCCCGTCGAGTACGACGAAACGCAGCCGCGACCCGCGCGCCTTCTTGTCGACCCGCATCGCGGCCAGCAGCCCCGGCCAGGCGTCGGCCGGATAGCCGGTCGGCAGGCCGAGCGCGGTCAGCGTGGCCCGGTGCCGGTCGGCGGTCGCCGCGTCCAGCCGGCCGGCGAGGCGGCCCAGCTCGGCGGCGTAGACCAGGCCGACCGCGACGGCGTGGCCGTGCCGCCACCGGTAGCCCTCGACCTTCTCGATCGCGTGGGCGAGGGTGTGCCCGTAGTTGAGGATCTCCCGACGGCCGGCCTCGCGCAGGTCGCCGGCGACCACGTCGGCCTTGACCCGGACCGCCCGCTCGACCAGTTCCCGCACCACCGGCCCGTCCGGGTCGGCGGCCCGGGCCGGGTCGGCCTCGACCAGGTCGAGGATCGCCGGGTCGGCGATGAATCCGCACTTGACCACCTCGGCCAGCCCGGCGACCAGGTCGACGGCGGGCAGGGTGGACAGCAGCGAGAGGTCGCACAGCACCCCGGCCGGCGGGTGGAACGCGCCGACCAGGTTCTTGCCGGCACCGGTGTTGATCCCGGTCTTGCCGCCGACGGCGGCGTCGACCATGCCGAGCAGGCTGGTGGAGACCGGTATCCAGCGCACCCCGCGCAGCCAGCAGGCGGCGACGAAGCCGGCCAGGTCGGTGACGGCGCCGCCGCCGATCCCGACGACCGCGTCGGTGCGGGTGAAGCCGGCCGCGCCCAGCGCCTCCCAGCACCGGTCGGCGACCCCGATGTCCTTACCCGCCTCGGCGTCGGGCACCTCGATCGGCAGGGGGCGCCGGCCGGCGGCGGCCAGCCGCCGCCCGACCGCGTCCGCGTACGCCTTCAGCGGCGGGGCGTACAGGATCGCGACCTGGTCGGCGCCGGCCAGCAGCGGCGGCAACTCGTCGAGCAGGTCCCGCCCGACGAGTACGTCGTATGGCCGCTCGCCCCCGACGGTGATCCGCGTCATCTCGTCCATCGCCCCCGACCCTAGCCGCCCCCACGATCCCGACGACCGGGGGCCGGCACCCCGCGTGTCGCGGATGCCGGCCACCGGGGTCGACGCTCAGATCAGCTTGAGCTCGCGGGCCAGGACGGACGCCTTGTTGCCGCCGACGGCGAGCTTGCCCTGGTCCAGCTTGAACACCTCCGCGATCAGCGCGTCCCGCAGCGTCTTGTACCTGGTGAAGTCCGCCTTCTGGAACAGCCGGGGCGAGTCCAGGTCGGCGGGTACGTGGTACGGGCGCGTGATCGGGCGCGCCGACGCCGTGAACTTCTTGGCGCCATCCGGGGCCGGTGCGATGCCGTCCCGCGCGTCCCACTGGCCGATCCGCTTCGCCATCGACAGGGCGGTCGGCGTACCGCCGGCGGTCAGGCCGGGGTGCCCCACGCCGAACTCGAAGCTGTACACGACCGCCTCGGCCTCCTCACCGGGAAGCGTGCCGGTGGCGACGTCGGCGCTGAAGTCGATCACGGTGGCGTCGTCGAACTTCATCCCGTACTTCCACCGCCGCGAGACGACGGTGAGGACGTGCCGCACCTTCCACTCCTGCTTCAGCAGGGCGGTGAGTCCACGGGCGGCCAGTACGTCGTGCAGGACCCGGGCGAACGCGTTGTCGATGTTCTCCCCGTCGCACAGCAGCCGGCCGAGGGCCGCCATGCCCTCCTCCGTCTTCATGGCCGACTCGATCAGGTTGATCTGCGCGGCGAGCCGGATGCGTTCGCCGCCCTTGTCGACCGTACGGCCCTTGACCGAGACCAGGTAGGTGCCGACCGGGTCGCTGCCGACCATCCGGCGGCGCAGCACGATGTTGTTGGCCAGCAGCGGGTACGCGGTGTCCCCGCCGACCAGGTCGAAGTAGTGGTCGGTGTAGGTCTTGACGCTCTTCTCCACCGAGACGAGCTGGTAGGGCCGCTTCGGGACCTCGACGTCCTTCTTCGGCGCCGTCCGGGACTCCTCGATCAGCTCCGCGGCGGTCTTGACCCGGTCCGCCAGCCCGTCGAGGCCCTCGACGATCGCGGTGATCGTCTCCTGGTCGTCGACCTGGTACTCCGACTCGGCCTCCAGCGTGGTCGCCATCTCCCTGCCGTCGGCCAGGATGCCGGCGAAGGCGTCGTAGACCGGCCGGCGCCGGCCCTTGGAGAGCCGCTCGGCCATGTTCCACTCGCTGTTGCGTACGGACTCGGACGCCTTGAGGTCGTCCGTGGTCCGCTCACGCAGAATGATCTTGCCGGAACCACCCTTCTCGAGCACGCCGCCGCTGGCGTGGTTGGGGTCGTTGCCCTGGCCCTTCGTGTCGGCGAGCCAGTGTGCGGTGATCCCGAGTTCCGGGTAGTCCCGCTTGAGCGATTCCAGCGTCTTCGGTCCGACCTCCACGCCGAGCGCGCGGGCGAGATCCGTGACCGGGTACGTGAACTCGACGGTGTGGACGTTCTCGTCCACGGTCGGCTCCAGCAGCGCGACCATGAACACGTACTGGTTGGTCGCGCTCTCCAGGTAGACCGGCACCAGGTCGTGCGGCGCACACATGTGCTTCGGGTTGCACCACACCTCGAACCGCACCGTGAGGGTTTTGGCGTTGACGACGGCGTCGAGCACCTCGACGCGGGCCCAGTCGTCGAACTTCCGGCCTTCGCCGTTGACCCGGACGTCGCGCAGCCCGAACCTCTTGTGGTCATCGGCCAGGCGGGCCTTCAACACCTTCGGCGTCTTCATCTTCGTCTGCTCGGCGAGCAGGACGCGGTCGGTCAGGCCCTTGAACATCTCGTCGTCGTCGGTGACGATCCGCTTGTCCAGGGCGGGCTGCTTCGGCTGCATCGCTCTTCTCCTCACGCATCGGGGGTGCGTCAGGCAGACGGGCGGCGGCCGGCCAAGATACGTCGGGTCGGACAGGCGACAGTCAGTGGCGAAGGTGGGCGCGGATCTCGGTGACGACGTCCTCCGGCGTCCGGTCGTCGGTCGGCACGGTCAGGGTGGCGACCTCGGTGTAGAGCGGCAGCCGCTGCTCGAGCAGGTGCCGCAGCGTGGCCCGGGGGTTGACGGCGAGCAGCGGCCGGCCGGCACCGAACCCGACCCGCTTCACCGCCTCGGACAGCCCCACCGACAGGAAGACCACGGTGTGGCCGGCCAGCGCCGCCCGGGTCTTCTCGGCCAGGATCGCCCCGCCGCCGAGCGCCAGTACGCCGTCGAACGACTCCAGCGCCGCGATCACCGCGGCGTGTTCGAGGGCCCGGAAGTGCTCCTCGCCGTCGTCGAAGAAGATCTCCGGGATCGGCTTGCCGGCGGTCGCCTCGACGTCGGCGTCGGTGTCGCGGAACCCGACCCCGAGCGCGTCGGCGAGCGCCTCGCCGACGGTGGACTTGCCGGCGCCCATCGCACCGACGAGCACGCAGACCGGCGCCACTAGCGGATCACCAGGTGGTCCAGGTAGCCGGCGAGGTTGCGGCGGATCTCGGTGACCGAGTCGCCGCCGAACTTCTCCGTCGCCGCCTCGGCGAGCACGAGGGCGACCATCGCCTCGGCGACGACCGCCGCCGCCGGCACCGCGCACACGTCGGAGCGCTGGTTGATGGCGGTCGCCGGCTCGCCCGTGCTCACGTCGATGGTCGACAGTGCCCGGTTGAGCGAGGAGATCGGCTTCATCGCGGCCCGGACCCGCAACGGCTCGCCGGTGGTGATCCCACCTTCGAGACCGCCGGCACGGTCGGTGACCCGCCGGACCCCGTTCGCCGTCGGGATGATCTCGTCGTGGGCGACCGAGCCGCGCGAGCGGGCCTGGGTCCACGCGTCACCGATCTCGACACCCTTGATCGCCTGGATCGACATCAGCGCGGTGGCCAGGCGGGCGTCGAGCTTGCGGTCCCACTGGACGTGGCTGCCCAGTCCCGGGGGCAGCCCGTACGCCAGCACCTCGACGATCCCGCCGAGCGTGTCGGCGTCCTTCTTGGCGGCGTCGACCTCGGTGACCATCCGGGCGCTCGCCTCCGGGTCGAGGCAGCGCAGCGGGTCGGCGTCGACGCGTTCGGCGTCCTCGGGACGGGGTACCAGGCCGGTCTTGGCGGCCACCGATCCCAACTCGACCACGTGCGAGACGATCTCGACGCCGAGCGCCTGGCGGACCAGTGCCTTGGCGACCGTGCCGACGGCGACCCGGGCCGCGGTCTCCCGGGCGCTCGCCCGCTCGAGGATCGGCCGGGCGTCGGTGTGCCCGTACTTCTGCATGCCGGCCAGGTCGGCGTGGCCGGGCCGGGGCCGGGTCAGCGGGGCGTTGCGGGCCTGTCTCGCCAACTCGTCGGGGTCGACCGGGTCGGCGGCCATCACGGTCTGCCACTTGGGCCACTCGGAGTTGCCGACCCTGATCGCGACCGGGCTGCCGAGGGTCACCCCGTGCCGTACGCCGCCGATGATCTCGATCTCGTCGCGCTCGAACGACATCCGCGCGCCGCGGCCGTAGCCGAGCCGGCGGCGGGCCAGTTCGCGCCCGATGTCGGCGGTCGTCACCTCAATCCCGGCGGGTACCCCTTCGAGGACCGCCACGAGGGCGGGACCGTGCGATTCACCTGCAGTCAGCCAACGCAACACGGTGCCCAGTTTGTCACGCAACCACCGGGGCCCCGCGGGCCGGCCACGCCGTCCCGCCCTGCGGAACCGGCGCCCGGTCCCGGGCCGGTGGGCCGGGGACCGGTTTGGCCCGCCGGCACCGGTGGGACGCGGGCCGGGTCAGCGGGCGGCCCGCAGGGCCGCCCGCATCGCGTCGACCGGAGCGGTGACCCCGGTGAACTGCTCGAACTGGCCCACCGCCTGGGCCAGCAGGAGGTCGAGGCCGGACAGCACGGGGCAGCCGGCCGCGGCCGCCGACTCGGCCAGCGGGGTCGGCCACGGGTCGTAGATCGCGTCGAACAGGACGGTCGCCGATCGCCACGACGCGTGGGACGCCAGCGGGTCGGCGACGCCCTTCGGCACGGTGGAGATGACCACGTCGGATTCGAGGTGGGCGGCCACGTCGGGCCAGGCGCCGATGGCCAGTCCGACGCCGAGCGCCTCGGCGACCGGCCGCAGTTCGTCGACCGCCGCCGCCCGGCGGGCGACGACGGTGACCGTCGGGGCGCCGAGTTCGGCCGCGGCGGCCAGCGCCGCCCGGGCCGTGCCGCCGGCGCCGAGCACCGTCACGGCCGGCGACGGCGCCACCCGGGCGCCGCGCAGCACCTCGACCATGCCGGGCACGTCGGTGTTGTCGGCGTACCAGCCGTCGGGCCGGCGGACGAGGGTGTTGGCGGCGCCGACCGCGACGGCGACCTTGGAGGCGGCGCCGGCCACGGCGAGCGCCGCCTCCTTCAACGGCATGGTCACCGAGAACCCGGCCCACTCCGGGCCGCAGGCGGCCAGCCGGTCGGGCAGTTCGGCCTCGGCGCACTCGATCGCGGTGTAGGACCAGTCGGTCAGCCCGGCCGCCGCGTAGCCGGCGTTGTGGATCACCGGCGAGAGGGAGTGGGCGATGGGCTTGCCCAGCACCGCCGCGCGACGTAAGGAGACCGTCACAGTACGCCGTTCTCCCGGGCCTTCTGGATGTTGCGCTCGTGCTCGGCGTTCGTCTCGGCGAACTCCGAGTTGCCCTGCTTGTCGACCGCCACGAAGAACAGCCACTTGCCGGCCGGCGGGTTGAGCGCGCCCTCCAGGGCGAGCTTGCCCGGGTTGTTGATCGGGGTGGGCGGCAGGCCGGCCTTGGTGTGCACGTTGTACGGGTTCTTCGGGTCCTGGAGCTCAGCCGTCGTCATGTCCTTCGACGCCTTCGTCGGCTTGCCGGTCAGCTCCCAGTAGTAGTTGACGCTGACGTCGAACTGGAGGCAGCTGCACGGGAAGGTGCCGCTGTAGACCCGGTTGTAGGCGACCCGGGCGACCTTGCCGAGGTCCTGGGCGTTGCCGGCCTCGGCCTGGGCCAGCGATGCCACGATCAGCGCCTCGTAGGGGCTGATGCCGCCCCGCTCGGCCTGGACCTTGTCGGCGAAGTCCATCTCGCCGGTGACGCTGAGGAACCGGTTGACCATCATCTGGAGGATCTCCGGCGCGGTCACGTCGGGATCGAGGTCGTAGGTGTCGGGGAACAGGAAGCCCTCCGACGACATGGTGACCTCTTTGCCGTCGTTGCGGGTGAACCACCAGTCGGGCACCTTGAGCTTGAGCGGGTCCTTGGCCGCCTCCTCGAACTCCTCCGCCGGGATGTCGGTGGCCTCGGCCAGCAGCTTGTAGATCTGTTTGGCGGTCCGCCCCTCGGGGATGGTGACCTTGTTGGAGATCTTGTTGGTCAGGTCGAGCAGGAGGCTGAGCGCGGAGGCCGCGTTCATCTCCTTGCGCACCTTGTAGTGCCCCGGCTGGATGTTCTGGCTGCGCGAGTTGGCCTCGGCCGCCTCGACGAACGCCTTCGAACTCTTCACCACGCCCGCGGTGACCAGGGTGTTGCCGATCTCGGCGATCGTCTGGCCGGACATGACCTCGACGACGATCTCGCCGCTGCCGCCGCCGGGGTAGTCCGGGGTGGAGAAGTAGCCGGAGATGCGGTCGAAGCCGTACCAGGCACCGCCCGCGAGTCCGCCGAGAAGCACGACGACGACCAGGAAGGCCGCGGCGGTCTTGCCCCGACCGCTCTTGCGGCGCCGCGTTCCGCGCCGGCGACGCCCCCTGCCCTCTTCGCGTTCGTCAAACGCGGAATCCAACTCGTCGATCATCACATCCGCCTCCGCTGCGCATCTAGCCAGCTCTGCAGGATCTCCACCGCGGCCGCCTGGTCGACGACCGCCCGTTGCCGCCTCCCCCGGACGCCACGCTCGGACAGCCTACGGGTTGCGACGACCGTAGACATCCTCTCGTCCACCAGGCGTACCGGCACCGGCGCGATGACTTCGGCCAGTCTGTCGGCGTAGGCACGGACGGAGACTGCCGCCGGTCCGTTTCCACCCGAGAGTGTCACCGGCAGCCCGACCACCACTTCGGGCGTTTCGTGTAGCGCTACCAGTCGCGCAAGTTCCGAAATATCGGTTGGAATGCCATCAATTGTGGTGACATCACGGGGCAAAGTGACCAGTGGGGTGGCCAGGATGCCGTCGGGGTCGCAGATGGCGACACCGACCCGCACCTGCCCGACATCGACGCCGAGGCGTACCCCGCGCTGGAAGCCGCTCATCAAGACCCTTTCACGCGATCAAGGGCTCGCCGTCCGCTCCGGAGGTCCCGGATCGGGCAGGCGAGCCCTTGATCGACACTGCTCAAGACAAACCCGTACGGCCGCCGGGGCCGCACGTCGGAAACCGGATCAGCCTACCTCCGCCACCGCCCGCTCGACCGCGACGAGCAGGTTGGCCGCCTCGGCCGCCGGCACACCGCCACCCTGCGCCAGGTCGGCGTTGCCGCCGCCCCGGCCGGACAGCGCGCCCTTGACCAGGTCGACCGCTGCCACGCCCCGCCCCTTGGCGGCGGCGTTGACCGCCACCACCAGCGACGCCTTGCCCCCGGACCGGGCCGCGACCGCGACCACCGCCGGCCGGGCCGGATCGACCCTGCCACGGATCTCCTGCGCCAGGGTCCGTACGTCGTTGCCGGCCGCACCCTCGGGTGCCTCGGTGCCGACGTAGGCGATGCCCCGGACGTCCTTGGCCTGCCCCGCCAGCGCCGCCGCCCCACCGAGCACCAGTTGGGCGCGCAGCTTCTCCAGCTCCCGCTCGGCGTCGCGCAACTGCGTCACCGTCTGCTGCACCCGGTCGGCGACCTGGTCGCCCGGCACCCGGAAGAGTTCGGCGAGCCGGGCCACCAGCAGGTGTTCCCGGGCGAGGAAGCTGAACGCGTCGATACCGACGAGCGCCTCGACCCGGCGTACACCGGAACCGATCGACGACTCGGACAGGATCTTGACCAGGCCGAGCTGCCCGGACCGGGACACGTGCGTGCCACCGCACAGCTCGCGGGCGTAGTCGCCGACCTCGACGACCCGCACCTCGTCGCCGTACTTCTCGCCGAAGAGCGCCATCGCGCCGAGCCGGCGCGCCTCCTCCTGCGAGGTGATGAACGCGTTGACCTCCAGGTCGCGCAGCAGCACCTCGTTGACCTGCTGCTCGACATCGTGCAGCACGCTCGCCGACACCGCGCCCGGGGTGTTGAAGTCGAACCGCAGCCGGCCCGGCGCGTTCAGCGAACCCGCCTGGGTCGCCGACTCGCCGAGGAAGTTGCGCATCGTCTGGTGCACCAGGTGGGTCGCGGTGTGCGACCGAGAGATCGCCCGGCGCCGGGTGATGTCGATCTCGGCGTAGCCGGCCTCACCGGCACGTACCTCACCGCGGACCACCCGTACCTTGTGCACGATCAGGCCGGGCACCGGCGACTGGACGTCGAGCACCTCGACCTGGCCGCCGCCGACCGTGATCAGGCCGAGGTCGGGCTGCTGGCCACCGCCCTCGGCGTAGAACGGGGTGGTGTCGAGCACCAGCTCGACCGTCTCGCCCTCGCCGGCCACGTCGCGCCGGCCGCCGCCACCGAGCAGCGCGCGCACCCGCGACTCGCGGGTGACCTCGGTGTAGCCGGTGAACTCCACCGGCCCGCCGTCCTCGAGGACGGTGCGGTAGGCGGACAGGTCGACGTGCCCCGTCTTGCGCGCCTGCGCGTCGGCCTTCGCCCGGGCCCGCTGGTCGGCCATCAGCCGCCGGAAGCCGTCCGCGTCGACCCGCAGGCCCTGCTCCGCCGCGATCTCCAGGGTCAGGTCGATCGGGAACCCGTACGTGTCGTGGAGCTGGAACGCCTTCTCGCCCGACAACGTGTCGCCACCGGCCGCCTTCGTCGCCGCGACCGCCGTGTCCAGGATCGTCGTCCCCGACCGCAGCGTGGCCAGGAAGGCGTCCTCCTCCGCGTACGCGTACTGGGAGATCCGGTCGAACTCCTCGGCGACCTCCGGATAGGACGGCGCCATGCAGTCCCGTGCCACCGGCAGCAGCTCGGGCAGCGCCCGCTCCTGCCAGCCGAGCAGCCGCATCGCCCGGATCGCCCGCCGCATGATCCGCCGCAGCACGTAGCCGCGGCCCTCGTTCGACGGGGTCACCCCGTCGGAGATGAGCATCAGCGACGTCCGGACGTGGTCGGCGATCACCCGCAGCCGTACGTCGTCCGGATGCGACTCGCTGGCCACCGTGCCGGACCTCGCCCCGTAGACGGTGCCGGTCAGCTCCGCCGCCCGCGACAGGATCGGCCGGACCTCGTCGATCTCGTACAGGTTGTCGACCCCCTGCAGGATCGACGCCATCCGCTCCAGGCCCATGCCGGTGTCGATGTTCTTCGCCGGCAGGTCGCCCAGGATCGGGTAGTTCTCCTTGTCGGTGCCCGGCCCCCGCTCGAACTGCATGAACACCAGGTTCCAGAACTCCAGGAACCGGTCCTCGTCGACCTCCGGACCGCCGTCGGGCCCGTACGCGGGGCCCCGGTCGTAGTACAGCTCCGAACACGGGCCGCACGGGCCGGGAATGCCCATCGACCAGAAGTTGTCCTTCTTGCCGCGCCGCACGATCCGCTCGGTCGGCACGCCGGTCCGGCGCCAGATCTCGTACGCCTCGTCGTCGTCGAGGTAGACCGTCGCCCAGATCCGCTCCGGGTCCAGCCCGAACCCGCCCTGCTCCACCGGCTTCGTGGACAGCTCCCAGGCGAGCGGGATCGCGCCGTCCTTGAAATAGTCACCGAACGAGAAGTTCCCGTTCATCTGGAAGAACGTCCCGTGCCGGCTGGTCTTGCCGACCTCGTCGATGTCCGGCGTACGGATGCACTTCTGCACGCTCGCGGCCCGCCTGTACGGCGCCGACCGCTGCCCGAGGAAGAACGGTACGAACTGCACCATCCCGGCGTTGATGAACAACAGGTTCGGATCATCGATCGCCGGCAACGGAGCCGACGGCACCACGGCATGCCCGTTCGCCTCGAAATGCGCGAGGAACCGCCGCTTGATCTCCGCCGTCTTCATCGCTTGCCTTCCTCCGGGAATATGTGCCGGTCGCCGATCCGTTCGTCGTCGCGCAGGTCGGCGAACTCGTCCTCGTAGAGCACGCCGTCGGCGAACGCCTGGTGGATCTCCAGCTCACGCTCGGCCATGCCCTCGCGTACGTCGTCCACGAAGCTACGCAGCGACGCGACGAGACCGCCAGCGGATTCCGACAGCGACTCGGCGATGCCGCCGGGGGTGTAGGAGTGTGCCTTGCGGGTCAGCTTGTGGACCACCACCGCCCCCACGGCGAGCCCGACGCCCAACCACAGCAACCGTTTCATTGCCTCTTCCTTCCTCGTGCCGAGCCGTGGGGTGCGGCGGGATCAGCGGTTGCCGCGCTTGGCGGCCCGCCGCTGCTGCTTCAGGGTGGCGCGGACCTCGCGATCCTCGTCGGCCTGCCGCCGGGCGGAGGCCGCCTTTCGTACCCCGTATCCGAACGCGGCGACCTTGACCAGCGGGTTGGCCGCCGCGGCCGAGACCACGGTGGCCAGGTTGGCGACGTTCGCGGTGACGTTCTGGGCGTGCCCGGTCATCGTGTCGATCTTGGCGAGCTGGATGTTCACCCCGTCCAGCGAGGTGTGCACCTGCGTCAGCGCGACGTTGACGTTCTCCACCGTGCTGTTGACGTTGCCCAGCAGCGGCGCGGTGCGCTCGTTGAGATCGTTGATCGTCCGGGTGGCCGCGTCGACCGTGTGCCGCAGCCGAAGGATCGGCACCGCGAGCACCAGTACGAGCATCAGAAACGCCCCGGCCGCGATCAAAGCCGCGATCTGTCCACCGTCCACGCGTGTCCTCCTCAACCGAAGCGTGATCGTCGGCGCGCCGTGCCGTCCACTGTCGGGGGTGTCGCTACCGGACGGAGGGTCCGGTGCGCCGACGCCCTCTCTGCGCCAACGTGCAGACCCTACCGTCCGTGACGGCTCCCGGCCTCACGACGGGGAGGGTGTCAGGTCCAGAAGTGGATCGTCGGTGAAGATCGGGTCCGGGTCCTCGCCGGTGAGCGACGGATCGGTGCTCGGCTGCGGTCCGGTGCGCTCGTCGGCGATCGCGTTACGTACCTTGACCGTCACCACCGAACCGGTGCAGCCCTCGGCCGCCGGCTCCTCCGACTCCTGCGGATTCGGGTCGGTGCCCGGCTCACCGGTCGGCAGCAGGTCGGGCTCCACCGCCGGCTGCTCCACCGCACAGGGTGGCTCGCGTACCCACAGGTCCAGTGTCAGCTCGTCGCGCCGCCAGCAGGTGTAGCGCCCCTCGACCGGCTGGTCCGGGCAGAACTGCGGCGTCCACGGCCGCCAGCCGTCGTCGGTGAGCGCCTTCTCGTAGACCGTCGCGGTCTCCTCGGAGCCGCGCTCGGACTGCACGGTCCGCTCCCGGAACCGGCACTCGATGAAGCACCACCGGCTGCCGTCGACCCCGTCCTGCACCGACGTCGACGCCCACGCCGGAACGGCGAGCGCGTCGAGGGAACTGAAGACCGGGTCGCGGGTCGCCGCCCGGATACCGAAGTAGAGCGGCAGCGCGCCGAGCACCAACAGGCTGACCATGATCAGGGCGGCCAGCCGCAGCCGCCGCTGCTCGCGCATCTGGCGGCGGATCTCCGACCGGGCGCCCCGGAACATGCCGGCTCCCGGCCGCCGGGCCCCGGGCCGGTCCCCGTCCTCGTCGTCGTCGAATCCGCCGTCCCGGTCGGCCGGCGGGGCGTACCCCCGCAGCGCCGGGTCGTCGGGCCGGGCGACGGCGGAGCCGGGCGGGGCCGCCCGGCCGGCGGCCGGGTCACCGGCCGGCGGCCGGACCGGGGCGGACGCCGTACGCAGCGGCGGCACCGTGGAGATCAGCGACGTCAAGGCACCGGGGTCGACCGGCGCGGGTCCGTCCGGCCGTCCGCCGGGGCCCGCCCGGTCGGGACCGGGCCGGTCGGGGCCAGGCCGGTCCGGGCCGGGCCTGTTCGGACCGGGGTGGTCGGGACCTGGGCGGTCGGGACCGGGCCTGTTCGGACCGGGCGGGGGTGGCACGGCCGCGGCACGGACCACCGCCGCGGCGCGGGGTGGACCCTCGGCCGGCGGCACCGGGCCGGCACCGGGCGGGGCCGGTTCGGACCGGCGCGCCCGGTCGTCGGCGGCCGGTTCCCCGGGGTACGGCCGGTGCGGCTCGCCGTGCGCCGGCCCGTCCGGCCGGGCGTGCGGTGGGACCGGCGCGGCGGACGCGGTCCGGTCGGCCGGTGGCGGGCCGACCGTCGACCGGCCGGCCGGCGGTACGGCCGCGCTACCCGCGGGTGGTACGGAGGCGCTACCGGCGGGTGGTACCGACGCGCTACCGGCCGGGGGCCGGACCGGTGCGGCCCCGGCGGGCGGCACGACCGAGGCTGAGCCGGCCGCTCCCGGCGCGCTGCCGATCCGCGGCGGAATCGCGGCACCGCCGGGCGGCGGGGGCACCGCCGCGGTGCTGGGCGGCGGCACCGAGGCCGTTCCCGTCCCGCGCCGGTCGGTCGCCCCGTCGGGTGCGGGCGCGTGGCCGGGTACGCGTGCCGACGGGGGGCGGGCACCGGTACCCGGCTCGGCGGGACGTACCGGGACGCGTCCCGCCGGCGGGCCGTCGCCGCCGCCACGGATGTCGCCGGTCCGGTCACCGCGCCGCCCCGTACCGTCCGCCAGGACGTCGCCGGTGCGGTCGCCGTGCCGACCCGCCGCGATGTCACCGGTCCGGTCGCCGTGCCGGCCTCCGGCGATATCGCCGGTGCGGTCGCCGTGCCGGCCCGGATAGGCCGCACGGGGGTCGCCGGTCCGGTCGCCGGTCCGGTCGCCGCCGGGGGGCGGCCCGGGCCGGGTTTCGGGTAGTACCGGGCCGCCGGCCGGACCGGCGACGCCCGGCGGTGGCCCGCCGGGTCCGCCGCGGGCGGGCGTCTGCGGCCAGCCGGCGGTGGGGGCGTCGCCCCCGCCGTCCGGCTCGGGGGCCCGGCGGCGTCCGCCGCCGGTCGGCTCGTCCGCCGGCGGGCGCTCGGCCCGCCGGAACCCGTCGAACGGTTCGCGACCCGCCTCGAAGTCGGGTATCTCGCGGCCCCGTGGCCCGGGCCCGGCCGGTGGCCGGGCGGCACCCGGGGTCTGCTGTGGAGCGGGTGGCGGCACCGGTGGGGCGTTGCCGCTCCTGGGTACGACCGGTCCGGTCCCGTCGGGGTCGGTGCCGGCGGCCCGCAGCGGCACGAAGCCACCGGACCGCGTTCCGGGCCGCTCGGCGGCGGGCGGCGGCACCGGACCGGTCGGCGGCACTGCCCGGCCGGCGGGTGGCGGTACCGGAGCAGCGGGCGGCACTGTCCGGCCGGCGGGCGGTTGCGTACCCGGCTCGGCGGCGGGTCGACCGGGCGGCGGTCCCGGCGGCGGGCCGGGGCGGGCGGCGGCCGGCGGCCAGGCGCCGGTGCCCGGCGGCGGGCCGGCCGGACCGGCCTGCCGGGGATCGGCCTGGCGAGGAGCGCCCGGAGCCGCCTGCCGGGGGTCGGTCGGCATGGCCTGCCGGGGATCAGCCGGGTCGGGACGCCGGGGGTCGGTCGGCATGGCCTGCCGAGGCTCAGCCGGCCCGGCACGCCGGGCGTCGGGGTGCGCCGGTCCCTCGCCGGGCCGGGCCGGTGGCGTCGACGCGGGTGGCATCGATCCCGGCGGTATCGACCACGTCCGGGTCGCATCCGGGTCCGGGGCGGCGCGGCGGGCCGGCGGCGGACCGGCGGCGGACCGGGGATCGAGGGCCGGCTCGCCACGCTCGGACCGGGATTCGGGGGCCGCCTCGCCCCGCCGGGCGGCGGGTGGCAGGTCGCCGGGGAAGGGCTCGGGCGCGCCACCCCGCGGGCCGGTCGGCTCGGCGCCGCCGGGGCCGATGTCGGCGCGCTGCTCGCGTGCCGTCCGCAGGTCGGCGATCCAGCCGAGTTCCTCGCCGGACACCTGCTCCGGTTCGGCCGGCTCGGGCCGGTTACGACCCCACCGCCGGCCCTTGGGCCGGGCGTCCCGGCCCTCCTCGGAGCCGTCTTCGGGCCGCTCGGAACCGCGCGATCTCACTGGTGAGCCTCCCCGGCAGGGGTCCTGCCGTCGTCGTCGGATGTGCTGCCGGGCCGGGCCTGCCCGCCCGCCGGATCGTTCCTGGCCGCCACACCATTGGCGGGAACCGCCACCTCGTCGGCGGCAGCCGGCGCGGCACCGGCGGGCGGCTCCCCGGCGGGTGACGGTCCGTCGATGGGCGTGGCCCGCGGCGGGCCGTCACCGGCGGACCCGCCGGCCACGGCCGGCGAGCCGTCGGTGCCGGGGTCACGCCGCGCCTCGGCGGCGCGCCCGGCGGTCGCCGGCGCGGGACCACGGGCGGGCGGGGGCAGGCCGCGCACGATCCGGCGCAGCACCGGCAGCCGGGCCGCGACGGGCCGCTCCGCGCCGTGCTCGGTCGGCCGGTAGTAGTCGACGCCGGCCAGCTCGTCCGGGGCGTACTGCTGGGTCACGACACCGCGCTGGTCGTCGTGCGGATACCGGTAGCCGATGCCGTGCCCCAGCCCCTTCGAGCCGGCGTAGTGGGCGTCGCGCAGGGCCCGCGGCACCGCCCCGCCCCGGCCGGCCCGTACGTCGCCGATCGCGGCGGCGATCGCCGAGGTGGCCGAGTTGGACTTCGGCGCGGTCGCCATGTGGATCACCGCCTGGGCGAGGTTGAGCTGCGCCTCGGGCAGGCCGACGTATTCCACCGCGTGCGCGGCGGCGGTCGCCACGCTGAGCGCGGTCGGGTCGGCCATCCCGACGTCCTCACTGGCGAAGATCACGATGCGCCGGGCGATGAACCGGGCGTCCTCGCCGGCGACCAGCATCCGGGCCAGCCAGTGCAGGGCCGCGTCGACGTCGGAGCCCCGCATGCTCTTGATGAAGGCGCTGGTCACGTCGTAGTGCGCGTCGCCGTCGCGGTCGTAGCGCACGGCGGCCACGTCGACCGCGCGTTCCGCGGTGGCCAGGTCGATCTCGGCCTCCCCGGTCGCGGCCGCCGAGCCGGCCGCCGCCTCGAGCGCGGTCAGTGCCTTGCGTACGTCGCCGCCGGCGAGACGTACGAGGTGGTCCTCGGCCTCGGGCGCCAGGGTGACGGCACCGGCCAGGCCGCGCCCGTCGGTGACGGCGCGGCGCAACAGGTCGCGGACCGCGGCGTCGTCGAGCGGCTGGAGGGTGAGCAGCACGCACCGCGACAGCAGCGGCGAGATGACCGAGAAGTACGGGTTCTCGGTGGTCGCCGCCAGCAGCGTCACGGTACGGTCCTCGACGGCGGCGAGGAGCGAGTCCTGCTGCGTCTTGCTGAAGCGGTGCACCTCGTCGATGAACAGCACGGTCGGCGGGCCGCCGGCGCGCCGCTGGCGGCGGGCCGTGTCGATCACCGCCCGGACGTCCTTGACCCCGGCCGACAGCGCCGACATGGCCACGAACCGGCGGTCGGTCGCCGCCGCGACCAGGTGCGCGATCGTGGTCTTGCCGCAGCCGGGCGGCCCCCACAGGATCACCGACATCGGGGCGGCGCCGCCGACGAGTTGCCGAAGCGGCGACCCCGGCGCGAGCAGGTGCTGCTGGCCGACGAGTTCGTCGATCGTGGCCGGTCGCATCCGGACCGGCAGCGGCGAGTCGGCGCCCGGGGTGGTGAACCCGTCGCCGGCACCGGGCTGCGCACCGCGCTGGCCACCGGGGTCGGCGAGCGGGAAAAGACCGTCGGGCTCCATCACGAAGACAGTACCGGCCCGGCGACAGGCGCCGAAAAGACGCCGAAGCCGGGCCGGTGACCTGCGAACGGCCGTCAGCGGCGACCTCGGCGGCTCCACCGCCGGCCGCCGGCGCCGGCCCCGCCGAGATGCAGGGCGACCAGGAGCAGTCCGATGAGTACGAGGGTGTTCCAGTTGAACAGGTCGGGCGCACCGAAGTCGGTGCTCAGCAGGTCGAGGAGCAGTGCGAAACCGAAGACCACAGCCGCGGCGATGGCGAACATGACATTTCCTCCGAGAGGGGGTTTCCCAGTGGGTCGGCGCCGGAAGTACCCAGCGGCGACCGCCGCCAATCTCCGCCGCCGCATCGACCACCGTGATCAGGCACGACGTCGGTCCGGGCGGACCGGACCCGGTCGGTACGGTGGGTCGGTGACCAGGACCGGGGAACCGCTGGCCGGGCGGGCCGAGGTGCTGGCCGCGGCCGGCGACCACACCTACGTACGGCTGACGACCGCCGGGTACCCGGCCGGCGGCGGCATCACCGGTTTCCGGCTCGGTACGGACACCGTCGTATGGTTCGGCGCCGGTCCGGGCGGACCGGTCGGGTACGCCCTCGGCGACGGGATCCGGGCCGCCAGGTTCTTCGCCTCGACCGGGCCGGACGGTCCGGTGCCGCGCCCCCGGCACCTGCACCTGCCGGACGTGTCGGCGCCGGTGCTGGCGCCGCACCTGGCCTTCACCCGGATCGGCCGGTGGCTCTTCCTCGACACGGCGGCGCCACCGTCGGCGTGTCCCGGCGAGGACGCGGTGGTGCCGCTCACCGCCGCCGACCACGACGCGATCGACGAGCTGCTCGACGACGTCCTACCGGACAGCACCACCCGGCCCGGCGACGCGCGGGTCGCCGGCTGGTACGGCATCCGTGCCGGTGGCCGGCTGGTGGCCTGCGGCGCCGACCGCAGCCGCGGCGACGTCGGCTTCCTGGCCTCCCTCGCGGTCGCCCGCGACGCCCAGGGCCGGGGCCTGGGCGGTGCGCTCACCACGGCACTGACCCGCCGGCTGGTCGACCGGTACGGACGGGCGAGCCTCGGCGTGTACGTGGAGAACGTCGGCGCGATCCGGCTCTACCGGCGGCTCGGCTACACCGGCGCCCTCCCCCGCACCTCCATCTCCCTCTGATCCCGGTGATCAGGGAGTACGTCGCGCGTGTCGCCGGCGGGTCGGGGCGCGAACTCCCTGATCACGCGGATCACCGGGGGGCCGGGAGGGCTGGCCGGGGGTCAGGTAGGTGCTCACCGGCCGGAGCCGGGTCCTCAGCAGGGCGACCGCCCGCGCCGGGTCGAGACGTACCTCGGCCGGGCTCGGCCGCCCGGACGAGGCGATGGTGCCGGTCCGCAGCCGCGCCGGGTCGATCCCGTGGCGGCGGGCGACCAGGACACCGAGCTCGACGCGGCTGAGCGGCTCCGGGCCGCACACGTTCAGCGGGCCGGCGACCGGGTGGTCGACGAGTTCGAGCACCGCCGACGCCAGATCCTCGACACCGAGCGGGCAGCGGATCTGATCGGCGAACAGCCGCGGCCCGCCGTCGGTGGCGGCGGCCAGGCACAGGCGTACCTGCTCACTGTTCTCGTCGCCGACGATCAGCGAGGTACGCACCAGCACCGCACCGGGGTCGACCAGCCGTACGGCGGTCTCGGCCGCCGCCTTCGCCGCCCCGTACGCGAAGACCGGGCTGGGCGGTTCGTCGTCGGCGTACGGCGTGGACCGTCCACTGTGGATGGCGTCGCTGGACACGTGCACGAGGCGGGCGCCGACCGACGCGGCGGCCAGCGCCACGTGGGCCGCCCCGTCGGCGGTGACCGCCCAGTCGTCGTACCGGTAGGCGGTGTTGACCACGGCGGTCGGGCGTACCCGACCGGCGAGGGCGAGCACGGCGGACCGGTCCCGTACGTCGAGCGGCGTCCAGGTGACGTCCGGCACCGCACCGGCGGTGCGGTGGTGGGTGCCGACGACCCGGCGGCCGGCGGCGACCGCCTGCCGGCACACCTCGCCGCCGAGCAGCCCGGTGGCGCCGACGACGAGCAGCGTCACAGTGCTCCCCGCCACGGTCCTGCCGCGCCATGATCCGCGTGATCAGGGAGTTTGACGCACGCCGCGCCGGCGACACGCGCGACGCGGTCCCTGATCACGCGGATCTTCGGCGTCAGGAGGGTTCCACCGGGGCGGCCACGCCGGTGGTGCCGGCCGCCGGGGCGGCGGGCTTGGGCTTGGCGTCCACGCCGGCCTCCAGCCGCTGCTGGGCGGTGATCGGGGTCGGGGCGCTGGTCAGCGGGTCGAAGCCGCCCCGGGTCTTCGGGAAGGCGATCACCTCGCGGATCGAGTCGGCACCGGCGAGCAGCATGCAGATCCGGTCCCAGCCGAACGCGATGCCGGCGTGCGGCGGCGGGCCGTACTTGAACGCCTCCAGCAGGAAGCCGAACTTGTCGGCGGCCTCGTCCGGGCTGATGCCGAGCAGGTCGAAGACCCGGCGCTGCACGTCGCCCCGGTGGATACGGACCGAGCCGCCACCGATCTCGTTGCCGTTGCAGACGATGTCGTACGCGTATGCCAACGCCCGGTCCGGCGCCTCCTCGAACCGGTCCAGCCAGTCGGAGTTCGGCGAGGTGAACGGGTGGTGCACCGCCGTCCAGCCGCCGTCGTCGGTCTTCTCGAACATCGGCGCGTCGACGACCCAGCAGAAGGCCCAGGCGCTCTCGTCGACCAGGCCGGCCCGCTTGGCGATCTCGATCCGGGCGGCGCCGAGCAACTCCTGCGCGTCCCGCCGGTCGGCGCCCGCGGCGAAGAAGACCGCGTCGCCCGGCTTGGCGCCGACGGCGTCGGCGAGACCGCCGAGGTGCGCCGCCGACAGGTTCTTCGCGACCGGGCCGCGCGGCTCGCCGGTCTCGGCGTCGAGGACCACGTACGCCAGGCCACGGGCACCCCGTGCCTTGGCCCAGTCCTGCCAGCCGTCGAGTTCCTTGCGGGTCTGGCCCGCCCCGCCCGGCATGACCACCGCGCCGACGTAGCCACCGGCGTCGATCGCACCGGCGAACACCCGGAACTCGGTGCCGCGCAGGTAGTCGGTCAGCTCGGTCAGCTCCACGCCGTAGCGCAGGTCGGGCTTGTCGGAGCCGTACCGGTCCATGGCGTCGTGCCAGGTGATCCGCGGGATCGGCGTGCTGATCTCGTGGCCGGCCAGGTCCTTCCAGAGCGCGCCGACGATCGCCTCGCCGAGTTCGATCACGTCGTCCTGGACGACGAACGACATCTCGATGTCGAGCTGGGTGAACTCCGGCTGCCGGTCGGCGCGGAAGTCCTCGTCGCGGTAGCAGCGGGCGATCTGGTAGTAGCGCTCCATGCCACCGACCATCAGGAGCTGCTTGAAGAGCTGCGGCGACTGCGGCAGGGCGTACCAGGTGCCGGGCTGGAGACGGACCGGGACCAGGAAGTCGCGGGCGCCCTCCGGCGTCGACCGGGTCAGGGTCGGGGTCTCGATCTCCAGGAAGTCGCGGTCGTGCAGCACGGTGCGGGCGATGTGGTTCGCCCGCGACCGCAGCTTCAGGTTGCGCGACGGGCCGCTGCGGCGCAGGTCGAGGTAGCGGTACTTGAGCCGTACGTCGTCACCGGCGTCGACGTGGTCGTCGACCGGCAGCGGCAGCGGGGCGGCCTCCGACAGGATGACCAGCTCGGAAGCGGTCACCTCGATCTCGCCGGTCGCCAGTTCCGGGTTCTCGTTGCCCTCGGGCCGGCGGTCGACCTGGCCGGTGATCCGTACGCAGTACTCGTTGCGCAGGGCGTGGGCGGTCTCGATCTCCTCGCGGAAGACGACCTGCACCACGCCGGACGAGTCGCGCAGGTCGACGAAGATCACGCCGCCGTGGTCGCGCCGGCGGGCCACCCACCCGGCGAGCGTCACCGTCGTGCCGGCGTGCGTGGCGCGCAGGGTGCCGGCGTCATGGGTACGGATCACGGCAGGCGTCTCCTTCGACTGTTGCGGGCTGCACCGGCATTCTCTCAGCCGTCCCGCCGTCCGCACGCCACCACCCCGCCGTCGCCGTGCCGTCGCCCCCGACCGTCACGGCGGCAGGCCGGTCGCCCCACCGTACGGTGGGCTGGTGCGTGCGGTGCCCTGGTGGGCGATTGCCTCGTCGGCCGCGGTCGCGTTCGGCGCCCTCGGCCTGTGGCCGGCGCTCGGCTTCCGCCGGGATACGCCCCGGCCCCCGACGCTGCGCCCGGCGGTCGCGGTGACCGCCGCCGTGGTGCTGCTGGCCCTGGTCGGCTGGTTCGTCGCCAGTCTCGGCGGCAGCGGGTACGCCGGCCTCGCCGAGCGGGTGGCGGCCGGTGCCCAGACGCTGTGGCCGCTCGCCGTCGTGCTCGACAGCCGCCGTTCCCGACCCGTGGTACGGACCACGAAGTCGCGCGGTTCCGCTTAGCCGGGCGCCGTCCCGGGTACGCAACCGGTCAGGACACGTCGAACCAACTGCACGGCAGGTGTCATGAGCGAGCCCAGCGAGCGAATCAACCCGCTCAGTTCGAATCATGACACCGGCGAGCGAAGGGAGCAGGTGTCATGATCCGCAACGCGGTACGTCGTTGGGCGGTCGTCGCGGTCGCTGTTCCGGTGGCGGCGGCCGGGGTCCGGAAGGTGAGCCAGACGCTGGAGGCCCGGCGCGGCTCGTCGAAGGCGACCCGGCTGATGCACAACGCGGCCGACCAGGCTCAACGCCTGTTCGGGCGCAAGCCGAAGCGGAACCGTCTGCGATTCGGCCGCTGACCCGTTCCACCCGCGTGGGGGCGGCACCGTGAGGTGCCGCCCCCACGCGTACGCCGCGATCTTGCACTTGTCGCCGGACGAAAGCCGCGGATGGGGGAGACAACCGCAGGATCGCGGAGAGGGGTGGGGCATGATCGGCGCGTCCAGCCGTCGAAGGGATGTGGGGCACCGTGCCGATCACGAACGAACAGGTGACAGGGCATGACTTTCTGCACGGGATGTACGCGGACCCGTACTTTCCGGATCATGTCGTCGACAAGGGCAGGGCGATCCTGCTGCGGTTGTGCGGGCGGATCGAGGCGGAGCGGCCTTCCGACCTGGCCGCCCTGTACGCCCTGACGGAGGCGGCGACGGAGGAGTTCAACCTGCTGGAGGCCGACTTCGAGGCGGCGGGGAGCGAGATCGAGACCGTCGCGCGCGAGGAGATCGCGGGCGACTTCCGGTTCGTGGCGTCGGCCTACGGGTTCACCGACGCGGACACTGAGAAGCTGGTGGCCGCCCGGGACTGGTGAGCGGTGGCGGCCACAGCGAATTCGCTGTGGCTACGCCGAATTCGCTGTGGACCGCGACAGCAACACCCCGCCGGGGCGGCGCGACAGCAGTACCGGCCCCCAGGGCAGGCGGCGTCCGTCCCGGCTGTGATCGTCTGCGGCTGGCGCACTCGACATGCCGGGACCGGGCCGGGCGGTCCCTCCAAGGATGTAGCCGACGATCGTCGCACAGAGGGATTCTCCGGGCTCCCCTGGACAGCACGCTGGAAACATGCGTACCAAGGTGCTGACCGCCGCCGGTCTGCTGCTGCTCGCCGCCGTACCCGTGGTCTTGCTGCTGTCCGGCCGTACCGACCTGCGGACCTCGGCCGACGAGGAGGCCGGTCCGATCCCGCTGGCCGCCGTGGTCGTCCCCGTACTCGCCGCGCTGCTGCTGACCCGGCTCGTCCCGCCCAGGCTGCCCGGCCTGCCGCCGATCGACCCCGACCAGCGGGCGGTGTACCGCCGCCAGGCCGTCGGGCTGACCCTGATCGCGCTGGTGTTCCCGGTGGTCGCGGTGGTCGTCTTCGCGCTGCCCGACGGCGGACTGTTCTACGGCCCGGTCAAGGTCCTCCTGCTGATCGGCGTGAGCTGGCTGGTGCTGCGCCGGTGGCCGGCCCCGTCCCCGGCCGCCGCGCACCGGGCGCTGCTCCCCCGCCGCTGGTACCTGTTCGGCGCGGTGCCGGCCGTGCTGGCCTGGGGATACCTGCTCTACTACAGTCCACTCTCCGGCGACCGGGACATGTCCGGCTACGAGGCGTACGACCCGGCGGTGCTGGCCGGTGCCGCGGTGCTCACGTTCCTGACCGCGAGCGTGACGGAGGAGATCTTCTACCGGGTGTTCCTGCAGACCCGGCTGGAGGTGCTGCTCGGCCGGTGGCCGGCGATCGTGGCGACCGCGCTGCTGTTCGCCGCGATGCACGTGCACCGGTTCGGTGACGGCCCGTTCGGGGAGAATCTCGCGGTGATCCTGGCCTGGAACGGCGGCTTCGGGCTGCTGACCGGCTACCTGTGGGCCCGCTACCGCAACGTGTGGGTGCTGATCGTGGTCCATGGCGCGGTGAACAGCATGGGCCTGCTGCCGCTGCTGTTCGGCTGACCCGTCACGGCGGCCGTCCGGCCGACCTTTCAGCCGGGCCGACCCTTCAGCCGGGCCGGGCCGGCAGCAGGTGGGTGACCTCCGGCTCGCCGTCGGCCAGGGCCCGCGCCCGCTCCTCGGCCGCCTGGTCGGCGCCGGTCATCCGGCCGCCGTGCTGGCGCAGGTGCTCGTCCCACGACGACACCCGGTAGACCTCGACGAACCGGTCCGGCCGCTCCCCGGACCGGTAGAGGCCCCAGTGGGTCGCGCCGGTGCGCTGGCGGGAACGGCGGACGAACTGCATCGCCGCGACGAACTCGGCCTCCCGTTCGGGCCGTACGGGGTAGGTCACGGTGACCAGGACCGGGCCGAGCCGCCGGTCGGGGTCGGGGGTGAGGTGCGGCTCCGGCCAGTAGACGGCCGGCGCCCGGTCGAGGTGGCCGACCTCGCGCAGCGGCCACCAGCGGACCGTCGCGGCGCCGACGAGCATCAGCGCGCCGGCCGCCACGTGCGCGACGACGAGGTTGGTGGCCTGGGCCAGGGCGCCCCAGGCGAGTGCGCCGAGGGCCTGCCCGCCGGCGAAGACGATCTGCCACATCGACATGCCGCGGGCGCGTACCCAGCCGGGCAGGAACAGTTGCATCGACGCGTTGACGCTGGACAGCACGGTCAGCCAGGCCATTCCGGCCGGCACCAGGGCGATGGTGACAAGCAGCGGCCGGGGTACGGCGCCGACGACCAGCAGCGCCGCCCCGAAGACCAGGCCGGCGGCGAGCAGCAGTTGACTGGCGGACAGCCAGGCGCGCAGCCGGGGCAGCACGAACGCCCCGGCGACGGCCCCGACGCCGAGTGCGGCGAGCAGGAGCCCGTACCCGCTGGAACCGAGCCCGAGACGGACGCTGGCGATCAGTGGCAGCAGCGCCCACAGCGCGGTGCCGGGCACGATGAACAGGGTGGCGCGCAGCAGGATGCGGCGGACGACCGGCGAGTGCCGTACGTATCGGCCGCCGGCGCGTAGCGCGGCCAGGAAGCGTTCCGGGTGGTCGCCGCCGGCCTGGCGCGGTGCCCGCCAGCGCAGCAGCACCAGCGTGAAGACCAGGAACGAGGCCGCGTTGACCGCGAAGACGACCGCGACGCCGGCCTGGGCGACCAGTACGCCGGCGATCGCCGGGCCGACCGCGCGGGCCAGGTTGATGCTGATCGAGCCGAGCGCCGACGCGGACTGCAACTGCGGGCGGGGCACGAGTTCGGGGATGACGGCCTGCCAGGCGGGCAGGGTCAGCGCCTGGCCGACGCCGAGGGCGAAGGTCAGGCCGAGCAGGAGAGCGGGCGGCATCCGGCCGGCGGCGGTCAGGGCGGTGAGGGCGACGCCGACCACGAACAGGAACGCCTGTACGGCGATCAGCAGGCGCCGCCGGTCGAAGGTGTCGGCGAGCGCCCCGGCCGGCAGGGCGAGCAGCAGGACCGGCAGCATGCTCGCGGTCTGGACGAGGGCGACGAGCGTGGTGGCACCGGGTTCGTCGACGAGCAGCCACTGGGCACCGACGGTCTGCATCCAGGCGCCGATGTTGCTGCCGAGCACGGCGAGCCACAGGCTGCGGAAGGCGGTGACGCGCAGCGGCGCCCAGGCCGAGGGGGGCGCCGCCGGGCGGACCGGTTCGGTGGCACTCATCGGGCGCACCGTACCGCGCGGTGCCGCCACCGGCGGCCGGAAGTGATCGACGGAACTGCCCGTGAGCAGCCCGGAAGGGGGTACCGCGGTCAGGACCCGCGCGGTTTCGGTCAGGCGCGGCGGCGGGCGCCGGGGCCGGGCCGGGGCAGCACCTCGCGCGGGTCGGCGACCTCGTGCCCGGCGGCGCAGCGCAGGACGGCGCGCACCGGCGCGCCGCAGTCGCGGTGCGCGGTCTCCAGCGGCGGCCCCTCCGGGTCGGCGAGGTAGCGGTCACCCCATTCGAGTACGGCGACCAGCACCGGCCACAGGTCGAGCCCCTTGTCGGTGAGGCGGTATTCGTGGCGCAGCCGGGCGCCCGGCTCCCGGTAGGGTTCCCGGCGCAGCACGCCCTGCCCGACCAGGCCGGCGAGCCGGTTGGTGAGCACCTGGCGCGGGATGCCGGTGCGTTCGCGCATGTCGTCGAAGCGGCGTACGCCGTTGAAGACCTCGCGGAGCACCACGACGGTCCACCGCTCGCCGAGGATCGCCATGGCGCGGCCGATGGTGCAGTTGTCGATCTCCCAGTCGAGTGCGGCGGGTCTCACCCCGCCAGGCTAGGTCTCATTGACAGACTCAGCAAGCTGCTGCGAGGCTGCGTCCATGACGCAGACCCAGACCGGGCCGGCGGCGGCCCGCACCCGTACCTTCTCGTGGACCGACCCGGCGGCGACCGCCGCGACACTGGGCCGGCGCGCCGGCCTGGAGACCATCCAGGCGATGATCCGGGGCGAGGTGCCCGCTCCGCCGATCATGCACACCATCGGCGCCGACGGCATGACGGCCGACGAGGGGCGGGCCCGGGTGACCCTCACCCCGCAGGAGTTCCACTACAACCCGCTCGGCTCGGTGCACGGCGGCGTCATCTCCACCCTGCTCGACACCGCCGCCGGCTGCGCCGTCCACACCACCCTGCCCGCCGGGTACGGCTACACCTCGCTCGACCTCAACGTGAAGTTCGTCCGGCCGGCGACGGTCGCCTCCGGCCTGCTCACCTGCGAGGGCGTCGTGGTGCAGCGCGGCCGGCGGGTGGCGCTGGCCGAGGCCCGGCTCACCGACGCCGCCGGCCGCCTGGTCGCCCAGGCCACCTCGAGCTGCCTGGTCTTCGAACTCCCACCCGCCTGACCCGCCCCCGCGCCGCCCGGGGCGCGCCCGCCGGCGCCCCGACCCCGGCCCCGGCGCCGGCTGGCGCCGTCCGGTGCAAGATCCGCGTGATCAGGGAGTTCGCACCCCGACACACCGGCGACACGCTCGATTCAGCCCCTGATAACGCGGATCTTGGTGACTGGTCAGGCGGATCTCGCGGCGGTGCGGGCCTCCCGGGCGGCGCGCTTCTCCTCGAACCGGGTCGCCGCCACGTCCAGCTCGGACAGGTGCTCGGCCAGCTGCTCGCGGGCCAGCTCGCCGTCGGCGTCCAGGCCGGTCACGTTCCAGATGTCCCACTGCCGCAGCACCGGGTTGACCACGTCGTCGCGGTGCTGCCGCAGGTCGTAGATGCCGGCCAGGGCGATCTGCACCGACTTGCGGGCGAACCCGTCGATGCCGTTGCCCGGCATCTGGAAGTCGCCGACCACGTCGGCGACCGCCCGCATCGCCTGGCTGGGCGCGAACTCGAACGCCGCGGCCAGCAGGTTGCGGTAGAAGACCATGTGCAGGTTCTCGTCGGCCGCGATCCGGGCCAGCAGCTGCTCGCAGAGCGGGTCGCCGGTGGCCCGGCCGGTGTTGCGGTGCGAGATCCGGGTCGCCAGCTCCTGGAACGAGACGTACGCCAGCGAGTGCAGCACCTCGTCGTCGTGCTGGTTGGAGTAGCCGGCCGACATGTGCACCATCCGGGCCCGCTCCAGCGCCACCGGGTCGACCGCCCGGGTCACCGTCAGGTAGTCGCGGATCGCCGTACCGTGCCGCCCCTCCTCCGCCGTCCACCGGTGCACCCAGGTCCCCCACGCCCCGTCCTGGCCGAACAGCGTGGCGATCTGCCGGTGGTACGACGGCAGGTTGTCCTCGGTCAGCAGGTTGACGATCAGCGCGGTGCGGGCCGCCTCCGGGATGGTGGAGTCCGCGGGCGACCACGCCTCGCCGCCCAGCACGCCGTCGAAGGTGCGCCCGTCGCTCCACGGCACGTACTCGTGCGGGAACCACTCCTTGGCCAGCCCGAGGTGCCGGTCGAGGTTCGTGGCGACGACCGGCTCCAGTTCGATGAGCAGGGCTTCCTGGCTGAGCGGCGTACGGGTGGACGGCACGATGGGTTCTCCCTACCTACGGTGGCGTAACTTACGGTACCGTAGGTCGAGTTCGGCCGTCACGGCAACCGGCGGCTCAACTGATGAGCGGCCGCAGGTCGGCGGGGGGTGGCGACCAGTCGTCGGCGGTCGCGTCGACCTGCTCCCCGGACCGGATGTCCTTGACCGTGTCGCCGGCACCGTCCGCACCCGGGAACCACACGTACGGGATGCCGCGCCGCTCCGCGAACCGGATCTGCTTGCCGAACCTGGCCGCCGTCGGCGCCACCTCGGTCGGGATGCCGCGCCGCCGCAGCCCGGCCGCGATCCGGTCGCAGTCGCGCCGCCGCTCCTCGTCGGGCAGCGCCACCAGCACGCAGGTCGGCACGTCGCGCGACACGGTCAGCTCGCCGGCGCCGAAGAGCAGCCCGAGCAGCCGGGACACCCCGATCGAGATCCCGACCCCGGGGAAGCGGGTGTCGCCGGCGCTGGCGAGGTTGTCGTACCGGCCGCCGGAGCAGATCGACCCGAACCTCTCGTACCCGATCATCTGGGTCTCGTAGACCGTGCCGGTGTAGTAATCGAGGCCACGGGCGATCCGCAGGTCGGCCACGCACAGGCCGGGCGCGTGCGCGGCGGCGGTCTCCACCACCGCGACCAGCTCGGCCAGGCCCTCGTCCAGCAGCGGGTGGGTCACCCCGAGCGCGCGTACGGCGTCGGCGAACGACGCGTCCGGCGCGCAGATCTCGGCCAGCGACAGGCACGCCTTGGCCTGCGCCTCGCTCGCCCCGGCCGTCTCGGCCAGCAACGCCGCCACCTTCGCCGGACCGATCTTGTCGAGCTTGTCGACGGCGCGCAGCGCCGCCTCCGGGTCGGTCAGCCCGATCCCGCGGTAGAAGCCCTCGCAGACCTTGCGGTTGTTGACCTGGATCCGGACCGGCGGGATCGGCAGGCCGCCGAGCGCGTCGCCGATCACCAGCGGGATCTCGGCCTCGTAGTGGGCCGGCAGGGTGTCCCGGTCGACGATGTCGATGTCGGCCTGGAGGAACTCGCGGTAGCGGCCCTCCTGCGGCCGTTCGCCGCGCCACACCTTCTGGATCTGGTAGCGCCGGAACGGGAACTGCAGCTTGCCGGCGTTCTCAAGCACGAACCGGGCGAACGGCACGGTCAGGTCGAAGTGCAGGCCGAGCGCGTCGTCGTCGGTCGCGCCGGCCGGATCCTCCTGCAGCCGGCGCAGGACGTAGACCTCCTTGGACGTCTCGCCCTTGCGCAGCAACTGGTCCAGCGGTTCGACCGCCCGGGTCTCCAGCGGCGCGAAGCCGTACAACTCGAAGGTGTCGCGGATGCGGTCCACGACGTACTGCTCGATCATCCGCTGCGGCGGCAGCCATTCGGGAAAGCCGGAGATCGGCCTGGGCTTGCTCATGATTCTCCTCGGACGGCGCCGCGCCGGGCGCGGCGCCGGAAAGTTCTTAGAGACCCCGCGCCGGTCCGGCGGCCTGGCCGCCCGTCATGACCTGACGCAGGTACGGGTTGGTCGCGCGCTCGCGCCCCATCGTGGTGGCGGGGCCGTGGCCGGGCAGTACGACGGTGTCGTCGGCGAGCGGGAGCACCTTGTCGCGCAGGCTCCGCATCATCGTGGGGAGACTGCCGCCCGGCAGGTCGGTGCGACCGATCGAGCCGGCGAAGAGCACGTCACCGGTGAGGCAGAGCTGTTCGGCCTCGAAGGACGAGCCGGCGCCGGGCAACCGGAACATCACCGACCCGCCGGTATGGCCCGGCGCGTGGTCGACCGTGATCTCCAGGCCGGCCAGGGTCAGCGTGGCGCCGTCGGTCAGCTCGGCGACGTCCTCGGGCTCGGTGTAGGGCAGCCGGCCGCCGAAGAGCTGGGCCGGGTCGATCGACAGCGCCTTGCCCGGGTCGGCGAGCAGCTCACGGTCTGCCGGGTGCACGTAGGCGGTGATGCCGCGGGCACCGCAGACCGGGGTCACCGAGAAGGTGTGGTCGAGGTGGCCGTGGGTCAGCAGCACGGCGGCCGGGTGCAGCCGGTGCTCGGCGAGCAGCGCGTCGAGCTGGTCGACCACCCCGATCCCGGGGTCGACGACCACGCACTGCTCCCCCGGCGCGGTGGCCACCACGTAGCAGTTGGTGCCGAAGGCGTCCGCGGGAAAGCCGGCGACGAGCACGTGCGGCCCCTCCTCCTACAACGGTTGTCGACGGGTCGAGCCTAGCCGCAGCCGCCACCGGGTTCCGCGCCGAACCCGCCCCGGCGGCGGTCGTGGCGGGCGGCGAAGGTGAGGCCCGATAACATTCGGCTACCTCGCACACCAAATTCTTAGTGACTACCCGTACACTCTGGCGGGCGTGTGGCGTGGCGCACTTGACGCCCGACGATGCGGCGACGACGCCGCCACCGGGTCGAGGCGACGCCGTCGCCACCGGATCGAGGTAAGAGGAAGGGGAGCGCGGGTGGCTTCCAGCAAGGACCGGCAGCGCAAGTTGGCGCGTGCCAAGCTCGATCGGCAGATGGCCCGCAGGGCCGCCGGCCTGCGTCGGCGCCGCCGGATCCAGGCCGGTGTCGGTGCGGCGGCCGCGCTGCTGCTGATCGTTGTCGGTTCGTTCTGGGCGCTCGGCGGCTTCGACCGCGATCCCGAGGAGGAGCAGGCCGGCCCGCCGGAGGTCTGCACCTGGACCCCGCAGAACGCGGCGAACAACCCCAGCCTCAAGGAGGTCGGGACCCCGTCGACGACCGACGTGCCGACCACCGGCACCCGGCCGATGACGATCACCACCAACCAGGGCGCGCCGATCACGGTCGACCTCGACCTGACCAACGCGCCGTGCGCCGGTGCGAGCTTCGCCCACCTGTCCGGCCAGGGCTTCTTCGACAACACCACCTGCCACGAGATCACCGAGGAGGGCGCGCTGCTCTGCGGTGACCACAGCGGCACCGGAGCGGGCGGCCCGTCGTACACGTTCTTCAACGAGAACGTGCCCCCGGCGGTGTCGGCGAGCCCGGCCCCGGACGCTCCCCCGCTGTACCCCGCCGGCACGGTGGCGATGATGGGCACCCCGCCGGGCGCCAACGGCAGCCAGTTCCTGATCTTCTTCCGGGACTACACCACGGCCGAACCCATGTATCCCATCGTGGGCCGCGTCACCGCCGGCCAGGATGTCGTCGACACGATCGGCAAAATGGAGACCGTGGACAACGGTATGGGCGCCAAGGTCAAACCGGCGACCGACGTCCTGATCCAGAGCCTGACCGTCGGCGAGGTGACGACCGCCCCGCCGGCGCCCGACCTGACCGACGCGCCGCCCACGGCCTCGCCGAGCGCCACCGGCCAGTCCTGACCAGCCCCGCGCACGCCCCGCGCGCAGAAACAAGTTCCAGGAGGAGCGACCGTGACGTCGACCAAGGAGCGGCAACGGGCCGCCGCGCGCGCCCGGCTCGAGAAGGAGATGGCCCAGCGCGCCGCCGCCGCCCGCAAGCGTCGCCAGATCCAGGCCTCGGTCGGTGCCGGCGTGGCCCTTCTGGTGGTGATCACCGGAACGGTGCTGCTGGTCACCAACCTCGGCGGCGACGACCCGGAGACCACCACGGCCCCGCCGTCGGCCGACACCGCCGCCTGCGACTGGATCGAGGTGCCGGCGGAGATGCGCAGCCCGCAGACCAAGGACGTCGGCCTGCCGCCGACCGAGGTGCCGGCCAAGGGCGCCGAGACGCTGACGTTCGACACCAACCTCGGGCCGATCAGCGCCAAGCTCGACCTGACCAAGGTGCCGTGCACGGCGGCCAGCTTCAAGCACCTGGCGACCACCGGGTTCTACGACAACTCCAAGTGCCACCGGCTGGTGACCGAGGGGCTGAAGGTGCTCCAGTGCGGTGACCCGAGCGCGACCGGTGAGGGCTACCGGGAGACCGACGGCACCGGCGGCCCGACCTACCGGTTCGCCGAGGAGAACCTGCCGGTCGACAAGCGCCCCGCCTACCCGGAGGGCGTCATCGCGATGGCGAAGACCAGCGAGCCGAGCAGCACCGGCAGCCAGTTCTTCATCGTCTACGGCGACAGCGAACTGTCCCCGGACTACACCGTCCTGGGCACCGTCACGGCGGGCATGGACATCGTGAAGAAGGTCGGCGCCGATGGGCACGACAACGCGTTCGCCGAGTCGGCCGGTGGCGGCCACCCCAAGACCGAGGTCCTGATCAAGTCGCTGACGCTCACCGCCGGCTGACGACCCGTACCACCGACGAAAGATCGGCGCGATCCCCGCGGGGATCGCGCCGATCTTTCGTTTCCGCTCTTCTCGTTTCCGCCGGGTCGGCGCCCGCCGGATCGTTCCGGTCAGGTCGGCGCCGGCCGCCAGACGGCCTCAGGCGCCCGACGTGACCCGGTAGGCGTCGAAGACCCCGTCGACCTTGCGTACGGCCGCCAGCAGGTGTCCCAGGTGCTTCGGATCGGCCATCTCGAAGCTGAACCGGCTGACCGCCACCCGGTCGCGGGTCGTGGTGACCGTCGCGGACAGGATGTTGACCCGCTCCTCGGACAGCACTCGGGTGACGTCGGCGAGCAGCTTGTGCCGGTCGAGCGCCTCGACCTGGATCGCGACCAGGAACGTCGACGCCGAGGTCAGCTTCCAGCTCACCTCGACGATCCGCTCCTCCTGGACCTTCAGGTCCTCGGCGTTGGCGCAGTCGTCGCGGTGCACGCTGACCCCGCCGGACCGGGTCACGAACCCGAAGACCGCGTCCGGCGGTACGGGCGTGCAGCACCGGGCCAGCTTGATCCAGACGTCGCTGACCCCGCGTACGACCACCCCCGGGTCGTGGCCGGTGACCCGACTGCGCGGCGGGCGGGTGGCGATCGCGGTCTCGGCCAGGTCCTCGGCCGCGCCCTCCTCGCCGCCGTAGCCGGCCATCAACCGCTGGACGACCGACTGCGCCGACACCTGACTGTCGCCGACCGCCGCGTACAGCGACGCCACGTCGGGCAGGTGCAGGTCGCGGGCGATCGTCATCAGGTTGTCGGAGCTGAGCATCCGCTGCAACGGCATGCCCTGCTTGCGCATCGCCTTGACGATCGCGTCCTTGCCGGCCTCGATCGCCTCCTCGCGGCGCTCCTTGTTGAAGAACTGCCGGATCTTCGTACGCGCCCGCGGGCTCTTGACGAACCCGAGCCAGTCCTGGGTCGGGCCGGCGGTGTCGGACTTCGAGGTGAAGATCTCGATCACGTCGCCGTTGGACAGCGTCGACTCCAGCGGCACGAGCTTGCCGTTGACCCGCGCCCCGATGCACTTGTGCCCGACCTCGGTGTGCACCGCGTACGCGAAGTCGACCGGCGTCGACGCGGTCGGCAGCGGGATCACGTCGCCCTTCGGCGTGAAGACGTAGACCTCCTGGCTGGACAGGTCGAACCGCAGCGCGTCGAGGAACTCGCTCGGGTCACTCGCCTCCCGCTGCCAGTCCAGCAGCTGCCGCAGCCAGGTCATCTCGTCGATGTGCGCCGGCGGGCCGACGATCGTCGCGCCCTTCTTCTCCTTGTACTTCCAGTGCGCGGCGATGCCGAACTCGGCGGTGCGGTGCATCGCGTACGTCCGGATCTGCATCTCGACCGGCTTGCCGGTCGGGCCGATCACGGTGGTGTGCAGCGACTGGTACATGTTGAACTTCGGCATCGCGATGTAGTCCTTGAACCGGCCCGGCACGGGCTGCCAGTTCGCGTGGATCACACCGAGGGCCGCGTAGCAGTCGCGGACCGTGTCGACCAGGATGCGGACCCCGACCAGGTCGTAGATGTCGTTGAAGTCCCGACCCCGGACGATCATCTTCTGGTAGATCGAGTAGAGGTGCTTGGGCCGCCCGGTCGTCTCCGCCTTGATCTTGGCGGCCTTCAGGTCGACCTGTACCTTCTGCGTCACCTGGCGCAGCAGCGCCTCCCGCTGCGGCTGGTGCTCGCCGATCAGCCGGTTGATC
This sequence comes from Polymorphospora sp. NPDC051019, assembly GCF_040683055.1. Classification (NCBI taxonomy): domain Bacteria; kingdom Bacillati; phylum Actinomycetota; class Actinomycetes; order Micromonosporales; family Micromonosporaceae; genus Polymorphospora; species Polymorphospora sp. NPDC051019. The sequence goes on along the minus strand of NZ_JBFBCH010000001.1, from coordinate 828,875 downwards.
TCCTCGAACCGCTTCGGGAACAGCGTGCCGAACGCCAGGTCCTCGAGCTCCCACTTGATCGTGTTCATACCCAGCCGGTGGGCCAGCGGGGCGAGGATCTCCAGCGTCTCCTTCGCCTTCTGCTCCTGCTTCGGCCGGGGCAGGAAGGTCAGCGTGCGCATGTTGTGCAGCCGGTCGGCGAGCTTGATGACCAGCACCCGGGGGTCCTTGGCCATCGCGACCACCATCTTGCGGATGGTCTCGGCCTTCGCCGCGTCGCCGAGCTTGACCTTGTCGAGCTTGGTCACCCCGTCGACCAGCAGCGCCACCTCGCCGCCGAAGTCGGCCCGCATCTGGTCGAGGCCGTAGTCGGTGTCCTCGATCGTGTCGTGCAGCAGCGCCGCGACGAGCGTGGTCGTGTCCATGCCCAGGTTGGCCAGGATCGTCGCCACCGCGAGCGGGTGCGTGATGTACGGGTCACCGGACTTGCGGTACTGCCCGGAGTGCCAGCGGGCGGCCATGTCGAAGGCGCGCTGGAGCAGCCGGGCGTCGGCCTTGGGATGCGACGCCCGGTGGGTGGCGATGAGCGGCTCCAGCACCTCGCTCACCTGGGGTGTCTGCCACGGCGCGTTGAACCGGGCCAGCCGGGCCCGGACCCGCCGGCCGGTGGGCGCGCCGACCAGGCCGAAGCTCGACGACTGCGACTCCGGGTCGTCGGTCGCCGGACCGGGCGACGTGCCCGGGGTCGGGAAGGCCACCACGACCCCGCCGGCCGGGTCGCCGGCCGACCGGTCCGCGCCGCCGTTGCGGCCCGCGCCGTTGGCGGCCGGGGTGTTGCCCGCCGGCCCGGTGCCGTTGGCCACCTGGCCGGTGCCGTTGGCCACCTGGCCGGTGCCGTTGGCCGCCCGGCCGGTGGGGTTCGCCGTCGAGGCCGGGGACGGAACGGCACCGGAACGCGTGCCGGCGGGCACGGCGGTGCCGGACAGCGCACCGGCGGCCGGGCCACGGCCCGCCGACACGTCGGCCGCCGGCCCGTGGCCGTTCGTCAGGGCCTCGCCGTCGGCCCGGCCCGTGGCCCGGTCGGACGCCGCGCCACGCGGCGCCCGCCCAGATGACAGTTCGAATTCGTCGGCCGGGGCGGCCACCTGGCCCACCTCGCCCGATCCGTTTGCGGCGGCGTTGTCCTCGCCAGTCGGGTGCACCGTGTCCTCCACCGAAGGGGCGACGTCGTGGGACACCGGCCTCCTCACACCTCGCCGGAAAATGAGCCAGCCGGGTATCCGGCCGACCAGCCCGAATCAGCCGACCGTAACCGGCCGGTGCCTTCCTCCGCTAGCCGGGTGGAACGGTTCCCGCCCGGTCCTGGCCAACTTCCCGCCCGGTCCTGACTGACCGCCCACCTGCTCCTGGCCAGACAGATCACTCCCCACCTGGTCAGAAGGCCCATCCTACCCGTCCGGGAGACCCGACGCCGTTCGCTCGGCCAGCGGGTCGGGCGCCCGGGGACACTTCCGCCGTACGGGCACCCGATGGGATCAGACCGTCAGCAGGGCATGGACCGCCCGGGGAGACAACCGCTCCCGGCCGCCGAGAAACGACAACTCCAACAGCACGGTGAACCCGGCGATCGTGCCACCGGCCCGCTCCACCAGATCGAGGGTCGCCCGCGCCGTACCGCCGGTCGCCAGCACGTCGTCGACGACCAGAACCCGCTGCCCGGCGGCGAACGCGTCCTGGTGCACCTCCAGCGTCGCCTCCCCGTACTCCAGGGCGTACGACTCGGCGTACGCGGCCCGGGGCAGCTTGCCCGCCTTGCGCACCGGTACGACACCGGTGCCCGCCGCGTACGCGATCGCCGCCGCCACCACGAAGCCGCGGGCCTCGATGCCGACCACGACGTCGAAGGAGTCCCGGCCGTGGTAGGCGACGATGCCGTCGACGACCTCGCGGAAGGCGGCACCGTCGGCGAAAAGCGGCATCAGGTCCTTGAAGAGGACGTCCGGCTTGGGAAAATCGGGTACGTCCAGGACCCGGCTCGCCACCAGGCGCGCCATCTCCGGGCCACTGTCGCCCCGCAGCTCGGTGCCGGCCCGCGCCACCGCGTCAGCGGCCGCGCCGCCGAGCCTGACAGTTCCCTCACTCCACTCGGTCACGGCGTCACCTCGCTTCGCTCGGCACCACCGTGAACACCACTGAGCCCAATGGTTCCCTCGCTCCGCTCGGTCACAGCGCCCCCTCTGGCATCGAGAACGGCGTCCGGCACGCCGTACGAGACAGCATGCCGGACGCCGGTTTCAGTTCTGGTGCGTGGGTCAGCGGCGCTTGCCACCGGGGCGGTTGCCGCCACCGGGACGGCCGCCGGCGCGTCCTCCCCCACCGGAGGACCGCTTGCCCGCCGGCCGGGCGCCCGCCTTCGGCGCCGCCCCGGCCAGGGCGGCCACCTCGGTCTCCTCGGCCGGCGCGACCGCCGCCGAGGTCTTCGCGCTCTTGGCCGCGCGGCCGGCACCCTTCGGGCTCACGTCGCCGCGGGCGACGGCGGCCCGACGGGAGAGAACCCGCTCGGTGTGCGCCCGGATCTTCGGCTCGTAGTCCTTGAAGGTCACCAGGACCGGCGGGGCGAAGAAGAGCGACGAGTAGACGGCGACCGCCATACCGACGAAGAGCACCAGACCGAGGTCCTTCAGCGTGCCGGCGCCGAGCAGGCCGGCCCCGATGAAGAGCAGACCGCCGACGGGCAGCAGGGCCACCACGCTGGTGTTGATCGACCGCATCAGGGTCTGGTTGACCGCCAGGTTGGTCGACTCGGCGTACGTCCTGCTGCTGCCGCCGGTGATGCCGCGCGTGTTCTCGTGGACCTTGTCGAACACCACGACGACGTCGTACAGCGCGAAACCGATGATGGTCAGGAAGCCGATGATCGTCGACGGGGTGACCTCGAAGCCGACCAGCGAGTAGACACCCGCGGTCAGGATCAGGTCGAGCAGCAGCGAACTGACGGCGGCGATCGCCATCCGCCACTCGAACCGCAGGATCAGGTAGACCGTGACGACCGCGATGAAGACCAGCAGACCGAGCAGGGCCCGCTCGCTCACCTGGGCGCCCCAGGCGCCGCTGACCCGGCTGGAGCTGATCTCACCGGCCGGCAGGCTGAACTCCTCGGCCAGGATGTCCTGGACCTCCTGGGAGTTCGCCGGCGTCAGCTCACCGGTGCGGATCAGGTAGGAGCCGGTGGTCGCGTTGCCGACCTGCTGGACCGAGACGACCTCGCGCGCCTCATCGTTTCCGTCGAGGCTGCCCAGGGCGTCCTCGACCGCGGTCTCGGCCCGCTCCATGGTGCCGATGCTGGCCGGGATCTGGAACTCGTTGCCGCCCCGGAAGTCGATGCCGAGGCTGAAGCCGCGGAACGCGAAGCTCAGGACCGCCACGAGGACGAGTGCGCCGGCGACCGAAAACCACACCTTGCGGCGGTTGACGATGTTGAGGCCGGCCTCGCCCCGGTAGAGGCGGCTTGCCAGACCATTGCGGCCGCTCATGCCGCTACCTCGTTTCGTTCTGCACCGGCCTTCGGCACGGCGGCACTGACCTGGATGGTTCGCTCGCTGGGCCCGTACACGTCAGGCCTCCTTGGTGCGCGGGGCGCCGGGCTTGACCGGCTGCTCCGCCTCGTCGTCCTGCTCCAGGATCCGACCGAGACCGCTGACCCGTGGCGACAGGAACGCCTTGGTCCGGGCGAACATCGTCATGATCGGGTGCCGGAAGAGGAAGACCACGACCAGGTCGAGGATGGTGGCCAGGCCCAACGCGAAGGCGAAGCCCTTCACCACACCGACCGAGACGATGTAGAGCACCACCGCGGCGAGGATCGTGATCACGTTGGCCGAGATGATCGTCCGGCGGGCCCGGACCCAGGCGCGCGGCACCGCGCTGCGCGGGCTGCGGCCCTCCCGGATCTCGTCCTTCAATCGTTCGAAGTAGATGACGAACGAGTCGGCGGCGACACCCAACGAGACGATGAACCCGGCGATGCCGGCGAGGGTCAGGGTGAAGCCGATCTGCCGGCCGAGCACGATCAGCGCGCCGAAGACCAGCAGCGCCGACAGGATGAGGCTCAGGAAGATCACGGTGCCGAGCAGCCGGTAGTAGAAGAACGCGTAGATCGCGACCAGGGCCATGCCGATGCCCATGGCGAGCAGACCGGCGCGCAGGTATTCGCTGCCCAGCGTCGCGGAGACGGCCTGCGCCTCCTGCTGCTCGAAGGTCATCGGCAGGGCGCCGAAGCGCAGGTTGCTGGCCAGTTCGTTGGCGTCGCGGCTGGTGAACTGGCCGGTGATCTGCGAGTCGCCGGTCAGCACGCCCTGGATCTCCGGCGAGGAGATGACGTCGTTGTCGAGCACGACCGCGACCCGGCACTTGCCGTCCTGGCCGAGCGCGGCCTGCTCGCAGGCCTGGCCCTCGTTGTTGAACGCCTCGCGGGTCAGGTTGGTCCACTTGCTCTGGCCGCCGCCGGTGAAGTTCAGGCTGACCACCCACTGGCTGGTGGTCTGGTCGAGAACGGCGTTGGCGTCGTTGACGTCGGTGCCGAGCACCTTGGCCACGTCGAGCAGGTACTTGACCTGCCCCTCGCAGGCCACCGCCTGCTCCCCCTCGGCCCGGATGGAGCCGGGCAGCCGGTCGGCCAGTTGCAGACAGCCGATGGTCGGCACGTTGAACTGGAAGGCCGGCGGCAGCACCCCGACCTCGCGGCCGGTCAGCTGGGCGAACGGCGCGAGGGCGGCGTCGAGGACCTCGTCCTGGCCGAGCTGGGCCGGCGCCTGGAGCTGCTCCGCGGCGGCCCAGGAGTTCGCGCCGAGCTTGGCCCGCACCGCGGCGAGCAGTTCCTCGTTGGTCTCGGCCTCCTCGACCGAGGGCCCGGAGGCGGCCGGGGTGGGCTCGGGGGTCGCCTCCGCCGACGGGGTGGCCGACGCGCTCGGCGCGGGGGCCATGCCGCCCTGGCCGGCGGCGCTGGCCGACGCGGACGGCGACGCCGATGCCGACGGGTCGGCGGAGCCGGACGGGGCCGGTTCGGCCGAGCCGCTCGGGGTCGGGGTGCCGCTCGGCGCCGGCGCCGAGGTGCCGCCACCGCCGTCGGTGACCTTGAGGACCTTGCGGAACCGCAACTCGGCCGCTGCCCCGACCTCGGACAGATCGCGGTTCTGGCCGGGCAGGGAGACGACGATGTTGCGGTTACCCTCGGTGACCACCTCGGCCTCGGAGACACCGAGGCTGTTGACCCGGCTCTCGATGATGTTGCGGGCCTCTTCGAGGTTCTCCGCCGGCGGGTCCTGGCCGTCCGGGGTGATCGCCTCGAGCGTCACGCGGGTGCCGCCGATGAGGTCGAGCCCCAGCCGGGGCTCCAGCCGCTCCTTCAGACCTCCGCTCGCGCCAGCGAAGAACACCAGGAGATAGAGAATGGCGAAGATGAGGCCGAGCACGGCGAGTTGCCGCCCGGGCCGCATCTGTCCCTGAGGTGGTGCCACGGCTGTCGTGTCTCCCTGCGCGGTCGGCCGCTGAGTGTGGTGGGCGGCGGGTGGTGGCGCGCCGGCACACCCTGGCCGGCGACGGGTATCTTGCGCGCCGGCCAGCAGGCCGACCGGCGCGATTATCCAGTATCTTCGATGTTCTCGCGACCCCGTCAGCGGGGTCGCGGGTCACTCCTTGCGGAGATCCGGTCCGGTGCTGGCCGTGTTCTCGGCCTCGGGCTCCGGCGTCTCCTCGATCTCCTCCGGCCGGTCGGCGCTGTTCACCACGCGGGCGATCGCCGGACGGGCGAAGCGGAGCTGCACGCCGGGCGACGGCTCGAGGGTGACGGTGTCGTCGTCGACGGCCGCCACGGTGCCGTGCAGGCCGCCGATGGTCACGACCTGATCGCCGGGGCCGAGCGCGGACTGCATCTGCTCAGCCTCTTTGCGCCGCTTCTGCTGCGGACGGATCATCATGAAATACATGACGCCGAAAAGCAGGGCGATCATCAGGATCGGCATGAAACTGCCGGCGCCACCGCCGGACTCTGCTGCCAAATGCACGCTACGACCTTCCCATTGGCCTCGACCACCAGCGTGGGGGCGCCGGAGCGGAGGAATGACTTCACATCCTGTGCGGACCGCGGCGAGTCTAGTCGCTGTGCCTGTAAACACCGAACTTGGTGCAGATCACGAACACATCACGCCTGCTGGCCGGAGCTGAAAAGGTCGGGTCCGGACTGGGGCGGCGCCCCGAAGGAACCCGGCGGCGGCGTACGCCCGAGATGCCTCCAGGCCGCCTCGGTGGCCACCCGGCCGCGTGGCGTACGCGCCAGCAGGCCGGCCCGGACGAGGAACGGTTCGCACACCTCTTCGACCGTGTCGGGCTGCTCCCCGACCGCGACGGCCAGCGTCGACAGGCCGACCGGACCACCCCGGAAGAGGTCGACGAGCGCGGTCAGCACGCCCCGGTCGAGCCGGTCCAGGCCCAGGTCGTCGACGTCGTAGACCTGGAGGGCGGCGCGGGCGGTCTCCAGGGTGACCACACCGTCGGCGCGTACCTCGGCGAAGTCACGGACCCGGCGCAGCAGCCGGTTGGCGATCCGCGGCGTGCCCCGGGACCGGCCCGCCACCTCGGCCGCGGCGTCGTCGGTGATCGGCACCCCGAGGATCCGGGCCGACCGCTGCAACAGCGCCTCCAGGTCGGCCGGCGAGTAGAAGTCGAGGTGGGCGACGAACCCGAACCGGTCCCGCATCGGACCGGTCAGCAGGCCGGACCGGGTGGTGGCGCCGACCAGCGTGAACGGCTCCACGTCCAGCGGGATCGCGGTCGCGCCCGGACCCTTGCCGACCACCACGTCGACCCGGAAGTCCTCCATGGCGCTGTAGAGCAGTTCCTCGGCCGGCTTGGCGATCCGGTGGATCTCGTCGATGAACAGGACGTCGCCCTCGGTGAGGCTGGTCAGGATCGCCGCCAGGTCACCGGAGCGCTCGATCGCCGGGCCGCTGGTGATCCGGATGCCGGAACCCAGCTCGGCCGCGACGATGTTGGCCAGCGTCGTCTTGCCCAGCCCGGGCGGCCCGGACAGCAGGATGTGGTCGGGCGGCGAGCCCCGGCGCATGGCGCTCTTGAGCAGCAGTTCGAGCTGGTCGCGGACCCGGTGCTGGGCGATGAAGTCGGCCAGCCGCTTCGGGCGGACGCTGACCTCGGCGTCACGCTCGGCGTCGGTCGCCCACGCCGACACCAGCCCCTCGGCGTCGCTCATCGGGTCACCTGGTCCGGCCCAGCAGGCGGATGGCCTGCTTGAGCAGGACAGGCACCGGCGGGGTCGGGCCGTCGACGGTCTCGGCGACCGCCGTGACCGCCTGGTCGGCCTGGGAAGCGGTCCAGCCGAGGCCGACCAGCGCCTGGCGGACCTGGTCGTGCCAGGCCCCGGCGGTCACCCCGGCCGCGCCGTCCGCGCCGACCGGGACCGGGCCGATCCGGTCGCGCAACTCCAGGACCAGCCGTTCGGCGCCCTTCTTGCCGATGCCCGGCACCTTGGTCAGGGTGGCGGTGTCGCCGCCGCCGATGGCCCGCCGCACGGTGTCGGGGCTGTGCACGGCCAGCACCGCCTGGGCCAGCCGGGGGCCCACGCCGCTGGCCGTCTGGAGCAGTTCGAAGAGCTGCTTCTCCTCGTCGTCGGCGAAGCCGTACAGCGTCAGCGAGTCCTCGCGTACGACCAGGCTGGTGGCCAGCCGGGCCGGCTGCCCGACCCGCAGGTTGGCCAGGGTGCCGGGGGCGCACTGCACGGCGAGCCCGACCCCGCCCACCTCGACCACCGCCCCGTCGGGCGACACGGCGGCGACGACGCCCTGGACACTCGCGATCATCGGGTTCCTCCCCTGCGGGCGGCCTGGGCCGCGGCGGCGGCGAGCCGGGACCGCGTCCCGCCGCGCCAGACGTGACAGATGGCCAGCGCCAGCGCGTCGGCGGCGTCGGCCGGTCGGGGCGGCGCGTCCAGCCGCAGCAGCCGGGTGACCATGGTCGTGACCTGGGCCTTGTCGGCCTGGCCGGAGCCGGTGACGGCGGCCTTGACCTCGCTCGGCGTGTAGGTCTGCACGGGCAGGCCGGCCCGTGCCCCGGCCAGGACGGCGACGGCGCTGGCCTGGGCGGTGCCCATCACGGTGCGGGTGTTGTGCTGGCTGAAGACCCGCTCCACGGCGACGCTCTGCGGCCGGTGCTCGGCGACCAGGTCGGTCAGTGCCCGGTCGAGGTGCAGCAGGCGCAGCGACAGGTCGTCGCCGGGATCGGTGTGGACCACGTAGTAGCCGACCAGGGTGCACGGCCGGCCGGGCACCCCCTCGACCACGCCGACTCCGCACCGGGTCAGCCCCGGGTCGACGCCGAGCACCCGCACCGGTTTCCTCCCCGCTCTACCGTCGCGCCCGCACTCACCCGTGCGCCCGCATCGACCTATGCGCCCGCACCCACCCGCACGCCCGCTTGTCCCCCGCCGGCCCCGGCTCGGGACCCACCTCCGGCAGTACGTGTGTTCGACACCCTACTGCGTGCGTACGACACCACCGTGCGGCGACACACCCGCCACAGGCCACCGGTCGCCGGTTGGCCGTCGTGCCCGGCCGGGCGCCGCCCTACCGTACCGATCATGAACAGGAACGGGGAGGCGACGCCGTCATGCACGTGATCGAGGGGGCCGGCCGGTGGGTGCCGCCGGCGGACGGGACGTCCAGCCGGTACGAGGAGCACCTGCGGGTTCCGGACATGTCGCTGGGTACGTACCGGATCCCGGCGGGCGGGACGGACGGGCAGAACCCGCACACCGAGGACGAGGTGTACGTGGTGACCGCGGGCCGCGCCCGGCTGGTCACGCCGGACGGGGCGGCACCGGTGGGTCCGGGGTCGGTGGTGTTCGTGCCGGCCGGCGAGGAGCACCGGTTCGTCGACGTGACCGAGGACCTGACGGTGCTGGTCTTCTTCGGTCCCGCCGAAGGGCTTCGCGGGCAGGCGGCCACATAGGTTCGGCGCCGAGTATGTGCCCGCCGCCCATGTGCCGCCGGGCGTGATGCTCGTAACTTCATGCGCCATGACGGCAGAACCCGTGGCGGTCCCCCACACCGTGCAGCTCGACCTGTCGGGGCGTACCGCCCTGGTGACCGGGGGCGGCAGCGGCATCGGCCGGGCGTGCGCCGTACGGCTGGCCGCCGCCGGGGCGGCGGTGGTCGTGGTGGACCGCAACGTCGAGGCGGCCAAGGAGGTCGCGGCGCTGACCGGCGGCCGCGCCGAGGGGATCGACCTCGCCGAGCCCGGTGCCGTCGACCGGCTCGACCCCGCCATCGACATCGTGGTCAACAACGCCGGCCTGCAGCACGTCGCCCCGGTCGAGGAGTTTCCGGCCGAACGGTTCGCCTACATCCAGAAGGTGATGGTCGAGGCGCCGTTCCTGCTGGTCCGCCGGGCCCTGCCGCACATGTACGCCACCGGCTGGGGCCGCGTGATCAACATCTCTTCGGTGCACGGGCTGCGGGCCTCGGCGTACAAGTCGGCGTACGTGACGGCCAAGCACGCGCTGGAGGGGCTGTCCAAGGTCGTCGCGCTGGAGGCCGCCGCGCACGGGGTGACCGCCAACTGCATCAACCCCGGGTACGTCCGTACCCCGCTGGTCGAGGGCCAGATCGCCGCCCAGGCCCGCAGCCACGGCATCCCGGAGACCGAGGTCGTCGAGCGGATCATGCTGGCCCGGGCGGCGATCAAGCGGCTGGTCGAACCGGAGGAGGTCGCCGAGCTGATGGCCTACCTGTGCACCCCGGCCGCCTCGTTCATCACCGGCAGTTCCCTGGCGCTCGACGGGGGCTGGACGGCGAACTGAGTCGGCCGGTCCACCACAATGGGGATCATGACCTCGCCGATCGAGTTCCTGGAACTGCTGGCCCGCGAGGCCGCGGCGGTCGAGTTCGAGGGACCGGTCGTGGCCGCCCGCGAGGCCGGGCTGCCCGCCGACCGGCTCGCCGACCTGGAGGCCGCCAAGCTCGTCGCGCTGCGGGTACGCGGCCTGCTGGAGCGCCGCCGCCGGCGCGAGGTGGAGCTGTCCGGCCTCTACGACACCGCCTCCGACCTGGCCGGGTTGCGCGACGTCGACGCGGTGTTACACGCCATCGTGCGCCGGGCCCGGCACCTGCTCGGCGCCGACGTGGCCTACATGACGCTCAACGACCCCGACCGCGGCGACACCTACATGCGGGTCACCGACGGTTCGGTGTCGGCGCGCTTCCAGCGGCTGCGGCTGCCGATGGGCGCCGGCCTCGGCGGCCTGGTGGCGCAGTCCGGCACCCCGTACGTGACCGCCGACTACGGCCAGGACAGCCGGTTCCGGCACACCGGCGAGATCGACGCCGGGGTCGGCGAGGAGGGCCTGGTCGCCATCCTCGGCGTACCGCTGCGGCTCGGCTCCGGGGTGATCGGGGTGCTGTACGCCGCCAACCGCACCGCGCGGCCGTTCGCCCGCGAGGAGGTGGCGCTGCTGGTGTCGCTGGCCGCGCACGCCGCCGTCGCGATCGACACCGCCCGGCTGCTCGCCGAGACCCGGGCCGCGCTGGAGGAGCTGTCGACGGCCAACTCCACCATCCGGGCGCACAGCGCGTCGGTGGAGCGGGCCGCCGCCGCGCACGACCGGATGACGTCGCTGGTGCTGCGCGGCGGCGGGGTCGAGGACGTGGCCGCGGCCGTCACCGACGTACTCGGCGGGGCGCTGCTCGCCCTGGACGCCGACGGCCGGCAGATCGCCCGGGTCGGCCGGATCGACGAGCCGGACCGGCCGTCGATCGTGGAGGCGGTCGCCGCGTCGCGCACCGAGGGACGCAGCGTCCGCCGGGGTCCACTGTGGTACGCGGCCGTCGTCGCCGGCACCGAGAACCTCGGCGCCCTGGTGCTGCGTCCCGACAGCGAACTCGTCGACGCCGACCAGCGGATCCTGGAGCGGGCGGCGCTGGTGACCGCGCTGCTGCTGCTCTTCCGGCGCACCGTCGCCGAGGCGGAGAGCCGGGTCCGCGGCGAACTGCTCGACGACCTGATCGCCCGGCCGGTGCACGACGCCGAGGCGCTGCGCGGCCGGGCCCGCCGCCTCGGTGTGGACCTCGACGACCCGCACGTGCTGGTCGCCGTCGGCGACGACGCGATCGCCGGCACCGGGTCGGCCCGGCAGCGGGTGGTGTCGTGGGCGACGACGTACGCGTCGACCCGCGGCGGGCTGGCCGCGGCCCGCGACGGGCGGGTGGTGCTGATGCTGCCCGGCAGCGACGCCGGCGGCTGCGCCCGGGCGGTGGCCCGCGACCTGTCCCGGATCACCGGGCGGCCGGTGACGGCCGGGGCGAGCGGCCCGTCGACCGGGCCGGCGTCGCTGGCGGTGGCGTTCCGCGAGGCCGACCGGTGCCTGACCGCCCTGGCCGCGCTCGGCCGGGCCGGGCAGGGGGCGAGCACCAGTGAGCTGGGCTTCGTCGGGCTGCTGCTCGGCGCCGTCGGCGACGACGCCGACCGGGACGTGACCCGGTTCCTGACCGACACCGTCGGCCCGGTCGTCGACTACGACGCCCGCCGGGGTACGGCGCTGGTCAAGACGCTGGAGGCGTACTTCGGGGTGGGTGGCAGCCTGGCCCGCGCGGCCGAGCAGTTACACGTGCACGTCAACACGGTGACGCAGCGGCTGGACCGGGTGGGGCAGCTCCTCGGACCGGACTGGCAGCGGCCCGAGCGGGCGCTGGAGGTGCAGTTGGCGCTGCGCCTGCACCGGCTGCGTACCCCGACGAACTGACCGTCGGCGGCCGGTGCCGGGGCGGCCCGCGCGGCACCGCGCCCGGCGGGCCGCGCGGATCGTCAGGCGCCGGCGGGCGGCCCGGGCCGGCCGGACCGGCGATGCCGGCCAGGAGGGTGTCGACGACCCGTACGGCGAGGTCGGTGTCGTCGAGGTTCGGCAGCGGCCGGACGACCCGGTGCAGCAGGACCGGCCCGGTCAGCATCGCCATGGTCAGCTCGACGTCGAGATCGGGGCGCAGCTCGCCGGTGGCGCCGGCACACGAGATTGATCTGGGCGGGAGGGACCCTACGGCTGGCGGCTGAGGGCCCTGGCGCTCAGATCAACGACGAGCCCACTGGCAACTCCGACAATTCGGCCCGCTGGCGGACGGCGGGTGGCCGGCACCCGGGCGCGGAGACCGTCAGGTCAGGGCGGACAGGGCGAGGTCGACGTCGTCCACGGTGGAGTAGAGGTGGAACGAGGCGCGGACCCGGCCGCCACGGACCGCCGCGCGCACCCCGGCCGCCGCCAGCCGCTCCTGCGCGCCCGGTACGTCGACGGTCACGATCGCGCTGTCCCCCGGCGGACGGCCGAGGCCGACCAGGAACCGGTTGGCCAGGTCCACGTCGTACGCGTGCACCGCCGCCACCCCGATCTCCGCCAGCAACTCCAGTGCGGGCGCGGCGCCGACCCAGTTCAGCCAGGCCGGTGAGATGTCGAACCGGCGGGCGTCGGACGCCAGCCGCAGCGGCGGGCCGTAATAGGACTCGTGGACCGCCGCCCCGGCGTACCAGCCGGCGGCCGACGGGGTCATCCGCTCGCGCAACCCGGGAGCGAAGTAGCCGAACGCGACGCCCCGTGGCGCCATCAGCCACTTGTAGGCGCTGACCACCACGGCGTCGGCGGCGGCGCCCGAGAACGGCAGCCAGCCACAGCCCTGGGTCGCGTCGACGACGACCAGCGCGCCGTGCGCCCGGGCCGCGGCCACGATCTCGTCGTACGCGGCGACGGCCCCGGTCGCGGACTGCACCAGGCTGAACGCGACCACGTCGGTCGACGCGTCGACGGAACCGGCGAGTTCGGCGGCCGGTACGGTGCGGACCCGCACTCCCCGCCCGGCCTGCGCCAGGTAGGGGAACAGGTTGGAGGTGAACTCCTCGACGGGCACCAGCACCCGGGCGCCGTCCGGCAGCGCCGCCGCGAGCGGGGCCAGCACCTGCGACGCGGCGGCCCCGACGGTCACGTCCGCGGCGGACACCCCGACGAGTCCGGCGAAGGCGGCCCTGGACCGGCCGACCGACTCGTCCCAGCCTTCCCACGACGTGCGGCCGACCCGCCAGTCGGCGAGCGCCGCCTGCATCGCGTCCCAGGCCGGCCGCGGCGGCAGTCCGTAGCTGGCCGTGTTGAGCCAGCCCGGCTCGGGCTGCCACAGTTCGCGGGCCGTCGCCAGGTCCATGGTCCGGTCCCGTCAGCCGACCGCGGCCATGACCTCGTCGGAGACGTCGAAGTTGGCGTAGACGTTCTGCACGTCGTCGCAGTCCTCGAGGGCGTCGATCAGCTTGAAGACCTTGCGGGCACCGTCCTCGTCGAGGGGCACGTTGACGCTCGGCACCAGCGACGACTCGGCCGACTCGTACTCGATACCGGCGTCCTGCAACGCGGTCCGGACCGCGACCAGGTCACCCGGCTCGGAGATCACCTCGTATGCCTCGCCGAGGTTGTTGACCTCTTCGGCACCGGCGTCGAGGACGGCCATCAGCACGTCGTCCTCGGACCGCCCCTCGCTCGGCACGATCACCACGCCCTTGCGGTTGAACAGGTAGGACACCGAGCCGGCGTCGGCGAACGAGCCGCCGTTGCGGGTCAGCGCGGTGCGGACCTCGGTGGCGGCCCGGTTGCGGTTGTCGGTCAGGCACTCGATCAGCAGGGCGACGCCGTTCGGGCCGTAGCCCTCGTACATGATGGTCTGCCAGTCGGCGCCGCCGGCCTCCAGGCCGGAGCCGCGCTTGACGGCGCGCTCGATGTTGTCGTTGGGTACGGAGTTCTTCTTGGCCTTCTGGATGGCGTCGAACAGGGTGGGGTTACCGGCCGGGTCGCCGCCGCCGGTCCGCGCCGCGACCTCGACGTTCTTGATGAGCTTGGCGAACATCTTGCCGCGCTTGGCGTCGATGACCGCCTTCTTGTGCTTGGTCGTCGCCCACTTTGAGTGACCGGACATACGTGACCTCCGTCGATACCCCAACCCACCGCGCCAGCCACCGTCGCGCGCCATCCCCGGGCGAACCGCCGCGGGCGAACCCCCTGGGGTCGGGGTCGCCAACCGCTGCGAGCGGCCTGCCGCTACCGAATCGCGCCAATCCTACCGGCGCCGCACCCGGCGGGCGTGTCACGGGGCGGCGGGCGGTCAGGCGCCGACCCGGACCAGATCGACGAAGAAGCGGTGTACGCGCAGGTCACCGGTCAGCTCGGGGTGGAACGAGGTGGCGAGCAGGGAACCCTGCCGGACCGCCACGATCCGCCCCCGCGGGCTGCCGTCGGCGACCCGGCCCAGCACCTCGACCCCGGCGCCGACCGACTCGACCCACGGAGCGCGGATGAACACCGCGTGGAACGGGCCGCCGTCGATGCCGGCGATCTCGACCGGCCCCTCGAAGGAGTCGACCTGCCGGCCGAACGCGTTGCGCCGTACGGTCATCTCGATGCCGTCGAAGCCGCGCTGGTCGGGCCGGCCGTCGAGCACCGTGGTCGCCAGCATGATCATGCCGGCGCAGGAGCCGTAGACGGGCATGCCGTCCGCGACCCGCTTGCGGACCGGGTCGAGCAGGCCGAACTCGATCGCCAGCTTGCTCATCGTGGTCGACTCGCCGCCGGGAACCACCAGCGCGTCGACCGCGTCGAGTTCATGCGGGCGGCGAACCGGGCCGGCGGTGGCGCCGGCCTCGGTCAGCGCCCGGACGTGCTCGCGTACGTCGCCCTGCAGCGCCAGTACGCCGATCCTCGGACCGCCGGTCACCAGCCGCGCTCCGCGAGCCGGTGCGGCACCGGGATGTCGTCGACGTTGATGCCGACCATCGCCTCGCCGAGCCCGCGCGACACCTTGGCGAGCACGTCGGGGTCGTCGTGGAACGTGGTGGCCTTGACGATGGCGGCGGCCCGCTGCGCCGGGTTGCCGGACTTGAAGATGCCGGAGCCGACGAAGACGCCCTCGGCGCCGAGCTGCATCATCATCGCCGCGTCGGCGGGGGTCGCGATGCCGCCCGCGGTGAACAGCACCACCGGCAGCTTGCCGGCCTCGGCGACCTCCTTGACCAGGTCGTACGGTGCCTGCAGCTCCTTGGCGGCGACGTACAGCTCGTCGGGCGACAGCGAGGTCAGCCGGCGGATCTCGCCACCGATCCCGCGCATGTGGGTGGTGGCGTTGGAGACGTCGCCGGTGCCGGCCTCACCCTTGGAGCGGATCATCGCCGCGCCCTCGGTGATCCGGCGCAGCGCCTCGCCCAGGTTGGTGGCACCGCAGACGAACGGCACGGTGAACGCCCACTTGTCGATGTGGTTGGCGTAGTCGGCCGGGGTGAGCACCTCGGACTCGTCGACGTAGTCGACGCCGAGCGCCTGCAACACCTGCGCCTCGACGAAGTGGCCGATGCGGGCCTTGGCCATCACCGGGATCGAGACGGCGTTGATG
Organism: Polymorphospora sp. NPDC051019; assembly: GCF_040683055.1. NCBI lineage: Bacteria > Bacillati > Actinomycetota > Actinomycetes > Micromonosporales > Micromonosporaceae > Polymorphospora > Polymorphospora sp. NPDC051019. The sequence goes on along the minus strand of NZ_JBFBCH010000001.1, from coordinate 813,423 downwards.
ATGCCGTCGATCATGTCCGGGTCGCTCATCCGGGACACGCCGCCCTGGGCGCGGATGTCGGCCGGTACGCGCTCCAGCGCCATGACCGCGACCGCGCCGGCATCCTCGGCGATCTTCGCCTGTTCGGGGGTGACCACATCCATGATCACGCCACCCTTGAGCATCTCGGCCATGCCGCGCTTGACGCGGGCGGTGCCGGTGACTGCGGGGGCGGTGCTGGTGGGGACAGCGGACTCGGACACGGCGTTCGACTCCTCGCACGGCGGTGGCGGATTGTTACCCAAAAGTGAACTGGCTGCGATGCTACGCCGCGCGCGGGTGCCGGCCGACAGCCAATCGACCCACCGGTGGCCTGCCCTGTGGCCCGCCTCACCGTTCCAGCCCGAACACGAAGATCAGGCCGGACCGGGGGTTCAGGGCACCGGAAGGTCGGTGTGGGCGTTGATGGTCGGATCGTCGATGTCGAAGTACGCCGGCTGCGGGTGCCGCCGCGCCATCCGCAGCAACCGGACGATCGGCCGGCGGCGCGCCGCCAGCGCGTCGCGTACGAGGTCGGTGTGCACCTGGCGGGCCACCGCGAGCCGCCGGCTCGCGACGATCACGGCCTGGGCCTGCGGATCGTCGTCCGGCAGCGTCGTGGCCCGCAACTGGCGGGTCAGGTCGTTCTCGGCCACCTCACGGTCCTCGTCGGAGGCGTCCAGCGCGATCCGCGCCGCCGCGTACACCTCGAACGGGTAGCGCTCGTCGTCGAGCACCGCCGCCGCCGCGGCCCGGCGCAGCAGATGCGCCTCCAGGGCCCGGGTCGCCGCCACCACCCGCAGGTGCAGTCGCTCGACGCGGGCCGCCGTCCAGGTCAGGTAAGCCGAGACCAGCACCAGGGCGACGACGCCACCGATCACCCACCGCATCCCGGCATCGTACGACCGACCGGGTACCCGGCGACGGCCCGTCCGCCGGCAGAGTCAGCCGGCCCACTCCTCGTGCATCACCCGGCCGTCCGTCGCCTCGATCGCGGTCGCGTAGACCTCCAGCACCCGCCGCGCGACGACCGGCCAGTCGAAGGTCGCCGCGACCTGCTGCGCGCACGCCGCCAGCGCGGCCCGGCGGTCCGGGTCGTCGAGCAGTTCGGCCATCGCGTCGGCGAGCGCGTCCGCGTCACCGGTCGGGAACAGCCGCCCGGCCCGACCGCCGTCGAGCACCCGCCGGAACGCGTCCAGATCGCTGGCCACCACCGCCGCGCCGGCCGCCATCGCCTCGGTCAGGATCATGCCGAACGACTCGCCGCCGATGTTCGGCGCCACGTACAGGTCGACGCTGCGCAGCATCCGGGCCTTGTCCGGCTCGGAGACCAGCCCCAGGAAAACCACCTGGTCACGCAGGTCGGCCGGGATCTCGCCGAGCAGTTCGTCGGCGTCACCCGGGCCGGCGACCAGCAGCCGCAGGCCGGGCCGGCGGCGGGCCAGCGACACGAACGCGTCCCGCAGCACCGGGAAGCCCTTGCGGGGCTCGGTGAACCGGCCCAGGAACCCCAGGGTGCCGCCGGACCCGACGGCGCACGGGCCGGGCCAGCCGGGCAGCGGCTCCACCCCGGCGAACTTCGCCACCGCCACCCCGTTCGGGATCTCGACCGCGCCGCCGCCGAGATGCTCGACCTGGACCTTGCGGGCCAGCTCGCTGACCGCGATCCGGGCGGTGATCCGCTCCAGCACCAGTTGCAGCATCCCCTGCGCCGCGGCCAGCGCCCGGGACCGGGTCATCGCGGTGTGGAACGTCGCCACCACCGGCCCGCGCGCCGACAACACCGCCAGCAGCGACACACTCAGCACGAACGGCTCGTGCACGTGCAGGATGTCGAACTCGCCCCGGGCCAGCCAACGCCGTACCCGGGCGGTGGAAACCGGGCCGAACGTGATCCGGGCCACCGAACCGTTGTACGGGAACGGCACCGACCGGCCGGCCGGCACCACGTACGGCGGCAACGGCGAATCGTCGTCGGCCGGGGCGAGCACGCTCACCTCGTGCCCCAGCCCGATCAGCGCCTCGGCGAGGTCCATGACGTGGTTCTGCACGCCGCCCGGCACGTCGAACGAGTACGGGCAGACGATGCCGATGCGCAGCCTGCCGCCCCCGGATCCCGCCAGCCGCACGCTCCCACTCCCCTTACGGTGTCGTCGTCGCCGCGGGGCCGCTGCCACCCCTGCGACTGGCTGCGGATGACGCGTCCGTCGCCGTGGGCGCGGGTCGCGCCGGCTGGTCCAGCCACATCCTCTGGAGCATGTGCCAGTCCCGCGGATGGCGGGCGATGCCGGCCGCCAGGCGGTCGGCGACCTGCTGGGTCAGCGCCCGCACCCGCTGGTCGAGCGGTGCGCCGTCCGGGTCCGGGATCTCCAGCGGGCCGTCCAGCGCCGCCCGCGCGATCCCGTCCTCGAACCACATCGAGGCCACGTAGAGCGGCGCCCCGGTACGCAGCGCCAGCAGCGCCGGCCCGGCCGGCATCCGGGTGCGGCCGTCGAAGAAGTCGACCTCGACGCCACGCGCCGACATGTCCCGGTCGGCCAGCAGCGGCACCACGTGCCCCTGCCCGATCTTCTCCTCGAGAACGCCGAACGGCGGCTTCTGCCCGCCGGTGAGCGGGATGATCCCCATCCCGATCCCCTGCCGGAAGGCGACGAACCGCTCGAAGACCCCCTCCGGCTTCAGGCGCTCCATCACCGTCGTCATCGGCCAGCCCTTCGCCGCGACCCAGGCCCCGGCCAGATCCCAGTTGCCGGCGTGCGGCAGCGCCACCACGGCGCCCCGCCCGGCCGCCACGTCGGCGGCGAGCAGTTCCTCGCCGTCGAGCCGGAACCCGGCCAGCACCGCCTCGCGCGACAGCGAGGGCAGACGGAACATCTCCACCCAGTAGCGGGCGTAGGACCGCAGCCCGTCGCGGACCAGCTCGTCCAGTTCCGCCTCCGGCATCGCCGGGCCGACCACCCGGCGCAGGTTGGCCCTCAACCGGACCGTACCCCGCCCGCCCCTCCGGTGGGCGCGGTCCGCGCCGGCCCGGGACAGGCCGGCCGCGACCGGCGCCGGCAGCATCCGCACCAGACGCCAGGCGGCGGCGTAGCCGAACTCGACGAGGTTCACCCGGTCACGTCCGCGCCCTCGTCGGCCAGCCTCGCCTGCCGGTACACGTGGACGATCCGCTGGCCGGCGGTGAACAGCGACAGCGCGGCGAGGAACCACAGCGCCGCGGTCAGCCCCCACGGCACGACCAGCCCGCTGAGCAGGCCGCCGACACCGACGATGATCAGGCGTTCGGTGCGCTCGGCGATCCCGACGTTGGCGGTCAGGCCCAGCCCCTCGGCGCGGGCCTTGACGTACGACACCAGGCCGCCGCCGACCAGGCAGATCAGCGCCGCCACCACGCCCCAGTGGTCGCCCTGCGTCGCCAGCCAGTAGGCGACCGCGCCGAAGACCGCGCCGTCGGCGACGCGGTCCATGCTCGAGTCGAGGAACGCGCCGAACCGGGTCGACCCGCCACGCATCCGGGCCATCGTCCCGTCGAGGAGGTCGGTCAACGCGAAGACGGTCACGATCAGGGCACCGGCCACCAGGTGGCCGCGGGCCCCGAACCCGAGCGCGCCGACCAGCACGCCGGCTGTGCCGGTCACCGTCACCGCGTTCGGGGTCACCCCCCAGCGCAGCAGGGTGCGGGCGATCGGCTCGATGACACGGGTCATGCCCGCACGCGCGGTCACTTGGAAGATCTTCGCCATGGCGGTCCCACAGTAACGGTCCGCGGTTGCTCCGTGGTGCGGCCGGGGGCGTCCACTTCGCGCGTCGGGGTTGATTACACCCCGTCGCGGGTGTGGGATCAGAATGCGTCCTGCATCCACCACGTCCCTGGGAGGTGCGCCGATGGCGCAGAAGAACCACGACAAGGCAGGCACCGGCGGTGCGCCGATGGTGGACGAACCCGGCAAAATACGCAACGTGGTGCTGGTAGGCCATTCCGGAGCGGGGAAGACCACCCTGGTCGAGGCGCTGCTCGAGGCGACCGGCACGGTCGGCCGGGCCGGCAGCGTCGCCGACGGCACCACGGTCTGCGACCACGACCCCGCCGCCGTACGCCAGCAGCGCTCCGTCACCCTCGCCTGCGCCCCGCTCACCCACGACGGCGTCAAGGTGAACCTGCTCGACACGCCGGGCTACGCCGACTTCGTCGGCGAGCTGCGCGCCGGCCTGCGGGCCGCCGACGCCGCGCTGTTCGTGGTGTCCGCCGTCGACGGCATGGACGCCGCCACCGCCACCCTGTGGGAGGAGTGCGCCGCCGTCGGCATGCCCCGCGCCGTCGCCGTCACCCGCCTCGACCACGCCCGCGCCGACTTCGACGAGACCGTCGCCCTGTGCCAGCGGGTGTTCGGCGACAACGTGCTGCCGCTCCACCTGCCGATGCTCGGCGACGACGGCGTCTCCACCGTCGGGTTGATGGGCCTGATCAGCCAGCGGGTCTTCGACTACACGCAGGGCCATCCGGCGCAGGTCCGCGACCCCGACCCCGAGCACCTGCCGGCCATCGCCGAGGCCCGCGCCGAACTCATCGAGGGGATCATCGCCGAGAGCGAGGACGAAACCCTCATGGACCGCTACCTGGGCGGCGAGACGATCGAGTCCGGCATCCTCGTCGAAGACCTGGAGAAGGCGGTCGCCCGCGGCCACTTCTACCCGGTCGTACCGGTCTGCGCCCCGACCGGGGTCGGCCTCGACGTACTGCTCGAACTTCTCACCGCGGCGTTCCCGACCCCGCTCGAACACGACCTGCCGGTGGTCACCGGGATCGACGGCTCACCCCGGCCGCCGCTGACCTGCGACCCGGACGGACCGCTGGTCGCCGAGGTGGTCCGTACCGCGATCGACCGGCACGTCGGCCGGGTGTCGCTGGTCCGGGTCTTCTCCGGCACCCTGCGGCCCGAACAGACCGTGCACGTCTCCGGGCACGGCCTCGCCAGCCGCGGCCACCCCGACCACGACGCCGACGAGCGCGTCGCGCACGTCTACTCGCCGCTCGGCGCCACCCTGCGCGAGGTGCCGTACTGCGTCGCCGGCGACATCTGCGCGCTCACCAAGTCGGGCAGCGCCGAGACCGGCGACACCGTCTCCGCCCGCGAGGAACCGCTGCTGATCGCCCCCTGGGAGATGCCCGAGCCGCAGCTCCCGATCGCGGTCGTGGCCCGGTCCCGCTCCGACGAGGACGCGCTGGCCCGCAACCTGGCCCGGCTCGTCACCGGCGACCCGACGATGCGGCTGGAACGCAACCCCGAAACCCACCAGCTCGTGCTGTGGTGCATGGGCGAGGCGCACGCCGAGGTGGTCCTCGACCGGCTGCGCGCCGGCGGCGTCGAACTGGACACCGAACCGGTCCGGGTCGCGCTGCGCGAGACGTTCGCCGCCGCCTCGAAGGGCCACGGCCGGCACGTCAAGCAGTCCGGCGGCCACGGCCAGTACGCCGTCTGCGACATCGAGGTCGAGCCGCTGCCGACCGGTGCCGGCTTCGAGTTCCACGAACGCGTCGTCGGCGGCGCCGTACCGCACAACTACATCCCGTCGGTGGAGAAGGGCGTACGTGCCCAGCTCGAACGCGGCCTGCTCAGCGGCCACCCGGTCGTCGACGTACGGGTGACCCTGACCGACGGCAAGGCGCACAGCGTCGACTCGTCGGACGCGGCGTTCCAGGCGGCGGGCGCGCTGGCCCTGCGGGAGGCCGCCGAGAAGGGTCAGATCAACCTGCTGGAGCCGGTCGACGAGGTGACGGTCCGGGTGCCGGACGGCTACGTCGGCTCGGTCATGAGCGACATGTCGGGGCGGCGCGGCCGGGTGCTGGGCACCGAGCCGGACAGTGCCGGCGGCGCCACCCTGGTACGCGCCGAGGTCCCGGCGACCGAACTGGTCCGGTACGCCGTCGAGCTGCGCTCGATGACGTCGGGCGCGGGCACGTTCCGGCGCGCGTTCGCCCGCTACGAGCCCGTCCCGTCCCACCTGACCGACGGGCTACGCACCGCCCACCCCGGCCCGACGTCCTGACCCGTCCCCCACCCCGCCCCGGGGCGGTGGAGGGCACCGCGCCACGGTCCCCGGGGCCGTGGCGGGCGCCACGCCCGCCGCCCCGGCGCCGGCGTGGGCGCCCACCCGCGTGGGTGCGCGCTGATCAAGGAGAAGTTGCGCGACAAAAGCGGCAGGACGGGCACACGTACTCCATGATCGCGGCGGCAAGCCGCGCCGACACCGCCGCGCGCACCGATCTGGCGCTCGCGGAGGGCTGTCGGGGCGGCTACGGGCTTCGACGGCCGAACCGCACAGCGTGGTCGACGCCCCTCGTCGACCGACGCCCCTCTACGGCGGCGAACCGTCGCGACCGACGGCCCTCGTCGACCGACAGCCCTCCTCGACCGACGGCCCCTCCGCGGCGGCGAACCGTCGCGATCGAGGAGAAAGTCGCCCTCACCCCGCGATCGAGGAGAAGGCGTGCCCGTTCCGCGACATTTGTCGCGCAACTTCTCCTTGATCAGCGCTCCGGCGGGGGTTTGTCCTTGATCAGCGCGTCGGCATGAGCCCCGATCGGCGCGGCGGTGCGAGCGCCGATCAGCACGCTGGCGTGGGCACCAGCGCGCCCACGCGAGTCGCTTCACCCACGGCGCGGTCAGCGGGGGTTGGTGGGCCAGGCGGCGGCGAGCAGGCCGCGGGTGTCGGTCAGCAGCTGCGGCAGGACCTTGGTGCGGGCGACCACCGGCATGAAGTTGGCGTCGCCGCCCCACCTCGGCACCACGTGCTGGTGCAGGTGGGCGGCGATGCCGGCACCGGCCACGCCGCCCTGGTTCATCCCGAGGTTGAACCCGTGTGCGCTGCTCACCTGCCGGATCACCCGCATCGCCGTCTGGGTGTAGACCGCCAGTTCGCCGGTCTCGGCGGGATCCAGGTCGGTGTAGTCCGCGACGTGCCGGTAGGGGCAGACGAGCAGGTGCCCCGGGTTGTACGGGTAGAGGTTGAGGACCACGTACACCGTCTCGCCGCGGGCGACGACGAGGCTGTCGTCGCCGGTCTGCGCCGGTGCCCGGCAGAACGGGCAGCCGGACGGCTTCTCATAGCCGCCCTCCGGCCGGTCCTGGCCGGAGATGTACGTCATCCGGTGCGGGGTCCAGAGCCGGTCCAGCCCGTCCGGCGTGCCGGTGGTCGCCGGCTCGACGGGCGGGCCGGCCGGGAGGTCGGGCGGGCCGATCTCGTCGCCGGCCACGCTCACGGCGCGGCCGGCGCGGCCGGTGCGGCCGGGTCCACCGCGGCCGCCGGGACGGCGGGGGCGCTCGGACCGGTGTTCGTACGGGACCGGACCACCTCGACGACGTGGGCGACCGCCTCGGCGAGCGGTACGCCGTTGCGCTGCGACCCGTCCCGGTAGCGGAACGACACGGTGCCCCCGGCCACGTCGTCGTCGCCGGCGATGGCCATGAACGGGATCTTCTGCTGCTGCGCGGTACGGATCTTCTTCTGCATCCGGTCGGTGGAGCTGTCGACCTCGGCGCGGATGCCCTCGGCGCGCAGCGCGGCGACGAATCCGGCCAGGTATTCGGCGTGGTCGTCGCGGATCGGGATGCCGACCACCTGCACCGGGGCGAGCCAGGCCGGGAACGCGCCGGCGTAGTGCTCGGTGAGCACACCGAAGAACCGCTCGATCGACCCGAACAGCGCCCGGTGGATCATGATCGGCCGCTGCCGGCTGCCGTCACCGGCCTGGTATTCCAGGTCGAAGCGCTGCGGCAACTGGAAGTCGACCTGGATCGTCGACATCTGCCAGGTGCGACCGATGGCGTCCTTGGCCTGCACCGAGATCTTCGGCCCGTAGAAGGCGGCACCGCCCGGGTCGGGCACCAGGTCGAGGCCGGACTCCTCGGCCGCCGACCGCAACGCCTCGGTCGCCTCGGCCCAGTCCTCGTCGGAGCCGACCGACTTCTCGGGGTTGCGGGTCGACAGTTCGAGGTAGAAGTCGTCGAGGCCGTAGTCGCGCAGCAGGTCGAGGACGAACCGCAGCAGCGACTTCAGCTCGCCGCCCATCTGCTCCCGGGTGCAGTAGATGTGCGCGTCGTCCTGGGTCATGCCGCGGACCCGGGTCAGGCCGTGCACGACGCCGGACTTCTCGAAGCGGTAGACGGTGCCGAACTCGAACAGCCGCAGCGGCAGCTCGCGGTAGGACCGGCCGCGGGCCCGGTAGATCAGGTTGTGGAACGGGCAGTTCATCGGCTTGAGGTAGTAGTCGGCGCCCTCGACCTGCATGGGCGGGTACATGCCGTCGGCGTACCACTGCAGGTGGCCGGAGGTCTCGAAGAGGTGGCCCTTGGTCACGTGCGGGGTGTTGACGAACTCGTAGCCGGCCTGCTCGTGCCGCTGCCGCGAGTAGTTCTCCAGCTCGCGCCGGATGATGCCGCCCTTGGGGTGGAAGACGGCCAGTCCGGAGCCGATCTCCTCGGGGAAGCTGAACAGGTCCAGGTCGGCGCCGAGCTTGCGGTGGTCGCGGCGGGCCGCCTCCTCCAGCAGCTTCAGGTACGCCTTCAGCGCGTCCCGGGTCGGCCAGGCGGTGCCGTAGACCCGCTGGAGCTGCGGGTTCTTCTCCGAGCCGCGCCAGTAGGCGGCGGCCGAACGCATCAGCCGGAACGCGCCGATCAGCCGGGTGTTCGGCAGGTGCGGGCCCCGGCACAGGTCGGACCAGCAGACCTTGCCACTGTCGGCGTCGAGGTTGTCGTAGATGGTCAGCTCGCCGGCGCCGACCTCCATCACCTCGCCCGCGTCGTAGCCGGCGTCGCCGGCCTGGCCCTTGACGTCGACCAGTTCCAGCTTGAACGGCTCGTCGGCGAGTTCGGCGCGGGCCTCGTCGAGGCTGTCGAAGCGCCGCCGCCGGAACCGCTGCCCCGACTTGACGATCTCCTGCATCCGCTTCTCGAGCTTGGCGAGGTCGTCGGGCTGGAACGGCTTGGCGACGCTGAAGTCGTAGTAGAAGCCGTTGTCGATCGGCGGGCCGATGCCGAGCTTCGCCTCGGGGAAGATGTCCTGCACCGCCTGGGCCAGCACGTGCGCGGTCGAGTGCCGCAGCACGTTCAGGCCGTCGGGCTCGTCGATCGCGACCGGGGTGACGGTGGCGTCGGCGGGCGGGGTCCAGTCGAGGTCGCGGAGCTGGCCGTCGGCGTCGCGGACCACGACGACCGCCTTCGGGCCGGCTGTCGGCAGGCCGGCCGCGGCCACCGCGTCGGCCGCCGTCGTACCGGCCGGGACGACGACGGGGTCGGCCACGACAGGGGTACGGGATGCGGACACGGACGGCTCCTTCGGTCGTACGCGGGGCGCCGCGTCGGTGGGGCTGCGGCACGTTCGGCGTGTGCGGGTCGGCTGACCCGGTGGCCCGGGCCGACTAGATGTTATCGGTCCCGGTGTCTTCGCCCGCCGGGGACGCGGTGCCGGCGTTACATTGGCGCCGTGACACCCGCGGACGTGCTCACCGCGCTCGGGCGCAGGTACCAGACGTTCTTCGCCACGCGACCGGCGGTGCCGTTCGCCGTGGCTCCGGCCGGCGGGCCGGCGCACACCTTCGGCGCCGGCGACCCGCTCTTCACCATCGTCGTCACCGACGACCGGGGCGCGAGGGCGCTCGCCGGTCTCGACCAGTTCGGCGTCGCCGTCGCCTACCTCCAGGGCTGGCTCGACGTCGAGGGCGACCTCGCGGCGGCGCTGCGGATGCGCGCCTTCTTCAGCGACTTCCACCCGCTGGCGTATCTGTCCCGGTTCACCCCGGGGGCGCTGCTGCGCGGCCGGCGCGAGGACGACCGGCGGGCCATCTCCGCCCACTACGACGAGGACAGCGAGTTCTTCCTGACCTTCCTCGACCGCCGGCACCGCTGCTACACCGAGGGGGTCTTCGCCGCCGACGACGAGCCGCTCGAGGACGCGATGACCCGCAAGATGGACCTCGCCCTGGACGTGATCGGGGTCAAGCCCGGCGACCGGGTGCTGGAGGTCGGCGGCGGCTGGGGGGCGTTCGCCGAGCATGCCGCCCGGCACGGCGTCGACGTGACCACCACCACCCTGTCGCGCGAGTCGGAGCGCTTCCTGACCGGGTTCTTCGAGCGGGAGCGGCTGCCGGTACGGGTCGTCCGCCAGCACATCTACGCCTTCCGCGACGAGCGGCCGTACGACGCGATCGTCAACATGGGGGTCACCGAGCACCTGCCGGACTACCGGGCCACGCTGCGCAAGTACGCCGAACTGCTGCGTCCCGGCGGCCGGGTCTACCTCGACGCGCTGGCGATGCGCCGCAAGCACGTCGCGTCGACGTTCATGAAGCGCTACATCTATCCGGGCAACTCGGCGCCGCTGCTGCTGCACCAGTACCTGCGGCACGTGGCACGTTCGCCGTTCGAGCTGCTGCGGGTCGAGGACGACCGGCACAACTACTACCTGACCTGCCGGGAGTGGGGCCGGCGGCTCGACGCCGCCCGCGACGAGATCGTGGCCCGCTGGGGCGAGCCGCTCTACCGCCGGTTCCGGCTGTTCCTGTGGGGTTCGGCGGCCGGCTTCGACACCGGCATGGTGCAGGCGTACCGGTGGGTGCTGCGGCTGCCCGGCTAGCCGACCCAGTCCGGCAGCGGTTCGCGGGCGGCGAGCCAGGCGTCGGGCACCCCGCCGGGCGTACCGACCCCGGTGTGCGCGGCGACGATCCCGCCGGCGATCGCGGCCGTGGTGTCGACGTCGCCGCCGGCCTCGACGCAGGCGCGCACGGCCGCCGGATAGTCGTCGAGGTGGCGGGCCGCCACCCACACCGTGAACGGCACCGTGTCGCCGGCGGTCACCCGCGACCCGTTGCCCAGCTCGTACGCGGCCTCGGCGACCGGCCGGCCGACCAGCGTGCCGGCCCGGTCGAGGCCCTGCCGGACCGGGCTGGCCCGGTCGACGGCGGCGGCGACGGCGGCGACGAGGTCCGTGGCGGACGGCCGCCGGCCGTCCAGCCGGGCCCGCGCGGCCAGCGCCGCGGCGACCGCCACCGCGACCGCGCCGGCGATGCCGTCGGGGTGGGCGTGGGTCACCTCGGCCGACGCGGCCGCCTGGGCCGCCGTCTCGGTCACCGAGTCGGCGAAGTACGCCCCGAGCGGCGCGACCCGCATCGCGGCGCCGTTGCCGAGCGAGCCCTGCCCGTCGAAGGCGGTGGCGGCGGCGACCGGCCACGGCGTGCCGCCGCGGATCAGCCGCAGGACGGTGAACGCGCCGGGTCCGTACCCGCGGTTGGGCTCGCAGCGGTCGGCGAACGCGGCGGCCAGCGCGTCCCGGTCGACCCGGCCGGCGCGGACCAGTTCGGCGAAGACCGAGCAGGCCATCTCGGTGTCGTCGGTCCACTCCCAGACCGGATCGGGCAGCCGGCCGGCGGCGAGGTCGGCCGGCCGCCGGCCGGGTACGTAGAACTGCGCGCCCAGGGCGTCGCCGACCGACAGCCCGGCCAGGCTGTCGCGGGCCAGCGCGGTGCGGGCCTGCGCGTAGAGGGTGAATGGCATGGCCCGCGCATCATGCCGCCCGGCGACCGCCGGCGCAACGCCCTGTTTCACCGCGGCGGTAGCGTCGGCGCAACGCGCGGACCGCGCCGACTTGCCACGGGCAGCACCGTCGGCGCAACGCGCGGACCGCGCCGACTTGCCACGGGCAGTACCGTCATCTCGTGGCCACGGTCCTGCTGGTTGAAGACGACCACGTCATTCGCGGCGCGATGCTGCGCTCCCTGGCCGACCGGGGGCACGCGGTGCACGCGGTCGGCACGGCGCTCGACGCCCTGCGCCGGGTCGCCGCCGAGACCCCGGACCTGGTCGTCCTCGATCTCGGCCTGCCCGACCTGGACGGCTCCGACGCGCTGCGGATGCTGCGCGGCATCACCGACGTGCCGATCATCATCGCCACCGCCCGTGACGACGAGCAGGCGATCGTCCGGTTGCTGCGGGCCGGCGCCGACGACTACATGATCAAGCCGTTCACCGGGGCGCACCTCGACGCCCGGATCACCACCGTGCTGCGCCGGGCCGGCCGGGCCAGCCGCACGGTGCAGCCGGCCGTGCACGAGGTCGGCGGGTTGCGGGTCGACGTCGGCGAGCGCAGCGCGTCCCTCGACGGGGTGCCGCTCGCGCTCACCCGCAAGGAGTTCGACCTGCTGGCCTATCTCGCCGCCCGCCCGGGACGGGTAGTCTCCCGCCGGGAACTGTTGGAGGAGGTATGGCGGCAGCCGTCGGTCGGCGAGGACCAGACAATCGACGTTCACCTGTACTGGCTCCGTCGCAAACTGGGCGAGTCCGCGGCGAAGCCGCGTTACCTGCGCACCGTGCGGGGGGTCGGCTTCCGGCTGGTTCCACCGGACTGAGGCTGGCGCTGGCCTACCTCACGGCGGCCACCACCGGCATCGTCGCGCTGGTGTTCCTCATCCCGCTCGGGCTCACCCTGCAGGCGGAGACCCGCGACGAGGCGCTCGCCGAGGCGGCCCGGCGCAGCGCGGTGGTCGCCGGGGCGCTCGCGGTCACCACCGACCCCGACACGGTCCGGCAGGCGATCGCCTCGACCGGTGGTGACCCGGCCGACCAGCCGGTCGTGCACGGCCTCGACACCGGTGGCACCCCGCGGGCCGGCGCGCCGGACGTGGCGCGGGCCGGCGAGGGCGGGCCGGTCGTCGTCGACGTACCCGGCGGGGTGGTGCGGCTGGAGCGGGCCACCGCCGGCGACCAGATCATGGTCGTCGAGGTCTTCGTCGCGGAGTCGGCGCTCTCGGCGGGCTCGACCGGCACCTGGCTGACGCTGGCGGCGCTGGCCGTCGGGCTGGTGGTCGCCTCGGTCGTCGTCGTCGACCGGATCGCCGCCCGGGCCGTCGGGTCGGCGCGCGGCCTGGTCCAGGCCGCGCTCGCCGTCGGCGGCGGCGACCTCGGCGTACGCGTCGAGCCGAGCGGGCCGCGCGAGCTGGCCGAGGCCGGCTACGCCTTCAACCGGATGGCCGACCGGCTGGTCGCCTCCCGCACCGACGAACGCGAACTCGTCGCCGACCTGTCGCACCGGCTGCGTACGCCGCTGACCGTGCTGCGCCTGGACGCCGACGCGCTGGACTCCGACGACACCAGCGTCGGCTCGTTCAGCGACGCCGAACTCGACCGGCGGCGCACCATCCGCCGGATCCGGCAGGCGATCGTCACCCTGGAGGGCGAGATCGACGTACTGATCAACACGGCCCGCAAGACGGTGCAGCAGGAGACCGAGCCGGACCTGTGCGACATCAGCGAGGTGGTCCGCGACCGGATGGTCTTCTGGGCGGCCCTGGCCGGCGACCAGAACCGCCCGCACCGGGTCACCGGCGCGCAGTTGCGGATCCCGGTCGCGGTGCCCCGGGCCGAGTTCGCCGCGGCGCTCGACGCGGTCCTCGGCAACGTCTTCCGCTACACCCCGCAGGGGACCGCGTTCGAGGTCGCGGTGTCGCGCCGGGACGGCTACGTCGCGGTACGCGTCGACGACGCCGGCCCCGGCATCGCCGACCCGGACAAGGCGTTGCGGCGCGGCACCAGCGGGCGCGGCTCCACCGGGCTCGGCCTCGACATCGCCCGCCGGGTGGCGCAGCAGGCCGGCGGTTCGGTGAGCCTGGACCGGGCCCGGCTGGGCGGGGCCAGTGTCGTGATGCTGCTGGCCGACGCCGAGGCGAAGCCCCGGCAGGTCAACCGGTTCGGGCTGGTCGGCCGGCTGGCCCGGGAACGCGACCAGTCGGGGCGCCGGTGGCCGCGCCAGCGTCGCGGCGACGGTTGACCGGCCGGGACCGACCGCACGGCAGGCGGAACCGACGCCGGAAACCTGTCGGCCGACGCAAGTCTTCCTTAGGTCTGTTTTAACGGTGTTCCATCGTGGCCACTCCCGGTGCCAGCATCGGAGTCGATCCACTCCAGATGTTCCCCGGACCACCCCACCCGCATCCGGGTCCGTTGGAACGTCGCGCGCGGCGGGCCGGTCCCCCCAACTCCGGACCCGCCGCGCGCACACCAACTCTGGGTTGACGAGGCGGATGTCATGCCGGCAGAGCGACCGGTTCCCGGGAACCACCCCACACATCGACCGGGCGGGATACCCTCGACCTGTCCGACGTCGGCGCCACCCGTTCGAGGTGAGTCCATGCCCGACACGCGCAGCCTCTCACCGGCCCGGCTGGCCCGCTGGATCACGATCGTCACCGCCTCGATCATCGCGACGCTGGCCTGTTGGCAGGACCCCGGATATGCCCGCGACGAGCTACGGCTGACGATCGCCCATGACGGCCGGGGCACCGTACGGCTCGATGTCGCCCGGGCCGGCGGCGGCTTGCCCGACGGCGAGGTCGCCGCGACCGTACGGGCCCGCGGGTTCGCCGGCGGCACCGTCGACCCGCGGCCGATGCGGGCCACCTCGGCGGGCTCGCTGGTGCTCGACGGCACCCTGCCGCCGGGGCGGTGGACCGTCGACATCGACGTCACGGTGGACGGTGCCCCGTCCCCGGACGGCTCGTGCGCCGCCACGCTGACCGTCGGCCCGGACGAGCCGGCGGAGTCGGTCGTCTGCGCGCCGCTGGTCACCACGCCGGCCGGGGTGCCCGACGGGCGCGGCCTGGCGGACAGCCGACCGCTGGCGATCACCGCCGGGGCGGTCGGCCTGCTGTTCGCCGCGGTGATGGGTGGCGCGCTGCTGCGCCGCCGGGCCGCCGGCCACTGAGCCGCGGCCGGCCCGTCGGGGCCGGCGGCACCGGGCAGGCGCCACCGGTGTCAGTTCGCGGCGGCGTACGCGTCGATCTCGGCGATCAGCCGGGCCTGGGCGGGTGCCGGCAGGAACGACGCCGTGACGGCGGCACGGGCCAGGTCCGCGACGCCGTCGGGGCCGTAGCCGAGCAGCCGCGCCGCGACCGCGTACTCGTCGTTGAGGGTGGTGCCGAACATCGGCGGGTCGTCGGAGTTGATGGTCACCGGCACCCCGGCGTCGACCAGCGCCCGCAGCGGGTGCTCGTCGAGCGAGGCGACGGCCCGGGTCCGCAGGTTGGAGGTCGGGCAGACCTCCAACGGGATCCGGTGCTCGGCCAGGTGGGCGAGCAGGGCGGGGTCGCCGGCGGCCGAGATGCCGTGCCCGATCCGTTCCGCGCCCAGCTCGCGCAGGGCGTCCCAGATCGTCTCCGGTCCGGTGGTCTCGCCGGCGTGCGGCACCGACCGCAGCCCGGCCGCCCGCGCCCGGTCGAAGTACGGCTTGAACTGCGGCCGGGGTACACCGATCTCGGGACCGCCCAGCCCGAAGCTGATCAGCCCGTCCGGCCGCTCCTCGAGGGCGATCCGCAGGGTCTCCTCCGCCGCCGGCAGGCCCGCCTCGCCGGGGATGTCGAAGCACCAGCGCAGCACGATGTCGAGTTCGGCCTCGGCGTGCCTGCGGGCGTCCTCGATCGCCTCGCAGAACGCCGGGGCGGGGATGCCACGGCTCACGTGCGAGTACGGCGTGATCGTCAGCTCGGCGTAGCGGACCTGCTGGCGGGCCAGTTCCCGGGCCACCTCGTAGGTCAGGATGCGGACGTCCTCCGGGTCGCGGATGAGATCGACGACGTTCAGGTAGATCTCGATGAAGTGGGCGAAGTCGCGGAAGACGAAGTATTCGGCGAGCGCCGCCGGATCGGCCGGCACCGGGGTGCGGCCCTCGTGCCGGGCGGCCAGCTCGGCCACGATCCGCGGTGACGCCGAACCGACGTGGTGCACGTGCAGTTCGGCCTTCGGCAGTCCGGCGATGAAGGTGGCCAGGTCGGTCACGGTGCTCCTCGTTTCAGGGGGACGCCGGCGGTCAGCCGCCGACGCCGGTACGGGCGACGACGAAGATCCGGTGGAACGGGAAGTAGACGAGGCTATCGCGGGCCGGGTAGGCGGCTTCGAGGCGTACGGCCAGTTGCCGCCGGAAGGCGGCGAACGCCTCGTCGTCGAGCGCGGCCCGGACCGGCCGCAGCGCCGTACCGTCCATCCAGCGCAGGACCGGATGGTCGGCGCCCGGCTCGGCCGGCAGCAGGTGCACGTACGTGGTCTCCCAGGCGTCGACGGCACACCCGGCCGCGGTCAGCAGCGTGGCGTAGCCGGCCGCGTCACGTACCGGCGACTCGCGCAGCAGGCCGGCCAGCGGCGCCCACGCCGGCTCGGCGGCCAGCTCGCGCAGCGCCCGGTGGGACGGCGCGCCGAAGTTGCCGGGCACCTGCACGGCGATGACGGCACCGGCCGGCAGCTCGCCGGCCCAGCGGGTCAGCAGTTCCTCGTGGCCGGGCACCCACTGCAGGGCGGCGTTGGAGACCAGTACGTCGACGTCGGGGGCCGGTCGCCAGTCCCGTACGTCGCCGAGCCCGAAGTCGACGCCCGGAACCTCGCGGCGGGCCCGCTCCACCATCTCCGGCGCCGAGTCGATCCCCTCGACCCGGGCGTTCGGCCACCGGGCGGCCAGCGTCGCGGTCAGGTTGCCGGGTCCGCAGCCGAGGTCGACGACCGCCCTCGGCCGGTCGGCGTCGATCCGGGCGACCAGGTCGAGGAACGGCCTGGCCCGCTCGTCGCCGTAGCGGAGGTACGTCGTCGGATCCCAGGTGGTCATTCCCGAACCGTACGCCGGCCCCGCGACCGGGCCGGGTACCGCCACCCGGTCGCGCCGGCCGGCCGGCCCGCCGGTCATCTAGGCTGGGGCGGCCGGTCACCGTGGCCGGAAGATGGAGGCGTGACGTGAAGGGCTGGCTACCCCTGGCGCTCGGTCTGTTCGGGGTCGCCGTCGGCATCCTGTGGACACTCGAGGGCCTGGGCGAGATCAGCGGCAGCGTGATGTCCGGCAGCGCGGTGTGGGCGGTCGTCGGCCCGGTCGTCGCCGTGGCCGGTCTCGCCGCGATCGTCCTCGGTCTGCGCGCCCGCGGCAACCGCCCCTCCTGATCGAGGCCGGGTCGGCGCCTCCCCCACGGTTCCGGCCGGGCATCCGCGGGGCACGTCCGCGAACCGGCCCGTACCGCTTCCGGACATAGACGTTCCGGATCACGCGGCCGTGGTGGTCGGGGCCGGCGGCGACGGATCACAAGCGATCATGCACTAACACCCGGATCAATCCGATAAGACTGATTTACGGGGCATCGCCGACAAGAACGGGTGTCCGCCGGCACGGTTGACGCGTGCCCATCGCGGGGCGGTACGCCGGACGACGAGAAGCCCCGCACGCCGGAACGGCGATGCGGGGCTCGACGCTGATCCCATCAGGGATCGAGTTCGTGGCCGGTGCGACCGCCGGCCACAGCTGATCAGATGGGACGGACCTGCTCAGCCTGCGGGCCCTTCTGGCCCTGGGCGATCTCGAACTCCACCCGCTGGTTCTCCTCCAGCGTGCGGTAGCCGCTGGTCTGGATCGCCGAGAAGTGGACGAACACGTCAGCACCCCCGCCGTCGACGGTGATGAAGCCGAAGCCCTTGTCTGCGTTGAACCACTTCACGGTTCCCTGCGCCATGTGTATCTCCTTCTGAAACTGCGGCCGAGCACGCCGTGCGGCCGGTTGGCCGTTTTCGAGCAGCGGCGCTTGAGTCGGCCCCCACGAAGGAGGACTTCTCACCCCCGCCGTCTTCCAACAGCGGGGAACAGCAAACCACGTACGCAAAAACTTCGCACAGCCTACCTGACGATTTTCTCCGAGATGAGCCCTGCGGTGGCCCGATTTTCCGTCTCGTCGCGGCGTGTCGCGACACGCCACGACGGGCGACTCCGGTCGCGCAGGCAGACCGGCCGACGCCCGTCGACAACCACCCCGTCAGCCCGGCCAGTGGCCGGTCAGCCTCCGTACGCCGGTCGCCCCGCCGCGGTCGACGGCGGCCTTCACGACCGCGAAGATGGCTCCCTGGATGGCCGCGGCGATCAGGATCTCACCCCAGCCACGGTCCTCGTCGGTCGCGCTCGGTGCGTCGTCCTCGCTGTCGATGAGCTTCCACACCTGCCGGAACGCGGCACCGGCGAGCATGCCGGCCGCCGCGCCGAGCACGAGCCCCACCGGCCGGTAGGCCAGCTTGTTCACGCCCTTGCTCACCGGCGCCTCCCCTGGACCACGATGAGCACGACGACCGCCGCCAGGGCGCCTACGGCGACCGCCGCCCAGGGCACCGGGTGGCGCCGGGCCGACTCGCCCGCGTCGTGCACCGAGCCGCGGACCACCTCGGCGGTGTGCGCGGCCTGTTCACGTACCTTCTGCTTGGTCTGGTTCGCGGAGTCCCTGAGCCGGGCCTTCACGTCGGCCCGGGCCGCCAGGGCCTGGACCGTCTCGCCCAGTTCGGCCCGCGTCTGCTGGATCTCGGCCCGCAGCGCCTGCACGTCGCCGGAGCCGTTGCCTGCTGTCATGCGTCCACCCTCGTCATGCCTGCTTCACACCATTTCCATGTGATTTGACCGCCATGGTGACCGTGTCGACATCGGCACGGACACTGTCGACCGCCCGCTCCGGCACGGGTGGCACCGCCTGCTGGACCTGCTTCTTGCCTACCATCGCCAGGACCCCGGCGGCCGCGAACAGGACCACCGCGACGATGAGCGCCGCCAGCCAGCCGGGCATCACCAGCGCCAGCAGCAGCCCGAACGCGACGAACAGGGCACCCAGGCCGTACAGCGCCAGGGCTCCACCACCGCCGAACAGGCCCGCGCCGACACCGGCGTGCCTGCCCTTCTCGGTGAGTTCGGCGCGGGCCAGCGCCAGCTCGTCGCGGACGAGCCGGGACACCTGCTCGCTCGCGTGCTGGACCAGCTCCGCGGTGGACTGCTCTGAGACCGGTCGCGCGGAGGCGCCGTTCAGGACATCGGCCATGATGCCTCCCGAATGCGGGTTTCGAACCACGTCTTGTCCCGTGGTATGCCCCTCACCCGAGGTGGCCAATCCTTATTCCGGCGGATCAGTCAAACAGCACGACGCTGCGCAGTACGCCACCCTGTTCCATCCGGCCGAACGCCGCCTCCACGTCGTCGATGCCGATCGTCTCGGAGACGAACCGGTCCAGTGGCAGCCGCCCCTGCAGGAACAGGTCGATCAGGGTCGGAAAGTCGCGTTCCGGCAGGCAGTCGCCGTACCAGGAGGACTTGACCGCGCCGCCGCGCCCGAAGACCTCCAGCATCGGCAGTTCCAGCGTCATGTCCGGGGTCGGCACCCCGACGAGTACGACGGTGCCGGCGTGGTCGCGGGCGTAGAACGCCTGGGTGAAGACCTCGGGGCGGCCGACGGCGTCGATCGTGACGTCGGCGCCGTTGCCGCCGGTGAGCGCCCGGATCGCCTCGACCGGGTCCTGTTCACGGGAGTTGACGGTGTGGGTGGCGCCGAACTGGCGGGCCAGCTCCAGCTTGCCGTCGTTGATGTCGACCGCGACGACCGTGGTCGCCCCGGCGAGCACCGCGCCCGCGATCGCCGCGTCGCCGACCCCGCCGCAGCCGAACACCGCGACCGAGTCGCCCCGGCCGACCCCGCCGGTGTTGACCGCGGCGCCGATGCCGGCCATCACCCCGCAGCCGAGCAGGCCGGCGACCGCCGGTGGCGCCGCCGGGTCGACCTTCGTGCACTGGCCGGCCGCGACCAGTGTCTTCTCGGCGAACGCGCCGATGCCCAGGGCCGGCGACAGGGTGGTGCCGTCGGTCAGCGTCATGGGCTGCCGGGCGTTGTGGGTGGCGAAGCAGTACCAGGGCCGGCCGCGCCGGCACGACCGGCACTCGCCGCAGACCGCCCGCCAGTTCAGTACGACGTAGTCGCCGGGGGCGATCCGGGTCACGCCGTCGCCGACGGCCTCGACGATCCCGGCCGCCTCGTGCCCGAGCAGGTACGGGTAGTCGTCGCCGATCCCGCCCTCGCGGTAGTGCAGGTCGGTGTGACACACCCCGCACGCCTGCACCTTCACCAGTGCCTCACCCGGCCCCGGGTCGGGCACGACGACGGTCTCGACGGTCACGGGCGCACCCTTGGCGCGGGCTACTACCCCGCGTACCTCACTCGGCATCGTGGAACCCCTCCGGTCGGCGTTGACGCAGGCTGCCTCCGGTTTACCAGAGTTCCCACCCGCGCGGACAGCCCCGGGCCGCAGGGTCCGGGTCAGCGGGTCGCGTCGACCGGCTCCTCCGGCCCGACGAAGGCGTTGCCGCGCGCGTCGCCGTCGTCGCTGCCGCCGAACACCCGGGCGTCGTCGGGCGCCTCCGCGTCGACCGGCCGCCGCGCCGGCCGGCGCGGCCCGACCCACTGCCAGGGCAGGTCGCCCCCGGCGTCGCCGACCTCGGTACGCATCCGCGGCAGGGCGGTCGGCTGCCGGTCGCGCAGCCAGTTGACCAGCTGCTCGCGGACCAGGCAGCGCAGGTCCCACAGGCTCGGCGCGTCGGCGGCGCTGACCAGGGCGCGCAGCTTGACCACGCCGCCGACGGCGTCGGTCACCTGCAACACGCAGACCCGGCCGTCCCACAGTTCGGTGCCCTCGCAGACGGTGCGCAGTTCCTCGCGCATCGCCTGCACCGGCACCGACCAGTCGACCTCGAACTCGGCGGTGCCGAGCACCGCGGCGCGGGTGCGGGTCCAGTTCTGGAACGGCTTGGTGGTGAAGTACGACGTCGGCAGGATCAGCCGCCGGTCGTCCCAGACCTGCACCACCACGTAGCTCAGGGTCAGCTCCTCGATCCGGCCCCACTCCCCCTCGACCACGACCACGTCGTCGAGGCGTACGGCGTCGCTGAACGCCAGTTGCAGGCCGGCGAACACGTTGCCGAGCAGGCTCTGGGCGGCCAGCGCCGCCACGACGCCGATGACGCCGGCCGACGCCAGCACGCTCGCCCCGACACCGCGCACGCTCGGGAACGTCATCAGGCCGGCACCGACGGCCAGCACCACGATGACCGCGATGGTGACCCGGCGCAGCATGACGATCTGCGTCTTGATCCGGCGGGCCTGGCGGTTGTCGGGCACGTCGACGCGGAACCGGGCCAGCGCGGTGTCCTCGCTGACCAGCAGCAGCGACGCGACGAGCCAGGCGACGGTGCCGATGATGGCCAGGGTGAGCAGGTGCAGGACCGTCTGCCGCCAGGGTTCGCCGGTGGCGTACCCGGTCGAGAACCGCACCCCGAGCGCGACCGCGAGGGTGGTCGCGGCCACCAGGAACGGCCGGTGCGCGTGGTCGGACAACTCGGTCAGCAGCGTGGACCGCCGGCCGAGCCGGCGGACGGCCAGATGGGTCACCTGTACGACGGCGAACGCGACGGTCGCGGCACCGAGCGTGGCCACGACCGTCCAGAACATGGGATGCACTGCGAAGATCCCCCGGAATGTCTCGTCGGGTCCGTGCGATGGGGCGGGGTCCGGGCCTGTGCCCGGATACCGCGCAAAGCGACAAGAATGCCCGATGTGGGCGTACGTCACCAACGTTCGGGACCCGCTCCGGGTGTGAAGCGGGTCCCGATCTGGATCGGCCGGCGCGGGATCAGACCTTGCGGTACCTCGCCTGCACGAAGCAGAAGACACCGAACGCCGCGATGCCGAGCGCCATCAGGGCGAGCAGCACGGTGCCGAACGGCTGCTCCCGCAGCGCGTGCAGGGCGCCGTCCAGGCCGCGCGACCTGTCCGGGTCGTACGTCACCGCGGCGGTGACGATCAGCACACCGGCGACCGCGTACACGGCGCCCTTGGCCGAGTAGCCGGCGACGCCGAGCCGCTGGGTGAGCTTGCGGACCCGGGCACTCATCCGCCCGGTGTTCAGGTGCTTCTCGAAGCGCTTGATGACGCCGTAGACGACCAGCCCGACGCCGACGCCGGCCAGGACCAGCCCGGCGAGACCGACCAGCCACTGACCGCCGGTCGACTCCATCAGCTTGCCGGTCAGCACCTCCTGGCTGTCGGCGCTGGAGGAGTTGGCGTTGCTGAACACCTTGTAGGCCGTCCAGGCGAAGTAGGCGTAGACGACGGTGCGGACCGCGGAGGCGACCCGCTCGACCGTACGCTCGTTGCCGCGGTCCTCGCGGTGCCCGACCGCCGCCTCAAGGGCCTGCCACAGCGCCATCGCGGCCAGCCCGACACAGACGGCGATCACCAGGAACTTGCCCAGCGGCTGCTGGGCCAGCGTACGCAGCGCGCCGGACTGGTCACCGTCGTCGGCCGGACGGCCGAACGCGATCTGGAGAGCCAGCCAGGCGAAGAGAAGATGGACGATCCCGTAGCCGATGAAACCGGCCCGGGCGAGGGCCTCCAGCGCCTTGCTGTTCCTGGCTCTGGAGGCGGTGGCTTCGGCATCGCGGGTCAACGTCATGGGCCTGACATTGACCCGTCCGCATGGTTTCCAAACGTGCCGGGCGGGGCCACCGGAGCGGCCCGCCCGGGAGCGGGGTCAGCGGGAGATCTTGACCGCGATCTCGCTGTCGGTGACCCGGTCCAGGGTGACCTGGAAGCCGGCGACATCGGCCGCCTGCTGCTCGGTGGTCAGCGAGAGCTGCTGACCGGCGACCTCGATGGTCACCAGGTTGCCGTCGACACCGACCAGCTTGGCCTCGACGCCGAAAATGCTGGCGTTGGCCTCCACGCCACGCTGGAACGTGACCGTGCACTGGTCGATACCGCACTGGGTGGAGGCGCCCTCGGAGCTGGAGCTGCAACCGGCGATCACGGCGCCGGCGAGGGCGAGACCGGCGGCGACGGCGGCGATACGGCGGGGACGGAGCGGGGGCATCCTCGAGATCATGACTCAAGCGTACGGGGGCGGCGCTCGCGAACCGCGCGACCGCCGGCCGGCCGGCACCGGGCGGAGATAGGGTCGACGGATGGCGTACCTGATCGAGGACAATCCGGCCCGGCGACGGTTCGAGATCCTGGTCGACGACAACCTCGCCGGCACCGCCCACTACCGGCTGGCACCGGGCCTGGTCGTCTTCACCCACACCGAGATCGACCCCGCCCACCAGGGCAAGGGGGTCGGGAGCGCACTCGCCCGCGGCGCGCTGGACCAGGTACGCCAACGCGGCGAGCGGGTCCAGGCCCCATGCCCGTTCATCGCGTCGTTCATCAGCTCCCACCCCGAATACGCCGACCTCGTCGCCCCGGAGTCCGCCCCGTACTGACCGGGCGCGCCGATCATCGGCGGGCCGGGCGACGTAGGGTCGTACCCGTGGCGAAGCCTGACCGTCCCGGCCGGAGCCGGACCAAACTCGTCGTCGCCGGCGTCGCGGCCGTCGCGCTGCTCGCCGCCCTCGGCGCCGTCGCGGTCTGGCGGGGATGGTTCGCCGACCCGTCTATCGACGACGCGCCCCGCGCCGACCACGGTCCGGTGTCGACGGTCGCCAGCGACCTCGAAGCCCCGTGGGGGCTCGCGTTCCGGCCCGACGGCTCGGCCCTGGTGACCGAACGCGACAGTCGCCGCATCGTCTCCGTCACCCCCGACGGCACGGTGACCGAGGTGGCCCGTGTCGACGAGGCCGTACCGCGCGGCGAAGGCGGCCTGCTCGGCATCGCCCTCGCCGCCGACGGCTGGATCTACGTCTACTACACGGCGCGCGACGACAACCGGATCGCCCGGCTGCGGCCCGGCGGGGAGCCCGAGGCGATCTTCACCGGCATCCCGAAGGCCAACACCCACAACGGCGGCCGGATCGCGTTCGGTCCGGACGGCATGCTCTACGCCACCACCGGCGACGCCGGCGACCGCGGCGCGGCACAGGACCGGGACAGCCTCGCCGGCAAGATCCTGCGGCTGACCCCCGACGGGCAGCCCGCGCCCGGCAACCCGTTCGGCGACTCCCCCGTCTACAGCTACGGCCACCGCAACCCGCAAGGGCTGGGCTGGGACTCCGCCGGCACGCTCTTCGCCGCCGAGTTCGGCCAGAACACGTACGACGAACTCAACCGGATCGAGCCGGGCGGCAACTACGGCTGGCCGGAGGCCGAGGGTGTCTCCGGCGACAGCCGCTTCGTCGACCCGGTCGCCACCTGGGCCACCAACGACGCCTCACCGAGCGGCATCGCCGTGGTCGGTGACGAGGTCTGGGTCGCCTGCCTGCGCGGCCAGCGGCTCTACCGGCTGCGCACCGACGGTTCCGGCGCGCAGACCCTGTTGCAGGGCGAGTACGGCCGGCTGCGCCACGTCGCGGCCGCGCCGGACGGCTCGATGTGGGTGCTGACGTCCAACCGCGACGGTCGCGGCCGCCCCAGCGACACCGACGACCGAATCCTCCGCCTGACCCCGTAACCCGCCCCGCCCACCCGGCTCCGCGCCACCGCCCGGCCTCGTTGATCAAGGGGATGTTCACGCCAAAGTGGACAGGATTCCCGCAACTTCTCCTCGATCGGCGGACGCCACCACCACCGTCGCGCCGATCGAGGGGATGTGGCACGCAAAACGGACGCGTTCGCCCACGATTGCTCCTTGATCAGCGCGGAGGCGACCGGCGCCACGTGCCCCGCCCGCCAACCTCCCGGCCACGCGCCCCGGCCTGCCACGCGCCCCCGGCCTGCCACGCGCCTCCCCCGCTCGCCACGCGCCTCCCCGGTCGCCGATCGAGGGGAGGTTCACGCCAAACCACGACACGAATCGCGCAACAAGTCCTTGATCAACGCGAACGGGGGCGGCGCGCACAGGGACGGCGTGGACGGTAACGGGGTCAGATGGCGTGTTCCGGGGCGGGGAGTTCGGAGAAGGGGAAGCGTTGACCGAACTCGGGCCATGGCACGGTGATGCGCACGGTGTCGGCCCGATCACCGGGGTCGGCGCGCAGCCCGGCCAGCCCGGCGAGGTCGTCGAGCGCCTGCCGGGTCTCCTGCGGCGTCACCCCGGCCAGTCCGGCGACCGCGCCGAAGGTGGTGCCGACCGTACGCCGCCTGGGCCAGCGCCGGCGGGTGCGGACCGCGAGCCGACGTACGGCGATCGCGACCTGGACGGCCCGGTCGTCGCGCTGGGCGAGCCGCTCGAGGTCGGATTCGGGCGGCGACAGCGGCAGCACGTCGAGCGGGTCGCGGTCGAGGTGGGGGCGTACCCAGGGGTCACCGGTGGCGCCGTCGAGGTCGAACAGCCCGAGTCCGGCGAGGCAGGTCAGTAGTTCGGTGACGGTGTGCGGTACGGGAAGGTCCCGGCGCCGGCACATGTCGGCGAAGACGTCGATCCGCGTTTCGCGCAGTGCGAGCACCTGCGCATACCGGGCACGGATCTGGCGTTCGGCGGGCTCGGCGCGGCGTCCGGGACGCCGCGCCGCCCGCCCGATCCAGTCCTCGATGTCGCCGGGGTCGCACCACACCGGATCATCCCAGGGCACCACGGAGTCCCAGGTCGAGCGCGGGAACCGGCCCGGATCGGGGACGACGGTGAGGTAGGCGTGGGCGCAGGGAAGCCACCGGATCCACGAGGGGTTCATCGTGGCCCGCTGCCAGCGGGGGGTCACCGGAGGACCATACTGCGACCGACCGTGCCTGTGGGGGCACCGATGGTGAGCCGAAAACGGCTGCTCAGGAGGTGCCGGCGAGCAGTTCGGCGGCCGCCCGCGCGCCGGCCCGGGTGGCGCCGTACGTCGCGAGATGCGCCTGCCCGGCGACGGTGACCGGTACGCCCATCTCGACCACGATCGCGTCGGGGCGGGCCGCGAGGGCGCGGTCGACGGCGGCGGCCATCCAGGGGTGCCGGTGCAGGTCGCGTACGACGAGCACGAGCGAGCGGCCGGCGGCGTCGGCGAGCAGTGCGGCGGGCGGCTCGGCGCCGGCCGGCAGGTCGGTCTCGTCCAGGCGGGCGGTGGTGGTGCCGGGCAGCAGGTCGGCCAGGGGTGCGCCGACGCCCCACGGGGTCTCGGCGCCGATGGCGATGTTGCGCGGCGGGGCGAACTCGACCACGTGGGCGGGGCCGGCCAGCGGCAGCGGGACGGTGCCGTTGGGCACGGTGACCCGTACGGCCCGGCGGGCGGCGGCCAGGCCGATCGGCGAGCCGTCGGGGCCGTGGGCGGCCCAGGGGGCGAGCCCGGCGCGGCTCTGGACGGTCCAGGCGGCGAGTTCGTCGACCCGCTTGGCGGCCTCGACGAGCCGTTCCTCGGGCAGGGTGCCGTCGACGACGGCGGCGACGATGGCCCGCCGCAGCCGGTCGGCACTGTCCTCGTCGGACAGTTCTCCGCCGATGCAGATGGCGTCGGCGCCGGCGGCGAGGGCGCGTACGGTGCCGGCCTCGAAGCCGTACCGGTCGGTGATGGCCTTCATCTCGATGGCGTCGGTGACGATCACGCCGTGGAAGCCGAGTTCGCCGCGGAGCAGGTCGCTCAGGACGAGGCGGCTGAGGGTGGCCGGGTGCAGCGGGTCGACGGCCGGGACGAGCAGGTGGCCGGTCATGATGGCCTGTACGCCGGCGGCGATGGCGGCCCGGAACGGCGGCAGTTCGCAGGCGTCGAGCCGCTCCCGGGTGGAGCCGATCCGGGGCACGTCGACGTGCGAGTCGACGCTGGTGTCGCCGTGGCCGGGGAAGTGCTTGGCGCAGGCGGCGACCCCGCCGGACTGCAGGCCGGTGATCCAGGCGGCGGTGTGCCGGGCGACGAGTTCCGGTTCGGAGCCGAACGACCGTACGCCGATCACCGGGTTGCCGGGGTTGGAGTTGACGTCGGCGTCCGGGGCGTAGTTGAGGGTGATGCCGGCGGCGGCGAGTTCGGCGCCGATGTCGCGGGCGACGGCCTCGGTCAGGGCCGGGTCGTCGATCGTGCCGAGCGCCAGGTTGCCCGGGCGCGAGCTGCCCCGGCGGGACTCGAACCGGGTGACGTCGCCGGCCTCCTCGTCGATGGCGACGACGACGTCGGGGCGTTCGGCGCGCAGCGCGGCGGTGAGCCGGGCGACCTGCTCGGGGTCCTCGACGTTGCGGGCGAAGAGCGCCACGCCGCCGAGTCCCTCGGCCAGCCAGCGGCGGATCCACGCCGGCGGGGTGGTGCCTTCGAAGCCGGGTTGCAGCACCCGGGCCGCGAGGCGCGGCAGTTCTCCGCTCCGGTCGGTCATCAGGCCCCCGTAGTTCCACAGTAGACGGTCCGCCGGCCCCCACGGCTGCGCGGTAGCTGCCATGTTCACACCCGCTCGGTCTAATAGTCAATAAACCTTTCTATTAATTGGGCCGCCGGCCGACCAGTTTCGGCGCCCCACGCTGGGAGCGCTTCCGTGATCTGCGTCACGACGACGGGGTGGGCGCCGGCCCGGCCGTTGTGCGAAGGTGCGGGGATGACGCGCATCCTCTCCGCCGAGGAGACCCCGTGGTCGGAGATCCCCGGCGTCCAGTTGATCGGCGCGATCCTCGGCATCCTGCTGCTCGTGGCGGCCATCCGCGCCCTCTTCGGCAAGGGCCGCTGACCCCGGGCCGCCGGACCGTCCCGACCCGGCCACTCTGACCCGGCCGCCCGGCACCCGCACCAGCCCGCCCCGGCCGCCCGGACCCGGCCGGCCCGGCGCTTCGGCATGAGGTGAACGCGCCGGGGTACCTCCCGACCGAGGCAATCCCCCGGATCGAGGAGGCTCGTCATGCGAATCGGCTACTTCCTGTCCAGCGAGGAGTACACCCCCGCGGAACTGCTCGACCAGGCCCGGGGCGCCGAACGGGCCGGCTTCGAGGCGCTGTGGATCTCCGACCACTTCCATCCCTGGGTCGACGCGCAGGGGCAGAGCCCGTTCGTCTGGTCGATGATCGGCGCGCTGAGCCAGGTCTGCCGGCTACCGGTGACCACGGCGGTCACCTGCCCGACCGTACGCATCCATCCGGCGGTGATCGCCCAGGCCGCGGCCACCAGCGCGGTGCTCCTGGAAGGCCGCTTCGTGCTCGGCGTCGGCACCGGCGAGGCGCTCAACGAGCACATCTTCGGCGACCCGTGGCCGAGCGCCGGCACCCGGCTGGAGATGCTGGAGGAGGCGGTCGACATCATGCGCCGGATGTGGAAGGGCGGCTTCACCCACCACGACGGCAACCACTACACGGTGGACAACGCCCGGATCTACACGCTGCCCGACCAGCCGCCCCCGGTCTACGTCTCCGCCTTCGGCCCGAAGGCCATCGACCTCGCCGCCCGCATCGGCGACGGGTACGTCAGCACGATGCCGGACGCCGACCTGGTCCGCCGGTTCCGCGACAACGGGGGCGGCGACAAGCCGTGCCAGGGCGGCTTCAAGGCGGCGTACGCGCGGACCGCCGACGAGGGCGCCCAACTGGCGTACGAGCGGTGGCCGAACGCCGGCGTGCCCGGCGAGCTGTCCCAGGTGCTGCCGTCGCCCCGGCACTTCGAGCAGGCCGCCGAACTCGTCACGCCGGACATGGTCCGCGAGGCGTTCGTCTGCGGCGACGACGCGCGCGAACACCTGGAGATGATCGACCGGTACGCCAAGGCCGGCTTCGACGAGGTCTACGTCGCCAACACCGGGCCGCACTACCAGGGCCTGTTCGACCTGTACGCCGAGCGGGTGTTCCCCGCGCTGCGCTGACCGGCGGCGACCGTGCCGGGGTACGGGTGCGGGCGTTGTTTCGCCCGCCCCGGCCCCGGGTACCCACGCTCTCCGATGAAGCTGCCACTGCACTCGACCCGGCTGCGCCGCGTCGCCCGACAGCACTTCGGCTGGCGGTCGCTGCGTCCCGGTCAACTGTCCGCCATGCGGGCCCTCATGAAACGGCGCGACGCCCTCGTCGTGCTCCCCACCGGGGCCGGCAAGTCGGCGGTCTACCAGGTCCCGGCCACCCTGATGGCCGGTCCGACGGTGGTGGTCTCGCCGCTGCTCGCCCTGCAACAGGACCAGATCATCGCGCTGAACGAGCGCGGCGACCCACGGCTGCGGGCGGTACGGGTCAGCTCGGCCGAGACGTCCGGCCAACAGGCCGCCGCGCTGGAGGACCTGCGCGCCGGCCGGGCCCGGTTCCTTTTCATCACGCCCGAACAGCTCAGCCAGCCGGATCGGCTGGCGCAGGTCAAGGCGCTGCGGCCGGCACTGGTCGCGGTCGACGAGGCGCACTGCATCTCGGCGTGGGGGCACGACTTCCGCCCCGACTACCTGGCGCTCGGGCACCTGATCCGCGGGCTCGGCCGACCGCCGGTCGTCGCACTGACCGCGACCGCCTCCCCGCCCGTACGCGACGACATCGTCGACCGGCTCGGCCTGTCCGACCCGCGGACCGTGGTGTCCGGGCTGGACCGGCCCAACTTGTTCCTGGAGGTCGGGCACTGCCCCACCGAGGACTACCGGTGGCGGCGGCTGCTCGCGCTGCTCGACGCCGAGGAGCGGCCCGGTGTGGTCTACATCGCCACCCGGCGGGCGGCCGAGGAACTGGCCGCCCGACTGACGTCGGCCGGTCACCCGGCCGAGCACTACCACGGCGGGATGGCCGCGGGGCCACGTGAGCGGCTGCACGAGGACTTCCTCGCCGACCGGGTGCCGATCATGGTGGCGACGTCGGCGTTCGGCATGGGCATCGACAAGCCCAACATCCGCTGGGTGGCGCACGTGGCCCTGCCCGACTCGCCGGACAGCTACCTGCAGGAGATCGGTCGGGCCGGTCGGGACGGCCGGCCCGCGCGGGCGTTGCTGCTGTGGCGGGCCGAGGACGTCGGCATCCAGCGGTACTTCACCGGCGGCAGCCCGGACGAGGGTGACCTGCGCGACCTGGCGGCGCTGCTGCGCGACGGGCCGGCGACCCGGGCCGAGCTGCGCGAGCGCAGCGGGCTGAGCGCCCGCAAGCTGGGCCAGTTGCTGGCCCTGCTGGAACAGGTCGGGGCGGCCGAGAACCGGGCCGGCAACCGGTTCGCCCGCCCCCGGTACGCCGCCGAACCGGCGCGGGCGGCCCGGGCCGCGCTCGCCGAGGCGGAGCGGCAGCAGACGGTGCAGCGCTCGCGTACGGACATGATGCGCGCCTTCGCCGAGCACCGCGGCTGCCGGGGGCAGACGCTGCTGGCGTACTTCGGCGAGCACATGAAGAAGGTCTGCGGGCACTGCGACAACTGCCACGCCGGCGCCAGCACCGCCGACGACGGCGCGAGCGGGCCGTTCCCGGTGCACAGCACGGTGCGGCACGCCGAGTGGGGCAGCGGCATGGTGCTCGGCTACGAGGACGACCGGATGACGGTGCTGTTCGACGACGTCGGCTACAAGACGCTGTCGGTGCCGGTCGTCAGCGAGCAGGGCCTGCTGGCCCGCGAGGCGGGCTGATCCTGACACCTGCCGGCCCGCCAGGCGGGCTGATCCCGACACCTGCCGGCCCGCCAGGCGGGCTGATCCCGACATACGGGTTGAACTAATCTCACGCAAGGTCCGTCCGCCGTCCGGAAGGGCGGTCCGGTGACCAGACGAATTGGGAGAGCATCGTGACCGAGCGAAGCGAGGGAACCATCAGGCCCGGTGCAAGGCACGGCGGCGCCGAGCGGAGCGAGGTGACGCCGTGACCGAGCAGCCGGTGTTCAGCACCTTCGGCTTCAGCGACGAGGAGTGGGGGCTGCTGGTCGGCCTGCCGCACGCGGTGCTGACCGCGGCGACGGCGGCGGAGACCGACAGCACCCGCCGGACCATGGCCGAGAACGCGGCCGGGCTGGAGGCGATCTCGACCGGACGGGAGGCGCCGAGCCCGCTGGTGTCGGCCATCGCGGTCGAACTCGTGTCCCGGGTCGGTGACCCGGAGACCGGTGAGGAACTGCCGCTCATCGCCCCGCCGGACCCGCGGGCGATGCTCGCCGACGTACTCGGGCGGGCCAAGGAGGCGGCGGCGCTGCTCGCCGCGAAGGCCGACGAGGGCGACGCCGGGGCGTACAAGCACTGGTTGCTGACCATCGCCGACGAGGTGGTGTCGGCGGCCCGAAGCGGCGGGGTGTTCGGCATCGGCGGCGAGGTCGTCACCGAGTCGGAGCGCCGGTTCCGCGACGAACTGTCGCACGTGCTCACCGATTGACCAGCAGCTCCAGCACGGCCCGCTCGGCGTCGTCGCGACTGTCCGGGTCGGCCACCTCGGCGACCACCCCGTCGTGGTAGAGGTCGACGATCCGGGGGTCCACGTAGGACGCCCGGGCCACGGTGGGGGTGTTGCCGAGCAGGCCGCCCACCTCGCGCATGACGGCCGTCACGGTCCGCCGCCGGGCGGTCGCCGAGGTCGCCGGGGCGGCGCCGGCCAGCCCGGTCGCGGCCCGGACGGTGGCGTGCCAGGTACGGAAGTCCTTGGCGGTCATCGCGCCGCCGCTGGCCTGCCGCAGGTAGCCGTTGATCTCGTCGCTGCGCACGTCGTACCAGTGCCGGCCGGCCCGGTAGCCGAACAGCCGGTCACCGGCGGCCCGACCGCGTCGCAGGTGGCGCAGCACGGCGCAGACGTCCCGGTCGGCCACCTCGCGGACCTGGGCGACGCCGCCCTTGGCCGGGAACTCCAGGACCATCCGGCCGGCCCGTGGCCGGGCGTGTTCGGCGCGCAGGGTCGCCACCCCGAACGTGGGATCGGCACCGGCGGCGTACTGGTCCCCGCCGACCCGGAACATGCCCATGTCGAGCAGCCGGGTGACGGCGGCCAGCACCCGTTCGCGGCGCAGGCCACGGCCGGCCAGGTCGACGGCGACCCGCTCGCGCAGCACCGGCAGCCGGGCGGCGACCTCGAGCACGCGGTCGAACTTGGCCTCGTCCCGCCGCACCCGCCACAGCGGGTGGTAGAGGTACTGCTTGCGGCCGGCGGCGTCGACGCCGGTGGCCTGGATGTGGCCGCACGGGTCGGGTGAGATCCAGACCTGCCGCCAGGCCGGCGGGATGGCCAGAGCGCGGAGCCGGTCGAGTTCGTCCGGCGCGGTGATCGGCCGGCCGTCGGGGTCGAGGAAGCTGACGCCACGGCCGCGTCGGCGCCGGCCGTACCCGGGGCGGCTCAGGTCAGTGCGCCGTAACCGCATCCCGCACCTGGCCGATCCGGTCCACCTCGGACACCGCCGCCACCACCTCGTCGGGGCCGACGGCCAGCAGCGCCGGGTGCGGCCGGTCCGCCGGTGCGGGCTCGCCGGCCAGGTCGGACCGCCACAGCACCCGGTGCCAGGGCCGGTCCGGCGGCGGCGCCCACCGCCGCGGCGGGACCGGGCCGAACAACACCACCGACGGGGTCCGGTACGCGGTGGCGAGGTGCGCGACGCCGGTGTCGCCGCTGATCAGCATCCGGCCGTACGCGACGAGGGTGGCCAGTTCGGCCAGGTCGGTGTGGCCGGCGAGTACGGCGTTCATCGGCAGCCCGGCGCCGCCGGCGACCTCCTCGGCGAGGTCGTGCTCGTCGGCCGACCCGGTGACCACGATGTGGTGGCCGAGCCCGTCCAGGGTCCGGGCCAGGGCGGCCCAGCGGTCGGCGGGCCAGCGCCGGGCGGGGTCCTTGCCGCCGGGGTGCACGATCGTCAGGCCGACCGGCAGCCAGGCCGGCGGGGGCCGGCGCAGCCCCAGGTCGCCGGGGTCGGTGTCGATGCCGTACCAGCGCAGCAGGCGGCACCAGCGCTGCACCTCGTGCTCGTCGTCGTTCCAGCGTGGACCGTCGAGGTGCCCGGCGGCGGGGCAGGCGAAGGCGAGCAGCCGCCCCGGGTTCGCGGCCAGCAGCAGCTCGTGCGACCGCGGGCCGTGCCCGTGCAGGTTGACCGCCACCTCCGGGGTCACCCCGTCCAGCGCCGCCCACTCCCCCGGCTCCGGGCCGGCGCCGGGTTCCGGGCCGCCGCCACCGCCGGGTTCCGGGCCGGCGCCGCCAGCGGGCTCCGGTTGCTCCGCCGGTCCCAGCCCTTCCACGGGAACCAGCCGGTCCACCACGCCGACCAGGTCGACCAGCGGCACCAGCCAGCGCGGCGCGGCCAGCACCAGGTCCTGGTCCGGGTAGGCGGCCTTCAGGCCGCGCAGCGCCGGCACCACCGTCGCGAGATCTCCGACCCCGAGGGCCCGCAGCACCAGGATCATGGGTACGACGTCTCCCGGTCGGCGCACAGCACCATCTCACGTACCGCGCTGCCGGGCGGCTGGCGCAGGGCGAAGACGACGGCGGCGGCCACCGCGGCCGGGTCGTTGAGCACCGCGTCGGCGCCCGGCCGGTACTGCTCCTCGCGGCCGGCGAAGAACGCGGTCCGCATCCCGCCCGGCACCAGCAGGGTGACCCCGACCGAGCCGGCGAGTTCGGCGGCCAGCGCGCGGGTGAACCCGACGACACCGAACTTGGCGGCGCAGTAGGCGGTGGCGTCGGCGACGGCCTTCAGGCCGAGTGTGGAGGCGACGGTGACCACGTGGCCGCGACGCTCGATCAGGGACGGCAGCGCGGCCCGGATGACGGCGGCGGTGCCGAGCAGGTCGACGGCCACCACCCGGTCCCAGTCGGCCGGGGGCACGTCGACCAGCGCGCCCGGCCGGTCCACCCCGGCCGCGGTGACCACCCCGTCGAACCCGCCGGCCGTCTCGGCCAGCCGCCGGGTGGCCTCCTCCGCGGCCCGGGTGTCGGCGAGGTCGCAGGCCAGCCACGGCACGCCCGGGGCCGGCTCCATCAGGTCCAGCACGCAGGGGCGGCCGCCGGCGTCGGCGATCGCGGCGACGACCGCCGCGCCGAGACCGCTCGACCCGCCGGTGACCAGTACGGAAGGGCCGCCGCCCGGTGCGGTCGCGGTCATCCGGCCGCCTCCCCGGCGCCGGCACGGGCCGCGGCGATCATCCGCGTGGTGGAACGGCCGTCGAGGTACGGCACGACGACGGTCTGCCCGCCCCAGCGCCGGACCAGGGCCGCCTCGGGCAGGTCGGGCTCGTCCCCGCCACCGCCGGCGTAGTCGCCGCCCTTGACCCACACGTCCGGACGCAGCCAGGACAGCACCGCGTGCGGGGTGGCCTCGTCGAAGATGACGACCGCGTCGACGCAGCCGAGCGCGGCCAGCAACCGGCTGCGGTCGCCCTGCGGCACGACCGGCCGGTCCGGCCCCTTCAGCCCGGCGACGCTGGCGTCGGAGTTGAGGCAGACCACGAGGCAGTCGCCGAGCCGGCGGGCCGCCTGGAGGGTGGCGACGTGGCCGGCGTGCAGTAGGTCGAAGCAGCCGCCGGTGGCCACCACCGTGCCGCCCCGGGCCCGTACGTCGGCGACCAGCGCCCCGGCCGCCACCGAGTCGCCGTCGGCGCCGTGGTGCCGTACCCCGGCGCCGTCGCCGCCGGGACCGTCCGGTGCGGCGGTGGCCGGCCGGTCACCGCACACGCCGGTCCCGGTCGGGCGCCGGTACGCGGCCTTCACCGCCGCGCCGCTGCCCGGTCCGGGCACCAGCACGGCACCGACGCCGCCCGCCGCGACGTACTCGCTCGCCTCGCGGACCGCCTCCTGCACGGCCTCGGAGACCAGCGCCCCCTGGGCCAGCGCACCGGTGGCGGTGGCGGCGAATAGGTCGCCGGCACCGCAGGTGTCGCCGTCGGCGTTGGCCGGCGCCGGCACCACCAGCGGTGTCGGGCCGGAGTGGCACAGCAGCGCGCCGTCGCCGCCCATCGTCACCGCGACCGCGCCGGCCCGCCAGCGCCGGCGCAGTTCCTCGGCGCCCCGGGAGGCGGTCGCCAGCCGGGAGCCGTCCGGGTCGTCGCCGGTGAGCTGCCGTACCTCGGTCTCGTTCGGCGTGAGCAGGCGGACGCCGGGCGCGGCGCGCGGGCCGCGCGGGTGCGGGTCCCAGACGACCGGGGCGGCGGTACGCGCCAGCGCGGCCCGCACCGCCGGTGCGGCGGCGACCCCGCGCCCGTAGTCGCTGACGAGGATCGCGGCGGCGCCGGCGAGCGCGGCCCGGGCGGCGGGCGGCGGCTCGCCGGGCCGGCCGGCGGCACCGCCGCGGTCGAGCCGCAGCAGCACCTGGCCGCGGGCCCGCAGCCGGATCTTCTCGGCGGTGGCGCCGGGCAGTGGCAGGACGTGCACCTCGATCCCGGCGTCGGCGAGCAGTTCGCGCAGCCGGGCCCCGCCGTCGTCGTCGGCGAACGCGGTGACCAGGGCGACGTCGAAGCCCTGCCGGGCGGCGAACAGCGCGGCCAGCCCGGCGCCACCGGGCCGGTCCAGCGTGGTCGCCTCCTCCAGCACCGGCACCGGCACGTCGGGGCAGAGCCGGGTGACCATCCCGTCCACGTCGCGGTCGAGCAGGGTGTCGCCGACGACGACCAGGCGGTGCGTCATGTGCTCACCTCGCTTGCCTCGGTTGGGGCACCGAGGCTGCGGATTCCCCCATTCCGGCCGGTCATGTGCTCCACCGTCGGCACGGTGCCGGAGAGGCCGCGCACGGCCGGCAGGTCACGGTCGACGTACTCGCACAGCACATGGGCCGACAGCAGGTGCAGTTCCTGCACGACCTGCGGTTCCGGCGACGGCACCGCGAGGACCTCGGTGCACAGTTCGGCGAGCGGGTTCGGGGCCGGGCCGGTCAGCGCCCAGCAGCGCAGGCCCTGTTCGTGGCCGGCCCGCGCGGCGGCGAGCAGGTTGGCGCTGCGGCCGCTGGTCGACAGCAGCAGCAGTACGTCGTCGGCCCGGCCGTGGGCGCGTACCTGGCGGGCGAAGACCTCCTCGTAGCCGTAGTCGTTGCCGATCGCGGTCAGCGACGACGTCTCGGCGCACAGCGCGATCGCCGACAGCGGGGTGCGGTCGTCGCGTAGCTTGCCGACGAGTTCGGCGGCCAGGTGCTGGGCCTCGGCCGCGCTGCCGCCGTTGCCGGCGACCAGCAGCCGGCCGCCGGTGCCCAGGGTCCAGGCCAGTTCGCCGCCCCACCGGCCGAGCAGGTCGGCGGCCTGCCGGAACGGCCGCAGCGCGGCGGCGAGCGCGGCGAGGTGGGCGTCGAGCACCGAGGGGGCCGCCATCAGGCGACCGCCCCGCTGGTGCGGCGCACGCCGACGACCGCCGAGTAGACGGTGCCGAGCTGGGCGGCGGCGCGCCGCCAGGTGTACGACTGCCGGGCGCGGTCGACGGCGGCGGAGGCGTACGCGAACCGGCGTACCCGGTCTTCGAGCAGGGCGTGGATCGCGGCACCGAGGGCGCGCGGGTCGCGGGGCGGCACCAGGTCACCGGTCAGGCCGTGGACGACGGTGTCGGTGAGCCCGCCGACGGCGGTGGCGACCACCGGTACGCCGCACGCCATCGCCTCCAGCGGGGTGAGGCCGAACGGCTCGTACCAGGGTGCGGCGACCAGCACGTCCGCCGAGCGGTACCAGTGCGGCATCTGGTCCGGGGGCACCGCGCCGACCAGGCGTACCCGGTCGGCGACGCCGAGCGCGACGGCGAACGCCCGCAGCCGGCGGGCGTGCGGGTCGTCGTCGAGCCGGGCGCCCGGCGGCCCGCCGACGACGACGCACTCGGCGTCGGGGATCAGCCGCAGCGCGGCGATCACGTCCTGGAAGCCCTTGCGTTCGACCAGCCGGCCGACGGTGAGGATGCGCGGCCGGCCCGGCTCGCGCGGGGCGACCGGCCCGGTCGGCGCGAAGACCTCGTCGTCGACGCCGGAGGGCACCACCACGATCCGGTTGCGGGGCACCCCCATCCGGACCAGTTCGCGCACCTCGTCGGCGCACTGCGCGACGACCCGGTCGACGGCCCGGCCGAGGGTGCGTTCGTAGCCGATCCGGCGCGGCGGGCTGGTGTCCATCGTGCCCTGGTGGCGGCGTTTGACGGTGCCGAGCGCGTGGTACGTCTGCACGACCGGCACCCCGGTCCGCCGGGCGGCGGTGACCGCGGCGAGCCCGCTCATCCAGAAGTGCGCGTGGACGACGTCGGGCAGCGGCTCGGCGCCGCCCCACCGCTCGCCCAGCCAGCGGCCGAAGTCGCCCATGTGCGGCAGCAGGGCGTCCTTGGGCAGCGGCTCGGCCGGGCCGGCGGGTACGTGCACGACGTACCCGCCGCCGGGCAGCGGCACGGCCGCCGGCAGGTCTGGCGAGTCCCGCCGGGTGTAGACGCGTACCTCGTGGCCGTCGCGGGCCAGTGCCGTCGACAGTTGCGCCACGTGCGTGTTCTGCCCGCCGGCGTCCTCGCCGCCGGGCACCGCGAGCGGGCTGGCGTGCTCGGAGATCATCGCGATACGCATACTTCCTCCTCCAGCAACCGGTCCCAGTCCGCCAGGAACCGGTCCAGGCCGTAGCGGGTGCGGGCGACCTCGCGGGCGCGCGCCCCGAGCCGGCCGGCCGCCTCCGGTTCGTCGATCAGCCACCGGGCGGCGTCGACGAGGGTGTCGACCCGGGTCGACAGCACGCCGGCCTGGGCCGGGACCGCCTCGACCGCCTCGGTGCTGGCCAGGGCGAGCACCGGCATGCCCATCGCCATCGCCTCGACCAGGCTGAGCCCGAGCGACGTCCACCGGCACAGGTGCAGGTAGGCCCGGCGCTTCGCCACCTGGGCGTGCATCCGGTCCTGCGGTACGTCGTCGTGGACGGTGAGCCGGTCGACGGGCAGCCCGAGCCTGCCCGGCAGCCCGGCCACCCCGAGCCCGTAGACGTCGAGCGGGGCGACCGCCGCGAAGCGGGGCATCAGGTCGGTGCCGGTGACCCGCCAGCGGCGTACCGGCTCGTTGGTGACCACGGCGAGCCGGTCGAGTTCGCCGGTCCAGCGCGGGACCGGTTCGACCACCCCGTGCTCGATGACGGCGGTCCGGGTCGCCCCGGTGTCCCAGAACAGCTCGTTGAAGTGGGTGACGTGGGCGACGAGCAGGTCGTCGCGGTCGGCGAACGGGTGCCGGCTCTGCGGCACCTCGCCCTTGGGGGTGTTGTGCTCGACGTAGACCGCCGGCAGGTCGCGGCCGATCCGGCGGCCGAGCCAGGTGTGGACGAGGTCGACCTCCTCGGGGCGTTGCAGGAGGACGACGTCGATGTCCTCGCGGGCCAGCCGCTCGGCGGTGACCTCCCGTACGGTGTCCGGCCAGTCGTAGGTGCGGGCCCGGCCGAGCCCGTACGTGTCCCGGGCGGCGTTGACCGGCACGAGGTAGCGGTGTCCGCCGTGCACGAGCGCGGTGGTCCAGGAGCCGTGCACGTGCCAGAGGAGGATGTTCACCCGGCACCCGCCACGGGGGCGCCGGCCGGTACGCCGATCAGCCGGACCGCGTCGACGACGCTGTCCGGCTCCACCTTCGACAGGCAGGGGTGGCCGGTGACCGGGCAGGTCGTGGCGCGGGTGTGCCGGCAGGGGGCGGCGGCGTCGCCGAGCCGGACCCACGGCACCCGGTACGGCCCCCACTGTCCGAAGGAGACGGTCGGGGCGAACAGGCTGACCACCGGGGTGCCGACGGCGGCGGCGATGTGCGCCGGCCCGGTGTTGCCGACGACGAGGGCACCGGCGCCGGCGATGATCCGGACCAGGTCGGGCAGTGCGGTCCGGCCGCCGAGGTCGATCCCGGCGGTGCCGGCGACCCGGGCGCACAGTTCGCGCTCGCCCGGACCACCGGTGACCACGACCCGGTGACCGGCACCGGCGAGCGCCCGGACGATCTGTTCGCAGCGGGCCGGCGGGCAGGCCCGGGCCGGCACCGACGAGCCGGGGTGCACGACGACGTACGGCCGGGCGGCGGGGCCGGGGCCGATCCGCAGCCGCAGCACGGGTTCGTCGCCGTCGGGCAGC
Source organism: Polymorphospora sp. NPDC051019 (assembly GCF_040683055.1). Taxonomy (NCBI): domain Bacteria; kingdom Bacillati; phylum Actinomycetota; class Actinomycetes; order Micromonosporales; family Micromonosporaceae; genus Polymorphospora; species Polymorphospora sp. NPDC051019. The sequence goes on along the minus strand of NZ_JBFBCH010000001.1, from coordinate 774,847 downwards.
GCGAAGCCGGCGGCGGCCGCCAGCGACAGGGCCCGTTCCGGTTCGGGGATGCCGAGCGGCACCCGGTGCCGTACGTCGAGCAGCGAACCGGGGTAGTCGTCGCTGATCGCCGCGATCCGCCGTACGCCGGCCATCCGCAGCACCAGGGCCAGCGGCAGCGCCGACTGGTGGAAGGAGGTGAACAGCACCGCCTCCTGGACGCCGGTCGCGGCGAGCCGGTCCGTCAGCCGGCCGACCTGCTCGCGGTCGACGGCCGCCGGGTCGGGGTCGATCCACGGCAGCGACCACTCGACGATCTCGTCGACGCCGGGCAGCAGTTCCGCGGCGGCCCGGCCGCGCGGGCCGCACAACATCACCACCCGGTCGGCGCCGGCCGCCACCGCCCGGATCGCCGGACCGGTGACCAGCACGTCGCCGGCCGAGTCGGGGCGGGCGACCAGCACCCGGCGCGGGCGGGTCCGCCCGCCGGCCCGCGCCCCGCCGACCAGGCGCTGGCGGCGCAGGATCAGGTCGGCCGCGCCGCGCAGGTCCCCGGCGACGGCCGGGGCGGCGGCGATCTCCTCCGGCCGGGTCACCGGGGTCGGCACCAGTACGCCCGCCGCTCCGGCGGCCCCGGCCGCGGTCATGTCGCGGCCGATGTCGCCGACGACGACGCACCGGCCCGGTACGGTCCCGAGTGCCCGGGCGGCGTCGATCACCAGCCCGGGCGCCGGTTTGCGGCACCGGCAGCCGGCCGGCACTTCAGCGTCGGCGGCGGGTTCGTCGTGCGGGCAGACCTGCCAGGTGTCGAACGGGCCGAGCAACTCCTCGATCCGGGCGTTGACCCGGGCGAGGTCGGCCGCGGTGAAGTGGCCGCGGGCCAGCCCGGACTGGTTGGTGACCACACCGAGCCGCAGCCCGGCGGCGCGCAGCCGGTCGAGCGCCTCCCGGGCGCCGTCGAACGGGCGTACCCGGTCCGGGTCGCCGTTGTACGGCACGTCGTGCACGAGCGTGCCGTCGCGGTCGAACAGCACCGCGTCGAACAGGACGGCGCCCGTACGCGGGTGTCCGGCGCGTCGCGCGCCGGATCCACCTCCGGGATCGACCTGCTGAGCTGGCACTTCGGCCGGGTTCCCGGGGCCGGGGCGAGTAAACCTGGCGTCGCGCGGGTCGGCCGCGCCACCGCGCCGGGGTGGCGGACTGCGGCACCGGCGTGGGGTGACTACCCTCTGCGGAGGAAATGTCAGCCTATAGAGGATGCCTTTCATGATCGAGCCCGTGCAGTTACCCACGCCGTGGTGTGACGCGCGCGTCACCGTGGTCGTGCCGACCTACAACGAGGCGGGCAACCTGCCCGTCCTGGTCGAGCGGCTGCTCACACTGCCGTTGCCGGGGTTGCACATCCTGGTGGCCGACGACAACTCCCCGGACGGCACCGGCGAGGTGGCCGACAAGCTGGCCAGCGACCATCCGGAGCGGATCACGGTGGTGCACCGGCCGGGCAAGGAGGGGCTGGGCCGGGCGTACGTCGACGGGATCGGTCGGGCGCTCGAGGCCGGTGCCGACTACGTGGCGCAGATGGACGCCGACCTGTCGCACCCGCCGGAGGCGCTGCCCGGGATGCTGGGCACCCTGCTGTCCACCAGGGCCGGCGTGGTGATCGGTTCGCGCTACGTGCCGGGCGGCCAGCTCGACGAGGCGTGGCCGCTCTACCGCCGCGCGCTGAGCGGCTGGGCCAACTTCTACGTGCACTCGCTGCTGCGGGTCCGCATCCGGGACCTGACCGCCGGGTTCAAGATCTGGCGCGCCGACGTGCTGCGCGACATCGACCTCGGCCGGGTGCAGTCCAACGGCTACAGCTTCCAGGTGGAGATGCACTACCTGGCCACCCGGCTCGGGCACACCGTGCTGGAGGTGCCGATCCGGTTCGCCGACCGCCTCGACGGCATCTCGAAGATGACGACCGCGACCAAGGTGGAGAGCGCGTTGATGCCGTTCCGCCTGCGCCGCAAGCACCGCGGCGTCGGCCGCGCCTGACCCGCCCCGGTCCGCCCGCCGGCCGGCATCCGCGCCGCCCGTCGCCGGTACGCCGGTGGCGCCGCGGGCCCGACCGGGTCGCGTCCCGTTCAGGCCAGCACCACCAGTGCCTCGCGGATGTCGTCGGGTAGCGCGCCGTCGCCCAGGCGGTCGGCGACCGCCTCGACGAAGTCGCTCTCGGAGAGCCGGGCCCGCTGCCCGGCGAGCCGGATCACCTCGATCCCGCCGTCCGGGGTGACGACCACCCCCTGGCCGGCCTCGGCCACCGCGAGCCGGGCGAACCGTACCCGCCACTGGAGCCGCTCCTCGCGTTCGGTGGGCGACTGCGGCACCCCGGCGTCGTCGGCGTGCGTGGCGAGTTCACTGGCCAGGTAGAACACCTGACGGCCGACCGGATAGTCGCCGGCGGCCGTCTGGAGCGTGCCGCGCTCGCCGCGCTCGCGCAGCCGGCGGCGGTTGTCGGCCGAGGCGGCCCGCCATTCGGCGAGCAGCGTCTCCGGCGGCAGGCCGGCCCGCCGGGCGATCCCACGGGCGTTGCGGTCGTCCAGGTCGGCCCCGCCGAGGTCGTCCTCGAACTCCTCGACCCTGCCGTTGAGCCCGGCGTGCGTGTAGTCCTCGGTGGTGGTCAGATGGGCGAGCAGGTCGCGCCGGTCCCAGCCCGGGCACCGGGTGGGGGCCGACCAGCCGGTGTCGGACAGCCCGCGGTAGAAGGCGTCCACCCGGGCCGCCTCGGTGTCGAGGACGTCGAACGGGTCGATGCCGGCCATCTCCGTCAGGTCGGCCGGGTCGGTCGCAGGGGTCATGGCGCCACCTCCATGACCCGGGTATGCCCCGGCCGGGCCGGTCTCATTCCCCGGCCGCACCGGCGGCGTGGCGCCGCCGCTGCGGCGGCGCCACGCGCGGGCCGGTCAGCAGCCGCAGGTGTAGTAGAGGATGTCCCAGTGGCTGCCTTCCTTGGTGTAGAGGTTGCCGGAGGCCGCCCGGTACTGGTGTCCCCAGCCGGAGATGTAGCCGACGTAGGTGTAGGACCGGGTGATGTAGTTCTCCACGCAGGTGCTCAGCCGGATGTCCACCTTGTAGCCGTTCCAGTGGCTGTAGGTGCCGCTGGCGTGTCCGGTCTCGGTGCCGGCGGTGATGGTGACCGCGCAGCCGCTGGCCCGCTTGAAGGTGATGATCCCGGTGATCGTCGCCTGGCGGATGCCGTCGAACGACGTACACGTGGGGACGTTGCGGTTGCTGCATCCGCCGCTGGACGTCCAGCTGATGCCGGCGGCGCTCAGCTGCGACGTCGCGCTGGAGTGGGTGATGGCATGGGCGGGGGTGGAGAAGCCGAGGGCGGTGACGGTGGCGGCGAACACCGCGACCAGCAGGGTGAGCACGCGTCGGGTCGCGCGGCGGGTGGGTGTCATGGGAACTCCGGTTCTCGGGTGGGGGTTTTCTACATGACATGGGTCAACCCTGCAACTTTCCTACCAGAGATCGACGATCTTGCATAGATGGGATCGCCGGTCATCGCCGCGCGATCCGCACATTCCGACTTTCAGCGGTAGATCGCCCGGTGGGCGGCCGAGACCGCCGCCGCGTACAGGCCGCCGCCGACCGCCCGGTCCCGGGCCAGCGCCGCCCGCGCCGCGTTCGCGCCCGGGCCGCCGTGCACCCCGCCGCCCGGATGCGCCGACGCGCTCGCCAGGAAGAGCCGGTCGACCGGGGTGTCCGCCCGCCCCAGCCCGGGCACCGGCCGCAGCACGAACTGCTGGTACGCCGCCGACGTACCGCCGCCCAGCGCCCCGCCGACCAGACTCGGGTCGGCCCGCTCCAGATCCCCGGGGCCGGCCACGTGCCGGCCGACGACGAGCCGGCCGAACCCCGGCGCGTACCGTTCGAGCACCGCCTCCATCCGGGCCACGTGCGCGACCACCTCCGCGCCGTCCCACGCCCGCCGGAACGGCAGGTGGGTGTACGCCCACAGCGCCTGGGTACCCGCCGGTGACCGGGTCGGGTCCGCCGTGGACATCTGCCCGACCAGCAGGAACGGTTCCGCCGGCAGCACACCGCGGGCCAGGTCGGCGGCGAACCCGGTCAGCCCGTCGAGGTCGCCGCCGAGGTGGACGGTGCCGGCGCCGGCCGCCGCCGGATCGGTCCACGGCACCGGCCCGGACAGCGCCCAGTCGACCTTCACCGTCGAGCCGTCCCACCGGAAGTGGGCCAGGTCGTCCACCAGCCGCGGCGGCAGCCACCGCCGCCCCACCAGGTCCAGGAACAGGGCCGGCGCCGACACGTCGGCCACCACCGCCCGCCGGGCCCGGCACATCGTGCCGCCCCGGGTCCGTACGCCGACCGCCCGCCCCCGCGCCACCAGCACCCGGTCGACCGGCATGCCGTACGCGATCCGGCCGCCCCGGGCCCGCAGCCGGGTCACCAGCGCGTCGGTGAGCCGCTGCGCCCCGCCGACCGGCACCGGCCAGCCGACCTGCTGGCCCAGCATGGTCAGCAGCCAGCCGTACACGCCGCTGCCGACGTCGAGCGGGGACAGGTCGGTGTGCAGGGCGCAGCCGGCCATCAGCAGCGGGCCGCCCTCGCCCCGGAACAGTTCCGCGCCCAGCGTCCGCGCCGGCAGCGCCAGCCGGCGGGCCAGCCGCAGCGCGCCGGCCGTACGCAGCCGGGCCAGCAGGGCCAGCCCGCCCCGCACCGGCGGGATCGGAGTGAACAGCGCCGACAGCAGCGGCCCGGACAGCGCCCGCCACTCGTCGTACGCGGCGAGCCAGCGGTCGCCGTCGCCCGGCGCGAACCGCTCCAGCGACGCCGCGGTGCGCGCCGGGTCCCGGTTCAGCACCGCGCCCCGGCCGTCGGGCAGCAGGTGGGCCAGCACGTCCGGGGCGTGCGTCCAGCGCAGCCCGGACGCCTCCAGGTCGAGCCGGCGGATCACCGGCGAGGCGTACGCGAGCGGGTAGAACGAGCTGAACAGGTCGTTGAGGTAGCCGGGTGCGGTGATCTCGGCCGACCGCACGGCGCCACCGGCCGCAGCGGTCGCCTCCAGCACCAGCACGTCCCAGCCGGCGTCGGCCAGCAGGTTCGCGGCGACCAGCCCGTTGGGGCCCGCCCCGATCACCAGAGCGTCGGCGCCCTGCGCATCCACGCTTCCCATGCCCGATGATTCTGCCGGCTCTGCCGGCCTGGCCGATGATTCTGCCGGCTCTGCCGGCCTGGCCGATGATTCTGCCGGCTCTGCCGGCCCGCCCGATGATTCTGCCGGTTTGCCGGCGCCTTCTGCGGGGACTACGGGCGGATGTACGAGGTGGAACAGCTCATCGGCGCGCAGTGGAAGCCGGCCGGGGACAACGGCCGGTTCGAGGTGGTGGACCCGGCCGACGGCAGCCCGGTCAGCTCCGCGCCGTCCGCCGTCGGCGCCGACCTGGACGCCGCGGTGAAGGCGGCGCGGGGCGCCGCGCCCGGCTGGGCGGCGAGCACCCCCGCCGTACGGGCCGCCGCGCTGCACCTGGCGGCCGACGCGATCGAGGACGCGGCCGACCGGATCGCCGACGCGCAGACCGCCGAGATGGGCAAGCCCCTCGCCGGTGCCCGGGCCGGCATCCAGGCGGGCGTCGCCACCCTGCGGCAGTACGCCGAACTCGGGCCGTTGCACGGCGGCCGGACGCTGGCCGGGGCGGCGGAGGCGATCGACCTGGTGACGTACCAGCCGAGGGGTGTCGTCGCGGTGATCACGCCGTGGAACGACCCGGTCGCGGTCTCCTGCGGGCTGCTCGGCGCGGCCCTGGTCACCGGCAACACGGTGGTCCACAAGCCGAGCGAGCGCACCCCGGCGACCGGCTGGCTCCTCGTCAAGCTGCTGGCGGAGCACCTGCCGCCCGGCGTGCTCTCGCTCGTCACCGGCGACGGCGCGGTCGGTGCCGCGCTGGCCGGCCGGCAGGTCGACCTCGTCGCGCACGTCGGCTCGACCGCCGCCGGGCGGTCGATCGCCGCCAGTTGCGCCGGCACCGGCGCCAAGGCGCTGCTGGAGAACGGCGGCAGCGACCCGCTGATCGTCGACGCGGACGTGGACCCGCGCTGGGCCGCCGACCAGGCCGCGATCGGCGCGTTCGCCAACTCGGGGCAGCTCTGCGTCGCCGTCGAGCGCATCTACGTGCACCGTACGGTCGCCGACCGCTTCCTGGCCGCGCTGGTGGGCCGTTGCCGCGAGATGCGGGTCGGCCCGGGCCGCGACCCGCGCTCCGAACTCGGGCCGCTGGTCGACCGCCGGCACCGCGAGCACGTGCACGCCCAGGTGACCGCCGCGGTCGCGGACGGCGCCGACGTGCTGTGCGGCGGGACCGTGCCCGACGGGCCGGGCGCCTTCTACCCGCTGACGGTCCTCGCCGGCTGCGCCGACGACATGGCGGTGATGCGGGAGGAGACGTTCGGCCCGATCGCACCGGTGCTGGTCGTCGACTCGTACGACGAGGCGCTGTCGCGGGCCGGGCGGTCGCCGTACGGGCTGGCCGCCACCGTGCTGACCGGCTCGATGGCGAACGCGCAGCGGGCCTGGCGGGAACTGCCGGTCGGCACCGTCAAGGTCAACGCCGTCTTCGGCGGGGCACCGGGCGGGGCCGCGCACCCGCGCCGCGCCAGCGGGGAGGGATTCGGCTACGGCCCGGAACTGCTCGACGAGATGACGGTCGCCAAGGCCGTCCACATCGAACCGCCCGGCGGCCCGGCGGTGCGCTGGTGACGTACCGGACGGAGCCGGCGGCCGGGCGGACGCCCGGCCACCGGACCGGTCAGGATCTCTTCTTCTTCTCGCGGGCCTGCCGGGTGCTGCGGTCGTTGGCCTTCTGCAACGCCTTGACCAGCTCCGGCTTCGTCATGCTGGACCGGCCCCGGACGTCGGCCCGGGCGGCCAGGTCCATGAGGTGTTCCTTGGACGCGTTGGCGTCCACCCCGCCGGCGGTCGGCGTCCGCCGTTGCGGGCCACCACCGGCCGCCTGCTCGTCGCTCGGGCCCTTGCCCGACTTGGGCTCCCAGTGGTCGCCGACCTTCTCGAACGAGTGCTTCAGCGCGGCGAACGCGACCCGGTGCGACCGCTCACCCTCGCCGTACGTCTCGACGGCCGAGTCGTGCGTCTTCGACCAGGTGCGCTGGGCCTTGTCCGGCGAACGCTGGAGCGTGCTCGGCAGCTCGTCACGCGCGGGCATGTCGGACCTCCTCGCCTAGAAGATGCTCGACTGGCTGCGTTCCCCGCCGCCGAGCGGCCAAACCATGACGGGTTTGTCCAGGTCCGCCCGGGGGTACGGCCACCGCAACCAGCGGCGGGGGGTCGCCGCTGCCGAAGCAGCAGGGAGTTGGGCGATGGCCACGACGACGCACCCGCCGGCCCGACCGCGCGACCGGCAGCGCAAACTGCCCCGCCAGCTGCGCCAGTTGCGCTGGTCGACGTGGAAGGGTGTGCTGGTCCGCAGCGCCAAGGAGTTCGGCAAGGACAACTGCACCGACTGGGCGGCCAGCCTGACGTACTACTCGGTCCTGGCGATCTTCCCGTCGCTGGTCGTGGTGGTGGCCCTGGTCGGCCTCGTCGCCCGGGGCGGCGACGCGGTCGACACCATCCTCGGCATCGCCGAGGACCTCGGCGCCGGCTCGGTGGTGGCCAGCGGCGGCGTACGCGACGCCATCGACGGTGTCGTCAACCAGCAGAGCTCCGCCGGGGTGCTGCTGAGCTTCGGTCTGCTCGGTGCCCTCTGGTCGGCGTCGGGCTACGTCGGCGGCTTCACCCGGGCGGCGAACGCGATCTACGGCGTCAAGGAGGGCCGGCCCTTCTACAAGCTGCGCCCGCTGCAGCTCGGCGTCACCGTCGTCACCCTGGTGCTGCTGGCCGCGAGCGTCGTCATGCTCATCGTCAGCGGCCCGGTCGTCGACGCCGTCGGCGACGCGCTCAACCTCGGCGGCGCCGCCCGGACCGCGTGGGCGATCGCCAAGTGGCCGGCCCTGGTGCTGATCGCACTGCTGCTCCTGGCGTTGCTCGGCTGGGTGGCGCCCAACGTGAAGCAGCCCAGGTTCCGCTGGCTCACCCCCGGCGGCCTGGTGACGCTGCTGGCGGCGGCGGTGATCTCGTTCGGCTTCGGGCTCTACGTCGCCAACTTCGCGTCGTACGACGCCACGTACGGCAGCCTCGGCGCGGTCATCGCCTTCCTGATCTGGATCTACCTGATCAACATGGCGGTGCTGTTCGGGGTCGAGGTCAACGCGGAGATCCAGCGGGGCCGGGCGATCCAGGGCGGGGTCGAGGACGCCGAGAAGGACCCGGTGCTACCGGAACGCGCCCCGGCCGACGACCGGTCGCGGACGTCCTCTTCACGCGGCTCCTGATCGGCGGAAATCGTTTAGCGCGGACGCGGCCGGGTAGCGACTAGGTCATGGAACGTGGCAACAGCAAACACGGACCACGACTGGACGACCAGATGAACCGGGAGGTCGCCGGCACCGTCGCCGGGAAGGCCGGCGCCCGCGCGGAACCGTGGCGCGAGGCCGAGCCGTCCGGTGAGGACCAGCCGCCGGTCAGCCGGGTCCCCGGCGGCGAGAACCAGACCGGCGTCCCGCAGGGCATGACGCCCGCCGAGGTCGAGCAGCGCAGCCGGCTGGGCCGCTACATCAGCCTGTCGGCGCTGCCCGGCGACCGGGAGACGCTGCGGCACAGCGCGCGGGACAACGAGGCGCCCGACGACGTGCTCGCCGAGCTGGACCGGCTGCCGTCGGACACCGAGTTCCGCACGGTATCCGAGGTCTGGGCCGCGTTGGGTCACGCGAACGAGTCGACGCGCTGGTAGCCGCGGTCCCGTACCCGACGGTCGTTCCTTCCGGCCCCGGCCGGTCCACGTCCACGCCCGTCCAGTCCCGTCCCGTCTAGGGCCGTCCAGGACTGTCGATCAAGGAGGAAGTCACATGGGTTCGGTCACCAAGTCCGTTGACGTCGCGGTACCGGTTCGTACCGCGTACGACCAGTGGACCCAGTTCGAGGAGTTCCCCCACTTCATGGAAGGGGTGAAGGAGGTCCGCCAGCTCACCGACACCAAGACGCACTGGAAGACCGAGATCGCCGGTGTGAAACGCGAGTTCGACGCGGAGATCACCGAACAGTTGCCGGACGAGCGCGTGGCCTGGAAGTCGACCGGCGGCATGAAGCAGGCGGGGGTCATCACCTTCCACCGCCTCGACGCCAACCACACCAGGGTCACCGCGCAGATGGACCTCGAGCCGCACGGCATGGCCGAACAGGCCGCCGACAAGCTCGGCATGATCGACATGCGGGTCAAGGGTGACCTGGACCGCTTCAAGAAGTTCATCGAGGGCCGCGGCGGCGTGGAGACCGGCGCCTGGCGCGGCGAGGTGAACCGGTCCGAGCCGTAGCGGGGCGGGATCAGCGGCGGCCGCCGGCGGGTTCGACCCGCCGGCGGCCGCCGCGTCGCGTGCCGGCGGCGCCGTTACGTTCTTCCCCCCGGGTGCGACCAAGGGCTTCGGCCCCGACCCCCGGGTACGACCAGGGCTTCGGTGCCCGGCCCCCGGGTGCGACCAGGGTTTCGGCCCCCGGCCCCCGGGTACGACCGGTGAATGACCGACGAGACCTGGCGTGACGAGCAGCGACTGCCGCTTAAGGACCTCACCGAGGCGATGGCGACCTGGGACACCGACGGCCAACTCGACGACGTCACCGGCAACGACGCGGGTGCCGAGGCGGCCTTCGGCCACGGCGCGGAGGCCGAGGAGCTGGAGAGCACCCCGGCCGGCCGCGAGAAGCTGACCGACAACCAACGCGCCGACCGCCCGTCCACCACCGGCCGCTCCGGCCCGCACTGACCCGTACGTTAAACGGCGCGCGCCTTTCTGCGCGTTGAGCCGCGCGCCGAACCGCGGCGTCGAACCGCGCGTTGAATTGCGCGTCGATCAAGGAGAAGGCGTGCCCGGGCTGCGGCCCTTGTCGCGTGACTAGTCCTTGATCAGCGCTGCCGGGTGGGGACGGCGGCGAGGGCGGCGGCTGGCTGCGGAGTAGAGGGCGAGCAGGGCCGCCGAGAGCACGACCAGGGCCGGGCCGAGCAGTTCCACGTCGACCCGGCCCAGCAGCACGCCCACGCCGGCCGGAATCGCCGCCCCGCCCAGCCCCGCCGCACCGATCTGCAACCCGATCGTGCGGTCGGCGTGCCCGGCCCCGACCCGCTCGGCGGTGGTCAGGGTGAGCAGCGGGAACACCGGCGCGGCGCCGAACCCGATTATCGCCAGCCCGGCGACGGCGACCCAGCCGGAGGCGGGCAGGGCCACCAGCACCGCGCCGGCCACCATCGCGACCAGGCTGCCGGTGAGCACGGTCGACGTACCGAGGCGCTCGGCGACCACTCCCTGTACCACCCGGCCGACGAAGAGGCTGGCCCAGTAGCCGGACACGCAGACGCCGGCCACCGTCGCGCTCAGGCCGCGCCCCTCGGTCAGCAGCAGGTACGCCCACAGCCCCGCCGTCACCTCGACGGCGACGTACACCGCGAACGCCAGCACGCCGAACCACACCGCCGGCAGGGCCAGCGTCTCCCGTACGGGCACCCGCGCGGGCCGGGCGGAGGGCTCCTCGCCCGGGCCGGTGGCCGGCTGCCGGCGGCTCCAGGCCCGCACCGTCAGCACGAAGGCCACTGCCAGTACGGCCTGCGCCGCCGCCACGACGCCGTACCCCCATCGCCAGGAGGATCCGGTGGCCAGCACGGTCGTCATGATCAGCGGGCCGAGGGCGACGCCGAGGCCGAAGAACGCGTGCATCCAGTTCATATGCCGTGGACCGAACGCCCCCGCGGCGTAGGCGTTGAGGCCGGAATCGATCGCACCGCCGCCGAACCCGAGCAGCAGTGCACAGCCGATCAGCAGGGCGTACGCCGGGGACGCCGCGTAGCCGACGAGGGCGAGGCAGGTCAGGCCGGTGCTGCCGGCCAGCAGCCAGCCGACGCCGAGCCGGCTGATGGTGAAGCCGGCGGCGACGCTCGAGGTCAGGTAGCCGGCGGTACTGGCGGTGAGCAGCAGGCCGACGGCCTCGGTGGGTACGGCGAAGCCCGCGCTGATCGACGGCCAGCCGACGCCGAGCAGGCCGTCGGGCAGGCCGAGGCTGACGAACGCGAAGTATGCGAGCAGGAGCAGGGACAGCCGGGGTGTGGTTGGGGCGGACACAGCCCCCGATCTTGCCGCAGGGAAAACGCTCTCGCACACCGCCCCGCCGAGCCGTCCCCACCCCTCGTTCCCCCTATGACGCCGGGGTCGCGCGCTGAAATACGCCGATACGCATAGGGGTTGGCCGGCCCGTACGCATGCCCGACAGTGATGGCATGACAGAGCTACTGCCCTTCCTGGGCCTGGGTCTCCTCATCCTGGTGGTCGCCCTCGTGGGGCGCTACATGTCGGTCTCCCGGGCCGGCCGCGGCTCGCCCGCCCCCGCCCGCCGGTCCCGCCGAGGCGGTGACGACGGTGGTGTCGGCGACAGCGGCGACAGCGACAGCGGTGGCGGCGGCTGGAGTTGGGGCGGCGACGGTGGTGGTGGTGGTGGTGGCGGCGGTGGGGACGGCGGTGGCGGCGGCGGAAGCTGACAACACGGACCAACTTTCGGCAACCACCAGATCACCGACAGTTGCTGGCAGACCGGACAGACAACCCCGACTTCGACCGAACGGCCGAGGGCAATCCGGTTTCTCCGGGGCAAACTTTTCGAATGCGTCAAGCCCCCGGATTCCTCTCTCCGCGTCAGCGCCGCTGGGCCTGGTTCGGTTTCGTGCTGACCGCGCTTCAGGCCCCCGTCGCCGCCCGCCTGGTCAGCGACGACTCGTGGCTGTTCAGCGTCGTCGTCGCGCTGATGGTCGCCACGGTCATCCTGGCCGACGACGCCATGCGGCGTCGGCCGGCCGACGCCGGTCCCAGCAGCTTCGAATAGCGGGAGTCACCCCGCCGGTCGCGCCTCGTGCCCGGCGAGCCCCTTCGTCCGGCGCCGCTCCTTCATCTCCGCCTCGAAGAGATGGCGCCGTCCACCCGCCAGGTCGTCGCGGGCCCACGCCTCCAGGTCACGAAACGTCGCATGGTAGCCGTCGTCGTAGTCCTCGACGATCTGGAAGGTCCATCGTCCGGCGATCACGTTGCGGCCGATCAGCTCCCGTTCGATCCGGTCGGCGACCCCGTGGTGCCCGGCCCGCCGGAAGAGCTCGACGGCCTCGTCGAGCTGCAGGTCGGCGTGCCCGGTGAGCTGGTGCATCGAATAGAGGTGCCCGCGGGCCCGCTCGGTCGTCTCGAGCGCCTCGCTGAGCTTGCCCAACGCGGCCACGGTCACGTCGTCCAGGTCGGCCGGGCGCCGGTGCGCCTGGTCGGGGCCGTCGTCAGCCACGATGTCTCCTTCCGGGTACGGGTGTCGGCTGTCCCCACACCACTACCCGGGCGGGGGTTGCGGTACGCGGATACGACCCACAGATTCAGCCGCCCGCCGGCCGGTCCCCACCGACCGACCGAGGTCGACGGACTGGCCGGTTGACTAGCCTCGGTCTCCATGACAGCCCTGTTCAACGGCGCTTCCGCACGCCGCGCGAATCGCTCCGCACGCTCCGTGCTGGCCGATTTGCAGGTAAGTGTCGGTGTCGCCGGCCTCGCCGCCGCCGCCGCGCACCCGAGGCTGCTCGCCAGCGTCGACCAGCACGCGGCGGCCGTACGGGACAGCCTTCTCGGTGACCGCCGGCCGCTGACCCCGGTCGCGCTCGCCGGCTACGCCGAAGGGGTACGCGACGCCGCACTCCAGCACGGCTGGCGCCTGCCGCAGGGCCCGGTCGACTGGTCCGCCGGCCCGGACTGGGTACTGACGAGGCTGCTCGCGGTGTGCGCCCTGGCCCGCGCCGCCGACCGCCCCGCCGTCACACCACCGGCCGGCTGAGCCACCCGACCGCCCCACCACGCCCCTCACCCGCAGAGACCGCACCGCATCCGGACGACGCCACGCCGTGCCGACACCGCACTCGGACCGCGCCGCACCGGGGCGCCGCACCGGGCCGGGCCGCCGCGTCGCATCAAGGGGCCGCGCCGATCAAGGGGATACATTCGACAATTCGCCCCGCACAGGCCACGACTATTCCTTGATCAGCCCCAGCCCCAGCTCGGCTGGGTGCAGCCCGGACCGGCCGCACCAGGCGGCCCGGCCGAACCGCAGGGTCCGGCCGGGCCGCCTTCGTGGCGCGGTTACCGGTCGCTACGGTCCGGCGGCATGATCCGCTGAGTGTCGTCGATGGCCGCCGGCCGTTCGGTGCCCGGCGGGGTGGCGCTACCGGACCGGTACACCGCCTGGGTCCGGGTCGCGTCACCGGACATCGGCTGCTCACCCGTCATCGGCTGACCACCGGCCATCGGCTGACCACCCGCCATCGGCTGACCACCGGGCTGGCTGCCCGCCATCGGCTGGGCCGGCCCGCCGGACATCGCGGGCGAGCCCGCCCCCTGCGGGATGACCTGGGTACGGTCGGCGTCCGCCGGGGCCGGCGTCCGGTCGGCCATCTGGCGCCGCATGTCCTCCTGACCGGCGGCGTACGCGGCGGCCTTGTCCCGGATCACCTGCGACTCGGCGGCGGCCCGGTCGAGCCAGCCCTCCCAGCGCTGCTGCATCGGCTTCACCAGTCCGCCGCCGACGCCGACGATGAGGATGCCGGCGACGGTGGCGAGCACCGCCACCAGGACCGGGGTGGTGACCGTGGTCGCGATGCCGATCTGGTTCAGCGCGGCGATCACGCCGAGCGCGACGATGAACGCCGAGGCCAGGTTGGCCAGCAGGCGGCCGTACGACAGTCCGCCGAGGGCGCCGGCGATCAGGTCGCGGACGGCGCTGGCGATGGCGGCGGCGACCACCACGATGACGATCGCGACGAAGGCACGGGGCAGCCAGGCGACCACGCCGGCGATCAGGTCGCTGATCGGGTTGGGTCCCCAGACCCCGAACGCCAGTTGCAGGGTCAGCAGCAGTACGGCGTAGTAGGCGAGCCGGGCGAGGATGTCGCTGGCGTCGTACCTGGTGCGCTCCAGTGCCCGACCGATGCCGCCGCGCTCCACCGCGCGGTCGAAGCCGACGCGTTCGAGCACCCGGTCGACGATCTTGAGAACGAAGCGCGCGATGATCCAACCGATCACCAGGATCGCGACGAAGGCGATGGCCTTCGGGATGAATAGCAGCACCGATCGCCACATGTCAGTCAGCGCGGCCCCGATGTCGACCTGCCGCGCGGCCATCGTCTCGGACATCTGGTCCCCTCCTGTCGCATGGCCTTCCGGCGTTCCCATACCCTGCCGATCATCGCGCCAATCACGATCAGTTACTGGCATTTCCGACAAAACGGATTCGGGTGTCAACGGCCGAACAGTCAGCGCAGACAGGTCTGGACCCACGATCGGGTGAATCCGCCTCGACCCGCTCCCTGAGCTGCGGCGTCTCCACCGATCGGGCCGGACTCGATTCCGCCGGATAGGCTGCTCCCATGCCAGCCACGGCAGGGCGCACACCCGCGGTTCCCGTATCCGTGCCCGCCGCCCGTACGGCCGGCGGGCCGCACGCGGACGCCCGGCCGGCCCGCCCCTGGTCGCAGACCGGGCTCGGCGACCCGTCCGGTTGGGATCCCGCGCTACGCGCCATCGTCGACCTGGTGCTCGGGTCGCCGGTCGCGATGGCACTGATGTACGGCGACGACCTGACCCTGGTCTACAACGACGCCTACGCGGCGGTGCTCGGGGTCAAGCATCCCGAGGCGTTCGGCCGGCCGGCCCCCGAGGTGCACGCCGACGTCTGGGCGATGCCGGGCGTCGGTGACGTCTTCGAGCGGGTGCGTCGCACCGGTGAACCGTTCCTGGAGACCGAGGCGGCGCTGCCGGTGATCCGGGCCGCGGCCGGCACCCTGGAGCACGCGGTCTTCACCCGCGGCCTGTCGGCGGTCCGCGACAGCCACGGCCGGATCGTCGGTGTGCTCACCGTCGCCGCCGAGACGACCCAGGTGACCCGGCGGTTGCAGGACCTCGGCGAACTCGCGTCGGCGCTGTCGGCGACCCTCACCCTCGACGACGTCGCCCGGGTGGTGCTGCGTTACGCCGTGTCGTCGCTCGACGTCGACCAGGCGTCCTTCGGCGTCGACGACGGCGGCGGGTGGCGGACCACCCGCCGGGTACGCGGCGAGGTCATCGACGAGGCCGACGAGCGGCTCCCCCCGCTGTGGCGGCGGCTGTCCGGCGACTCGGCGGCGCCGCTGATCGTCGCCGCCTCCGACGGCACCGCGACGTTCCGCAGCGACGGCCAGCCGCTGCGGCGCACCGCCCTGGACCGGCACGACCAGAAGGTACGCGCGCTGGCCGCACTGCCGCTGCGCAGCGCGTCGCTGCGGGGTGCGCTCACCTTCGGGCTGGAGGCCGCCCATCCGTGGCCGCCGGCCGAGCGGGCCCTGCTCGCCGCGACCGCCGAACTGGTCGCCCAGGCGGCCGAACGGGCCCGGCGGTTCGAGACCCAGCACGGCACCGCGCAACTCCTCCAACGCAGCATGCTGCCCGAGCACCTGCCCGACATCCCCCGGTTCCGGATCGCCGCCCGCTACGAGGCCGGTGTCGACGGCAACGCCGCCGGTGGCGACTTCTACGACGCGTTCCCGCTGGCCGGCGGGAAGCTGGCGATCGTCCTCGGTGACGTCGCCGGGCACGACGTGCGGGCCGCCGCGCTGATGGGCCAGGTACGCGCCGCGTTGCGGGCGCTCGCGCTGACCGACCCGGACCCGGCGTCGGTCCTGCTCGGCCTGGACCGGCTGGTCGCCAACCTGGCCGCCGAGATGCGCAGCGACGAGATCTTCGTGACCGTCACCTACGGGGTCGCCGACCCCGAGGTGGGCCGGCTGACGCTGGCCAGCGCGGGACATCCCGCTCCCCTGCTGCGCCGGTCGGGCAGCGGGCGGGAGCCGGCGCCGGCCGCCGGATACCTCGACGTACCGCCGGGGCCGCCGCTCGGCCTGGGCGGGCGACGGACCGCCGTCGCCGTCGACTTCGCCCCCGGTGACACGGTGCTGCTGTTCAGCGACGGTGTCGTCGAGCGCCGCGACCGCGGTCTCGCCGAGGGGTTCGACACCCTCGCCGCCGCAGTGTCGGCGGCCGGTGGCTCCGACCCGCGCAGCCTGTGCGCGGTCGCCGCCGGTGCGGTGCCCGGCCCGACCGAGGACGACGTCGCGGTTCTGGCCGTCGAGCACGCCAGCAAGCCGAGCCGGTCGGCCGGTATCCGGGTGCCGGCCGAGCCGACCGCACCGGGCCGGGTACGGCACTGGATGACCGCCCAGCTCACCGAGTGGGCGGTGCCGGAGCCGGTCGTCGCGGCGGCGGTGCTGTGCACCAGCGAGCTGACCACCAACGCGCTCCTGCACGCCGGCACCTCGGCCCGGGTGGAGATCGACCTGAGCCCGGAACGGCTGCTGGTGTCGGTCGCCGACCGGGGCACGCGGGGCACGGTGACCAGGACACAGACCGATCGGCTGAGCAGCCGGGGCCGCGGGTTGTCGCTGATCGAGCAACTGAGCGATGCCTGGGGCACCGATCCGACCGTACGGGGGTCCACCGTATGGTTCGAGATCCTCATCCCCGGCGGTCCGGCAGGAGTCACCCCCGCCGCCGACGGGTAGGGGGACCGGATGGACGCGAACGGCCCGGCCGGAGTGCTCTTCGACCTCGACGGCACCCTGGTCGACACCACCTACCTGCACACGGTCGCCTGGTGGGAGGCGCTGGGCCGGGCCGGATTCGACGCGCCGATGGCGCGGGTGCACCGCGGCGTCGGGATGGGTTCGGACCGGCTGCTCGACCACGTCCTGGGGCCGGAGCGCGACCGGGGTGCCGACGACCGGATCCGGGCCGGTCACCGGGAGATCTTCGCCCGGCACCGGAACCGGCTGTGTCCGCTGCCGGGCGCCGCCGACCTGCTGCGGGCCTGCGCCGACCGCGGGCTGCGGGTGGTCCTGGCCTCGTCGGTGTCCGGCGACGACCTGACCGCGCTGCGGTCCGCTCTCGCCGCCGACGACGCCGTGGCGGCGGCGACCTGCGCCGACGACGCGCCGGAGAGCCGGCCCAGCCCGGACATCCTGGTCGCCGCCCTGCACAAGGCGGGCCTGGCGGCCCGCCGCGTGGTGTTCGTCGGTGACTCGGTCTGGGACGTGGCCGCGGCCCGGCATCTCGACATCCCCTGCGTGGCGCTGACCTGCGGCGGCACCTGCCGGGCGGAGCTGGCCGGGGCCGGTGCGGTCGCGGTCTACGACGATCCGGCCGCCCTGCTCACGGCTCTCGACGAGTCTCCGATCGCGGCTCTCACCTGACGACCGCCGCCCGCGCCGCCGCCGGCCCGGGTCAGCGGTCCATGAGCAGGCGGACCGTCGTCGAGTCGTCGGTCGTGTGCACGTGGACCAGGTCGCACAGCAGGTTGACCAGGAGCAGGCCGCGGCCGCGCTCGGTGGTGTGCGGGGGCGGGATGCGGCCGGCGAGCCGGTCGGTCAGCACGCTCGACCCGGTGATCTCGCACAGCAGCCCGTCCGGCTCGGTCCACACCCGCAGGACGGCCGGTCCCGGCGCGTTCGCGACGGCGTTGGTGGCCAGTTCGTTGACCGCGATCCGCAGGTCGGTCACCCGGCCGGGACGCAGCCCGGCCTCGGTGGCCAGCGCGACGACGAGACCGCGTACGCCGGACAGGCCGGCCGCCTCGAAGACCAGCACGGTCGCCGGCGTGCCGGGCTCGGGCAACGGGCGGTTGAACGCGTCGACGATCCGTTCCGGGTGGGCGTAGCCGAGGCTGGCCCGGCGGTCGCCGCCGCGGGTCAGCACCGGGTGGGTGCTGGCGGCGTCGGCCAGCACGTCGAGGTCGAGCCGCACGGCGTCGTACGGGCACAGGATCCGCACCGGCTGGTCGGCGAACGCGAGGTTGACCAGGGCCTCGTGCTGCACGCACCGCGGATAGTCGGCCGCGGCCCGGCCGGGCCAGATCGGCTCGCCGACGACGCGGACCGGGCGGCCCGGGTGCGAGGCGGTGAAGGCGTGCAGCACGCCGGGGATGATCCGGGCCGGGTTGCGGCCGGCCTCGACCATGTCCACCAGGCGTACGCCCTCGACGCCGTCGAACCGGCGCAGCAGGTGCAGCCCGGGCGCGGGTACGGCGATCAGCACGGGCTCGCCGGCCGCGAGTCCGGCCTCGACGAAGGGCACGGTGGTCTCGAGGTAGTCGTCGTCACCGGTGTAGAACAGCGCCTCGTGCCACTGCGACCCGCGCGGGGGCGCGACGACCGGGCGATCCGTCATCGGCAGCCGCGGGCCCGTACGCCGACGGCGCGGCTAATGACCGTGATGCCCCCGTCGGGACCGGTACCAACGGCGCTCCCGTCGGGGCCTGCGCCCACGGCGTCCTCACCGCGGGGATCGGTCGCGACCGGAAATGCCATCACTGGTTACCCAACCGTCCCTCCCGGCTCATCGGGAGCCTACGCCCTCCGGACCGGCCGGGTCACGCGACGCGGGCGGGCAATCAGGCAGACACGAGGGCTTCACACGAGCGCAACATCCCCGTACGGTGTTGCTTGTCATGGGAGCGCTTCCATGGAGGACGCTCGATACCGTACCCGAGGGGGTCACCGCATGCCCACCCGATCAGCGCTCGCCGCCGGCGCGACCGCCGCCCTGGCGGTGGTCGCGGCCACCGCGGCCGGCATCGGTCTGCTGTCGCCGCAGCCGGCCGAGGCCGCGCAGTCCGTGTTCTACGTCGACCCGCAGACCAACGCCGCCCAGTGGGTCGCGGCCAATCCCGGCGACTCGCGCGCCGGCGTCATCCGTGACCGGATCGCCAACGTGCCGCAGGGTCGCTGGTTCACCCAGTACAACCCCTCCACCGTGCGGGGTCAGGTCGACGCGTTCGTCGGCGCGGCCGCCGCCGTGGGCAAGATCCCGATCATGGTCGTCTACAACATCCCGAACCGCGACTGCTCCAACCACAGCGCCGGTGGCGCTCCCAACCACGCCTCCTACCGCCAGTGGATCGACCAGGTCGCGGCCGGCCTCGGCAACCGGCCCGCCACGATCATCCTGGAACCCGACGTGCTCGCCCTGATGGGCACCTGCATGAACGCCAGCCAGCAGGCCGAGGTGCGGGCCTCGATGGCGTACGCCGGCAAGCGGCTCAAGGCCGGCTCGGCGCAGGCGAAGGTCTACTTCGACGCCGGCCACTCGGCCTGGCACTCCCCCTCGGCGATGGCCGGCATGCTCGTCGGCGCCGACGTGGCCAACAGCGCCGACGGCATCTCCAGCAACGTGTCCAACTACCGGGCGACGAGCGAGGTCGTCAACTACGTCAAGGCGGTGATCGCGGCGACCGGCGCCAACCACCTGACGGCCGTGATCGACACCAGTCGCAACGGCAACGGCCCGCTGGGCTCGGAGTGGTGCGACCCGGCCGGCCGGGCGATCGGCACGCCGAGCACCAACCAGACCGGCGACGCGAAGATCGACGCCTTCCTGTGGATCAAGCTGCCCGGCGAGGCCGACGGCTGCATCGCCGCCGCCGGACAGTTCGTGCCGCAGCGGGCGTACGACCTGGCCGTCGCCGCCGGCCCGCCGCCGACCACGCCGCCGCCCAGCCCGAACCCGACGACGCCGCCGCCCACGACCCCGCCGCCGACCACTCCCCCGCCGACCACCCCGCCGCCGGCCGGTGGCTGCGCGGTGACCTACACCGCCAACGCCTGGACCGGTGGTTTCACCGCCGAGATCCGGGTGACCAACCGGGGCCCGGCGGTCAGCGGGTGGACGCTGACCTTCACCGCCGGGGCCGGCGTACAGCTCAGCAACGGCTGGAACGGGACGTGGAGCCAGTCCGGCAACCAGGTGACGGCGCGCAACGCCGCCTGGAACGGAGCCCTGGCGACCGGGGGCACGACCAGCATCGGCTTCCAGGGCACCCAGAACGGCGCCGGCACGCCGGCACTGACGGGCTTCGCCCTCAACGGGACGCCCTGCGCCTGACCGCCGAACGGCACGCCGCGCGACAGGGATCGCGCGGCGTGCCGCACGTCCCCGCGTCGCGTACCGTGTCCGGTGCGAGGTGGTTGATTCGTCCGCTTCTCAACACCGACCGCCCTAGATCGACGAAGAGGTACGGGTCGGGTGCGGGCTGGTAGGCGGCATCCGTGATACATATGTTCCAGTCCATTGCAGTCGGCGATCAGCACACACCTGATCGTGCAATTTAGGCCCGCGAAGCCTCTCCGCCGCTCGTCCCGCGAAGACGGGCGGCGTCGATAGCGCAGTGGCGACGCTCTCAACGCATCGCGTTTGGAGCAACGCATCCACAGTGCTTTCCGAGAGGTGGTTCGATGCCGTTCAAAGAACCTGTCCAACGCACCCTGCGCGCCCAGTGGCTCGGCCATCAGATGCGCGAGCTGCGCCGCCAGCGGGGGATGACCCTGAAGTCCACCGCCGACTACCTCGGCCGCGACCACTCCGCGCTCGCCCGCTACGAACGCGCCGAATGGCCGTTCAAGCACCACGACGTCGCGGCCCTGCTCGACATATACGGCGTCTTCGACGGCCGCACCCGGGCCCGCCTGCTCCGCCTGTGCCGGGACACCTGGCGCACCAACCAGTGGGACGTCGACTTCACCGACGTGCTCCCCGAGCGCGCCTACGTCAACCACACCTGGCTGACCGGGCACGCCGCCGTGATCTGTGCCTACCACACCCATCTCGTGCCCGACCTGCTCCAGACCCCGGCCTACGCCGAGCGCACGCTGCGGCTGCGGGAGCCGGCCACCCCGGCCGCCGACCGGGCCGCCCGGCTCGACGACCGCATCGCCAGCCAGCGCGCCTTCGAGGCCGGCGGCAACAACCTCTCGGTGGTGCTCGACGACGCCGTGCTCCACCGCGATCTCGGCGACCCCGAGCTGATGCGGGCCCAGCTCGACCATCTCGTCGCCCTCGCCGCCCGGCCACGGATCGAGATCCGGGTCCTGCCCGCGGGTGCCCACGCCACGCCCCGGTTCGACGGCTCGTTCCAGGTCTTCCGGATGCCCGAGCCCTATCCCGAGGTCGCCTACGTGGAGAACCTCGCCGGGCAGATCTACGTCGAGGCGCCGCAGAGCAAGCGGTTCGTCCTCGCCTTCGACCACCTGCGTGACGCCGCCCTCACCGCGGCGGAATCCACACAGCTCATCACCGCGGCCGTGCTCCACCAGCGGGCCTGAGACGCGGCTGCCGGGGCCGGTGCGACAGGCGCGGCCCCGGCAGCCGCGCGGGCGGCCACATGCCCCCGACGGCCGTTCGGCCGGGCACCGACGACCGGTCGGCGCGGTGAGACTGTCGCCACGTTTGGCGCCGCCGCCCGCGCCGGCCACGCGGGCGGAGCCGATCGCGGCGGGGATTCGGCGGTTCGGGCGTGATTCGCCGGGCGCCATCCGGGTAACCCCGTGGCCGGGTCACACCGCCCGCGGCGCCGAGAACGTAGTCCGCACGGGCGGCTCCCCTGAGGTCGACGACGCCCTCACCCCGCAGGACGGCCGGCGGCCGCCCGCACCTGCCGACAGGTGGGCACGGGCGGCACTAAACCGGGATTCCGCCACGTCGACGTCCTCATACCGTCAATGTCACCGGAGCGACGCTGAGGAGCAGCCGCAATGACCACCGACACCATCAACGCCGCCGAAACCGCCCGCCCCGACACCCTCGACACCGAGCGCGGCCTGCTGTTCGCCGTACTCGTGATGGTCCTGCTGGGGGTTGCCGGGATGTTCCTGATCTCCGCCTGACCCGCCGGGCCTCAGGGCCGGTCCTGGCCGCCGGAGTGCGGCACCCGGGCGGCGGGGATGACGCCGAGCTTGCCAGCCTGGTAGTCCTCGAACGCCTGCACCAGCTCGGCCCGGGTGTTCATCACGAACGGGCCATAGTGGGCCACCGGCTCACGGATCGGCTTGCCGCCCATGATGTAGAGGTCCAGCACCGGGGTGTGCGAGTCCTGCGCCCGGTCGGCGGTGAAGGTCAGCACGTCGCCGGGCCCGTAGACCGCCAACTGACCGGTGTGCACCGGCCGCCGGTCGGTGCCGACCGTACCCTTGCCGCCCAGCACGTAGACCAGCGCGTTGAAGTCCGGTCGCCACGGCAGGTCGACCCGCGCCCCCGGCTGCACCGTCACGTGCGTGATGGTGATGTCGGTGTGGGTCGTACCGGGTCCCCGGTGGCCGTCGACCTCGCCGGCGATGACCCGCAGCAGCGCGCCACCGTCTGGTGTGGTCAGCAGCGCCGACTCACGGCCCCGGATGTCCTGGTAGCGGGGCGGGTTCATCTTGGCCACCCGGGGCAGGTTGACCCACAACTGCAGGCCGTGGAAGAGCCCGCCGCTGACGACCAGGTGCTCTGGCGGGGCCTCGATGTGCAGCAGTCCCGAGCCGGCGGTCATCCACTGCGTGTCGCCGTCGGTGATGGTGCCACCGCCGCCGTTGGAGTCCTGGTGGTCGAAGATCCCGTCGATGATGTACGTGACGGTCTCGAAGCCGCGGTGCGGGTGCCACGGGGTGCCCTTCGGCTCGCCCGGCGCGTAGTCCACCTCGCCCATCTGGTCGAGGTGGATGAAGGGGTCGAGTTCCGGCATGGGTACGCCCGCGAACGCCCGGCGAACCGGGAAGCCCTCGCCCTCGAAACCGCTCGGTGCGGTGACGATCCGGCGGACCGGCCGGAAGGCGGTGGCGGCGTCGTCGAGGCGGGGCAGGCGGGGCAGGACGAGGACGTCGTCCACGGTGATCGCTGGCATGGCTTCCTTCTTTCGGGTGGTGGAGCCGGTGGCGCGGGTGGCGCCCCGGGCTCCGGGTTCGCGGTCCGCTCGGGCGGGTCGCGGTCAGTCGCTGGTGCGGGCCGCGGTCAGCCGGTCGCCGAGCCGGGTGAAGACGCGGGTGAGGCAGGCCATCTCGGCCTCGTCGAGGTCGTCCATCAGGTGCCGGCGCACCGACGCGAGGTGGTGCGGTGCCGCCTCGCGCAGGGCGAGCAGTCCGGTGGCGGTGAGCACCGCCTGGCTGCCGCGCCGGTCCTCGGGACAGCTCTCCCGCACGACCAGGCCGCGCCGCTCCATGGTGGAGACGTGGTACGTCAGCCGGCTCGGCGAGAAGACCAGCCGGCTGGCCAGTTCGCCCATCCGTAACCGCTGCCGGGGCGCCTCGGAGAGCAGCACCAGCACGTGGTAGTCGGGCAGGCTCAGTTCGCTGTCGGCCCGCAGGTCCTCCTCGAGCTGGGTGATCAGGCGCTGGCTCGATTCGATGAAGGCCCGCCAGCAGGCCATCTGCGTGTTGTCCAGACTCTCGACCACGCTCCGAGAATAGCACTCCTTCAAATCTGAACAACCCAACCGACGAAGAGCTTCGTCACATCGTCAGCGGGGAATTCCAAACCTGAACAGAATGTTCGTCGGGCGTTGCGTCTTTGGAGCCCCTCCGCCACGACACCGCGCCGACGGAAGCTGGTCGGGACAAAATGCTGTGGGCGGACAGATTGGCGCCCACAACCCAACCGAGAGGCGAGGTATGCGTTACCGCACCCTGGGCACGACCGGCACGGTCGTGTCCACCTACTGCCTGGGCACCATGACCTTCGGCGCGGAGACCGACGACGACGAGGCGTTCGCGCAGCTCGACCTGTTCGTCGAGCGGGGCGGCACGTTCATCGACACCGCCGACGTCTACTCCGCCGGGATGTCCGAGCAGATCGTCGGGCGGTGGTTCGCCGAGCGCCCCGGAATCCGCGACCGGGTCGTACTGGCCACCAAGGGCCGCTTCCCGATGGGGCCCGGCGCCAACGACGCCGGCCTGTCCCGCACCCACCTCACCCGGGCGCTGGAGGCCAGCCTGCGCCGGCTGGAGGTCGAGACCATCGACCTCTACCAGGCACACGCCTGGGACCCGCTGACCCCGATCGAGGAGACCCTGCGGTTCTTCGACGACGCGGTCCGCGCCGGCAAGATCCGTTACGTCGGCGTCAGCAACTTCACCGGCTGGCAGCTCCAGAAGGCCGCCCTGATCGGTCGCCACCTCAACCTCTCACCGGTGGTGACGTTGCAGCCGCAGTACAACCTGCTCGCCCGCGACGTCGAGTTCGAACTCGTACCGGTCTGCGAACAGGAGGGCATCGGCATCCTGCCCTGGTCACCGCTCGGCGGCGGCTGGCTGACCGGCAAGTACAGCCGGGACAGCCGGCCGGCCGGCGCCACCCGGCTGGGCGAGAACCCGCGACGCGGCATGGAGGCGTACGACCCGCGCAACCGCGACGAACGCACCTGGCGGGTGGTCGACACCGTACGCGACATCGCCGCCGAACGTGGCGTCTCGATGGCCGCCGTCGCGCTGGCCTGGCTGGTCGACCGGCCGGCGGTGACCTCGGTCATCCTCGGCGCGCGTACCCTCGCCCAACTGGAGGACAACCTGACCGCCACCGGGCTGACCCTGGACGCGAAGGAACGCGAACGGCTCGACGAGGCGAGCGCCCCGGTGGTGGCCGACTACCCGTACGGCGCACCCGGGCGGGAGCAGCGCGACCGGCGGGTGCCGGGCTGATGGACGACCTCGACCTGCTGGACTGGCGCGAGCAGGTGGCCCGGCTGTACCTCGGCGGGCTCGACCTCGCCGGCTTCCGGGCCGCCCGGGACGCGTTGTTCGCCGGCCACCCGCAGTCCCCGATCCCGCTCGACCGGCGGGCCGACTTCACCGGGCTGGACTACTTCCCGCCCAACCCGGACGCGGTCGTCGACGTGCCGCTGCGCCCCGCCTCCGGCACCGAGACCATCGACACCGGCGGCCCGGACGGTGTCGTGCGATACCGGCGGGTCGGCATCGCGGAGACCCCGTGGGGCCCGCTGACCCTGTGGTGGATCGAGGCGTACGGCGGCGGTCTGTTCGTGCCGCTGCGCGACGGCACGAGCGGACGGGAGACGTACGGCGGGGGCCGCTACCTGACCGACACCGTCAAGGGCACGTACGGCCGCGGCCTGGTCGTCCTGCCCGGCAGCCGGGTACGCCTCGACGTCAACTACGCCTACAACCCGAGCTGCGCGTACGACGACCGGTGGGCCTGCCCGCTGGCGCCGCCGGAGAACCGCCTGGCGGCCCCGATCCCGGCCGGCGAGAAGACGTACCGGCCGGTAACCGCATGATCGACGCGGCCGGCCGGGCGCTCCCCCGGCCGGCCGCGCCATCCGGGCTCAGCGCACCCGCGCCGGCTGTTGTTGCTGGTTCGCCGGCTGCTGCCCCTGGTTCGCCGGCTGGTTCTCGGCCTGCCAGTTCATCCGGGCCAGCACCTGCCGGCCCTGCTCGGCCTGGTCGGCGTCGACCACGACGGTGTAGCGGCCGGCCCGCAGCGAACTCGCCGAGGTGAAATCGCGGCGGCCGCCGGTCATCGCATGGGCGATGGCACCGAAGATGGCACCCCAGACCGCACCGATGATGACGGCGGTGACGATCACCGCCAACCACGCGGTCGTGGCGAAGATGCCGAACAACAGGCCGATGAACAGACCGAACCAGGCACCCGTGGCCGCACCGGCCAGCGCCGCACGACCGGTGGTCATCCGGCCCAGCACCGTCTCGACCAGCGTCAGGTCGGTGCCGACGATCGCCGTGCCCTGGACCGGGAACTTGTTGTCGGACAGGAAGTCGACGGCCCGCTGCGCCGACGCGTAGTCGGGGTAGGCCGCGAGCATGACCGTCGGACGACCGAGGTCGGTCCCGCCGTGAGCGCCCGGCATGGCCGGTTGCTCGCCGGCCGGACCGGCGGGCAGGTTGTCGCCGCCCGGCCACATGGTGGTGGGCATCGTAGCTCTGCTCATCTCTCGCCTCCTTCGTCAACTGATCGGGTTCCCGCCACCTTTTCGAGGTAACGCGGCCGCCCGGGCGAGATGGTCCGGCACGTCGCCGGCGTGGAACGGGTGTTCGGCGGGTTCGATCCGGGCCAGGAAGTCCGCGTAGACGGCCGCCATCCGCAGTTCCGCGACCGGCCGCAGCAGGTCCAGGGCGCGCTCCGGGTCGCAGCCGGGCACGCTCGCCCGCCAGCGGGCCGCCCAGGAACGGGTCAGCGCGGCGGCGACCGCCGGATCGGTCCGTTCGGTGAGTCGCAGGACGTCGAAGGCGGGGTGACCGACCAAGGCGTCCCCCCAGTCGATGACGACCCGCGCGGCCCCACCGGCCCCACCCGCACCGCCGGTCCCGGTGCCGCGGACGTTGCCCGGGTGCAGGTCACCGTGCACGAGCGTGTCCGGGACGCCGCAGTCGGCCACCCGGGCCAGCCGCTCGTCCAGGCCGTCGAGCAGGCCCGCCACCGGTGCCAGGTCGGCGCCGTGCGCGGTCAGTACCCGGCGCACGTACGCCGCCAGGGCCGCGCCCCGCCGGTCGGGTACGCCGGCCGCGACCAGCGCCGCCACGTCGGCGGCCGCCCGGGTCTGGATCTCGTGGTGGTCGACGCCGATCGCCTCGCGTTCGGCCGGGCCGGCGCCGTACCGGTCCTCGCCGCGCACATGGTCGAGCAGGATCCGGCCGGTGCCGTCGGCGCCGAGCAGCACCGGGGCGAGCCGTGGCACCGCCCGGCCCAGCCAGCGCAGCACCGCCGCCTCGTGCGCGAGGAAGCCCGGCACCTGCTTGACCCAGACCGGATCGCCGGCCGGGTCCGCACCGGCGGCGTCTGGACCGGCCGGGTCGAGGCGCCAGATCGCCGACAGGTTCCACGCCCGCCGCTGCACCGGCCGGTACGCCCCCCGGCCGAGTTCCTCCAGCCGGTCCATGGCCCAGCGCAGCGTACGGTCGGGACCGCCCGGGTCGGCCCAGGGCGCCCGCCGGGGGTCCGGGGACAGATCGGTGGCGGCCGGGACCGGCAGCAGTCCGTCCGGGGCGGTGTCGACCTGGGCCAGGTAGGTCACCGTGCCGCCGGGTGGCGCCGGGCGATCGGCGGTGAGCAGCCGCAGCACGGTCACCTCGACGTGGTGCCGGGCGCGGGCGGTGGCCACCACGTCGGCGACGTCCTGCCACCACGGGTCGGGTGCGTCGAACGGGGCGAGGGCACCGAGCGGCGCGCCGGTCGGATCGACCAGGATCAGGTTCACGGTACGGGGCACGGGCCGCGACGCTAACCGCCGCGGCGGTGGCCGGCCATCGGTTTTGCCGGCCGCCACCGGGTGAGCCGGGTCACCCGGCCGGGCGATCGGGCCGGGCGGAACCCGGCCTCGGAGCGCGTCGGGCGCCTACATCGAAGGATTTCGTCGCACAAAATGCCAGGCCTGCCCATCGATATCCCTTTTATCCATCGTCCGTTCGGCTAGATTTCCGGGATACCTTCGGGCTAGGGTTAGACCACTGAACGGCCGAACATGCACCTGAACGACTGACATATCCCGCGGACGGGGTGCAGGGAGGATCACCATGACCGCGACGATCGAGCAGACCGGGACCGCTACCAGGTCCGTGGAAATGCCCGAAGTCAAGCCCGCCGACAGCGCGGCCGAACTGCTGGACGCGATGGCGGCGTTGCCCGCCGACCATCCGTCCCGGCCAGCGCTGCGGGACCGGGCGATCGAGGCCTGGCTGCCGCTGGCCCAGCATCTCGCCCACCGCTACAGCGGCCGGGGCGAGCCGACCGACGACCTGATGCAGACCGCGGCGGTCGGCCTCATCAAGGCGGTCGACAAGTTCGACCCGAGCCGTGGCGTCGACTTCGCCGGTTACGCCATCCCGACCATCATCGGCGAGCTCAAGCGCCACTTCCGGGACCGCACCTGGGACATCCGGGTGCCCCGCCGCCTGCAGGAACTGCGGCTGAGCATCTCCGAGGCGAACAGCACCCTGCTGCAGAGCCTGGGCCGCTCGCCGACGGTCGCCGACATCGCCGCCCACCTCAAGCTCACCGAGGAAGAGGTGCTGGAGGGCCTGGAGGGCGCCCGCGCCTACAACGCGGTGTCGCTGTCGACCCCGACCGGCGACGGCGAGCGGGCCACCGAACTCGGCGACATGCTCGGCGGCGAGGACGGCGAGTTCGAGCTGGCCGAACTGCGGGTCGCGCTCGGGCCGGCACTGTCCACGCTCGACGAGCGTGAGCAGAAGATCCTGACCCTGCGCTTCTACGGCAACCTCACGCAGTCGCAGATCGCCGAGCAGATCGGGGTCTCCCAGATGCACGTCTCGCGGCTGCTCGCCCGCGCCCTGGTGAAGCTGCGCGGCCAGCTCAGCGACACCTACTGACCTTGTTGGTCGGCAAGCGGCGGCCGGATCCTGTGGTGGGGGTCCGGCCGCCGCGCCGTGTCCGGGGGGGGGGGGGGGGGGGGGGTGGGGGGGGGGGGGGGGGCCGGGGGCGCGGCGGGGGGTATACTGGAGCCCCCCCCCCCCCACACGCCGCAAAAAAACCCCCACAGGCGCGGCCCCCCGCGACAGCAATAGGTGGCCGCTGCGCACCCGCTGCACACTCCGCTTGGGTGACCGTCGGGCCATGGCCGGGCCGCACCTGTCGCGACGTCCGGCCCGGCAGACACCGCGCCGGAAAAGTGGCCGGCCGGGCGGGCATCGCGCGGGGCACCGCCCGGCCGGGCGGGCGTCGGGCGGGGACCGGCCGGCCGGGCGGGCGTCGGGCGGGCACCGCCGGCTGAGCGGGTACCACGTGAGGAGCGGCCGACCAGGCGCGCATCGGGCCGGGGAGCGGCCGGCCTCCGGAGTGGCGAAACGGCCCATGAACAGGTGGAGGTAGTCGACCCCCTCCAGCCCGTCGACCCGATCAAGGTTTGGCAACTCGGGCGCGGCGAGCGCCTCCGCCGGCGCACCAGCAGGCGCGCCCGGCACCCAGGCGGACGCCCATCTTCTGCGCCGCCGTCCCGCCTACTGTCCGTGCCGTGCCCGAACACCAGGGCCGGCCACCGACAGGAAACCCGGCCCGCCGGGTAGCGGTGGCACGGTCGTCTCGTCGACATGTTCGGCGAGGAGCCGTCGGTCGGTCGTCCACTGTGCGCGGCGCCGCCGCTCGGCTAGCGTCCTGATCACCGATCCGGGCGACGGTGGGATGCCCGGATCTTCTCCGCGACATCGAGGAGCCGGGATGGATCGAGCAAAGCTGCGCGGGCTCGCGACGCTGGTCGTACCGCTGCTGGTCGCCGTCGTGGGGGTCGGACCACCGGCGTACGCCGCCGACCCGCCCGGCCTGAGTATCCGGACGAAGATCGTCGACGGCGCCACCGCCGCACCGGTACGCGACATCTGCGTCTTCGCCGTCCCGGTGCTGACCTTCCGCCTCCCGGACACCTGCCCGCAGCGCAGCGACGTCGTCGGACAGGTGACCGTCACGGTGCCGGAACCCGGCTCGTACAACCTCTTCGTGCTGCCGGATTCCGGGAGCCGGTACGGCGCGCAGTGGGTGGGACCGGCCGGCGGCACCGGAGCGCAGCAGGGCGCCCGCCGGATCACGCTCGCCGCCGGCGATGCCAAGTCCGTACCGATGATCCGGCTGGACCGGCGGGCGGTCATCAGTGGCCGGGTGGGCCCGGCGGCGGGGGAGGGCACCGTCGGCATCGTCGGCCCCGACCCGTACGGCCGGGTCGATCCGCGTTACGCGCCGATCGCCGCCGACGGTACGTTCCGGATCGACTGGCTCGGCCCGTACGGGTGGCCGCTGCTGTTCCGTACGGATCATCGTCCGTACCAGTGGAGCGGTAACGTCGGCAACCGGCTGCTGGCCGACCTGGTGCCGGCGACGGTCGGCGAGCCGGTTCCCGGCTACCACCACCTCGACCAGGGTGCCCTGGTCACGGTCAGTGTTCCGGAGCCGCCGCCGGTCGGTGGCCGGCTGGTGATCCGCAACGCGGTGACCCAGGACCCGATCGGTGTGGCCGACCGGGTCAGCCCGTGGGCGTTCGCCCCGGTGATGGAGATCCTCGGTGGCCAGCAGGTCAAGATCCAGTGCCTGTGCGGTGACACGGTCCGCTGGCACGGTGGCACCGACTTCGCCAGCGCGACCCCGGTCGTGATCCGTACGCACCAGCCGACGCTGGTCGTCCTGGCCGACCCGCCCGCCGTGAGCTGACCCCCGGCCGGCTTTCCCGCAACGAGAAGCCGGGACCACCGGCGGCGGCCGTCCGGAGACGGTCACCGCCGCCGATGGTCCCGGCGCGGTACGCGTGGATCAGAACTCACACTGCTGCGGGAACTTGTCGCAGGTCTGGATCGTGGCACCCCGGGCGGGGATGTCGGCCCAACGGTTGGCGTCGACCGTGGCCAGCGATCCGTCGGCGATCGCGTCGGTGATCGCCCACAGGCCGTTGACGTTCTGCTTGATGATGTAGCCGCTGCTCTTGTGGCCGATCCCGCCGCGCGACTCGAAGAACATCGCGCTGGTCCGCCAGTTGGCGTACTCGCCGCGCGGGCCGGGGCCGTTGAGCATCGACGCCGAGGTGACGCCCTCGGGGATGTTGATGTACGGGTAGCGGGTCACGTTGACCACGCCGCTCTTGCCGGCGGCGTCGGCGGCCACCACGCCCATCCGGCGGACCGCGTCCCACTGGGCCGGCTGGAGCATGCCGGGGTCGAGCGAGATGCCGACCGAGAAGGTGGTCATCTCGTCGGTGTCACCGACGTAGTAGGTGCCCTGGTGGTGCAGGTCGATCATGTAGTGCGGCAGGAAGTCGGCCCACACGTACCAGAACGCCTGCGACTCGACGGCGCGGTGCCGGGTGTAGTTGTTGTAGGTGTTCTCCGACAGCGGCGGCTGGCCGAGCGAGGCGCGGACCGAGTTGAGCTGGTCGAAGATCGGCCGGTCGACGCCCCAGTCGCGGTTGAGGTCGACGCGGTGCACCTGCTCCTGCCGCTGGTACGCCTCGAAGCCGTCGGGGTTGTACAGCGGGATGACGGCGAAGGTGATCTCCTCGAGGACCTCGCGGGCGTGCTTACCGCCCGAGACCAGGGTCTTCAGGAAGTCCAGGGAGGCTTCCGCGCCGTACGGCTCGTTGCCGTGGATGCGGCCCTGGAGCCAGATCCGGGTCTCGCCGGTGCCGATGTAGGCGACCTGGAGCGGCCGGCCCTGGCCGCTGCGACCGATCTCCTCCACCCGCAGGGCGCCCTTGCTGCGGGCGGCGAGTGAGTGGAGGGTGCTCTCGACCTCGGCGGCGCTGAGCATCGACGCGCGGTTGACGGTGTTCTGGTTCGGGGGGACGAACGGCCCGTCGGCGTTGGCGACGCCGGGCACGAGTGCCGTGGCGAGCAACATCGGGGCTACCAGGAGGAGATTGCGGCGCGTTCTGAACACGGTGACGTTCCCTTCTGAGGGTTGTCGCGGATGACAGGTCTGCGAGCGCCGGGGTGATGGCGTCGCCGTACTGGCACCCAGGACCGACCGGAGCCCGCTGACCAGGCATCCCGGACGTTGGAGATCATCTAACAATGGACGATCATGATCGTCAACGGCCAACATCGGCCGCGGTGCTTTGTCGATCTTCAGGGGATCTGTGCTGTCCGGGTCCCCGGTGACCAGGTTGGCGCATCGAAGTCTGTTAATATCGTGCCGGCCTGTTCGCCAGCCCCCTGGAGGTTCCCGTGTCAGTGCACAGTGGCGTGAAGTCCGTCCTGGCCGTCGTGGTGCTCGCCGCCACGACCGTGCTCACCGCCGCCACCCCCGGCGCGGCCGCGGTGCCTACCGAGCGGGCCGGCGTGACCGCGGGTGACTGCCCGTTCCCGAAGACCGTGTGTCTGTTCGACCAGACCGGCTACGCCGGTGTCCGGTTCACCGTGGCCGCGACCGGTCCGGGCGGCGCCTGCGTCAGCCTGGTGGACCACGGCTTCGGCGGCGGCCGGATCCGTTCGGTGCTCAACTCCGGTTCCGGGGCCGCCGCACTGTTCGCGGGCGACGACTGCGTCGGCGGCCCTTACCAGGTGGCGGGCAACAGCGGCATCGCCGACCTCAGCTCGTTCCAGGCGGAAAGCGTGTGGGTCCCGTAGCGGCCCCCGAAGCGCGCCCCGCCGCCGTCACCTCCAGGTCGCGGACTCCGGGTCGACGCCGCGCGCGCGGGCGTTGGCGTCGATGACGTCGTGCAGCCACCCGGCCAGGCCGGGCTCGAAGCCGTCGTAGTAGGCGGCGAAACCCGGCTCGGTCGTGTACCTGCGGCCCAGGCAGACGTGCATGGAGTGCGTGCAGTCGAAGTACACGCCGATCGACGCCCGGTGCCGCTCGGCGAGCGCGTTCGCCTCGTCGCTTCCGGGCCGGACCCCGGCGCGCCGGGCGGCGGCCAGGTCGGCGTTGAGCGCCTCGACGTCCGTGGTGATCGACCGCCAGTCGTCGGCGGTCCTCCCGGCGGCGCGTTCGGCGTACTGCGCCCACTGGCCGGTCTCGCCCCAGCGCTCGCGCGCCTCCGCTACCCAGGCGGGTCGCCATTGCGCACCGAAGATGGCGACCTGTTCCTCGGCGTTCAGCAGGATGCCGGTGTTCCGGGCCTCGACGATGCGGTCGAGCGCGGCGACCATCCGCTCCATCCGCAGGATGCGTTCGCGGAGCTGGTCGCGCTGTCGGCGCAGGGATTCGGTGGCGTCGCCGCTCGGCGCGTCCAGCAGGTCCGCGATGCGGTCGAGAGGTACGTCCAGTTCGCGGTAGACGAGCACCCGGTGGATGCGGGCCACGTCGGCGGCCGTGTAGAGCCGGTAGCCGGCGGTGGTGCGTGCGGACGGGCGGACGAGCCCGATCGCGTCCCAGTGGTGGAGCGTCCGGACGGTGACGCCCGCGAGGGAGGCCACGGCGCCGACGGTCAGCCCGTCGGTCGCCGCGGTCCCGTCGGCAGGTCGAGGTGTCACGTCACCAGTGTGGCAGCCGGGTCCGGTCGGGCCCGCCGCGTCACGCCGCAGGGGCTTCGATCCCGATGTCCCGCAGGAACTGGGCCTCGGGACTGTCCGGGTCGTACGGGCGCGCGGCGGTCATGATCACCCGGGTGTTCTCCGGCGTGACGACCTCCAACTCCACCGAGTTCCACGGCATGTGCCGCGGCCCCGTCGTCGAACCGGGCAGAAGCTTCTCGCCCGCGGCCGCGATCTCGTCGATCTGGCTCAGCACGCACGAGAAGCTCACGGTCAGCGCCGGAGGTTCGGCGGCGCTTTCGGCCGCCATCAGCAGGACGTCCTGGAACGCCCAGCGCCGCAGGTGCGTGAGCCGGCCGGGAATGGAGAACAGGTCGAAGAAGCCCAGGCCACGGACCCAGAAGTCGGCCGACGCCGCCAGGTCGTCGGTCGGTACCGTCACGAACATCGGCATCCCGTAGATGCCGCGGAACAACTCCGGCGGCACCGCGTCGAGTGCCGGCGTCGGGACGGGGCTGAGGTCGAAGGCGGGAAAGGTGTCGGTCATGACGCCAGCATCGAGCCTCACGTGACGTGAGGGTCAAGTCGCCGCCGATCGAGGTGCCCCGGAGGGCCGCGGTCGACCGCGGCCCTCCGGGGCGGGGCGTACGGTCTACGGGGCGAGTTCCCTGTTGGCGCGACCCGCGTGCGAGACGACGAGGGTCTTCTGCGCCTCGGTGAGGATGCCGGCCGCGACGAACGCCTCGGCAAGCTCGGTGACCTTCGATACGAACTGGCCGTGGTTGCGGAAGGGTGCCTGGTCCCACAGCAGGTCGAGGAAGGTCGGTCCGTCGGTGCCGGGCGACGGGATGCCCGTCACCGGGACGTCGTAGTTCGGGAGGCCGTCGTTGCGCTTGTAGTTCGGCACCCCGGTGTCGATCGACCCGAACACGATCGTCGGCTCGACCCGCCGGAAGTAGGTCGAGGCGGCCTGGGTGTCACTGATGTAGTAGGGCCGCAGGGTGAAGTCGTGCGTGGTGAAGAGCTTGTCGCCCGCCGCCGTGGTGCTCGCGTGGGTGATGGCCGAGCGGCCGTAGTCGCCGTCCCGCTTGAGGTAGCGGTAGAGGGACAGCTCGCGGTAGCTCCCGCCGCCCGGGTTGCCCAGGACCTGCAGGACGAGGGGACCCCAGAAGATCGCCTGGGTGTCCGGACGGTCCAGGGCCCGCTCGATCCGGATGCTGAAGGGCATCCGGATCTCGACGACGTCACCGGACGTCCAGGTCCGGCTCAGGGTCACGTACCGGCCGGACTTCTGGTTGATGTTCACCGGCTCGCCGTTGAGGTTGACGAAGAAGCCCCGCCGCGTCCAGCCCGGCACCCGCAGCTTGAGGTTGAGCCGGCCGCTGCCGGTGACGGTCAGCTTGACCCGGTCGTCCCGGGGGTAGCTCGTCTCCTGCGTGATGGTGAAGCCCTTCTGCGCCCAGGTCAGGGTCGAGGGCACGTAGAGGTTCACCCAGAGCGTGTTGCCCTTGGCGGACTTGAAGTAGATCGTCTCCTGGTACTTCGTGTGGTTCTCGATGCCCGTACCGCCGCAGCAGGTGCCGGTGTTGCCGTAACCCCGGGAGGTGCCGGGTGTCAGCGGCTGGAAGTAGGTGACCTGCGGGTTGCTGACGCTCGAGCTGTCGGAACGGGAGCCGAGGATCATGTTGAGCAGGCCGCGCTCGTAGTAGTCCATGTAGGCCGCGTCGTGCTCGTGGAAGAACAGGTTGCGGGCCAGCTTGATCATGTTGTACGTGGTGCAGGTCTCCGCGCCGCCCTGGGCGATCGCGTTGGCGATGTTGCCCCGGTTCTGGAACATCTCGATGTTGTTGTTGGAACCGGGGTAGTTGCCACCCGTACCACCGTGGGCGAACATGCGGTCCGGGATGACCATGCCGAAGAAGTTCTTCGCGGCCTGGAAGTACTCCTGGTCGCCGCTCTGCTCGTAGACGCTCAGGTAGCCGATGAACTGCGGCACGTGCGTGTTGGCGTGCAGCCGTTCCGGGCGGCGCCGGCCGGGCCGGGTCTCCGGCGTGGTGACCAGGATGTCGCGGTTCTCGACGGTGGCGCCGAACAGCGACTCCCGGTTGTCGAAGGTCTTGGCGGTCGCCAGGTGCTTCGGGTCGCCGGTGATCCGGGCGATCTCGGGGAACACCTCGTTCGCCCCGCCGAACTCACCGGCGATGTAGAGGTCCCACATGTAGTTCAGGTTGTCCCGGGTCAGCGGGCCCTCGTAGTCGGGGTGGTTCTTGTCCCCGAGGGTCAGTGCGAGGTGGGCCCAGTCGGCCATCTTGACGACGACCTCGAGCGCCTTGGCGTTGTCGGTGTGGTAGTGGGCGTCGAGCAGGCCGCGCATGATCTTGTGCTGGGTGTACCAGGGCGCCCAGGTGTTGGTGTCGGCGTTGCCGCCGTAGATGGCCCAGCGGGGCGGCCCGAGCCGCAGCACCGCGTCCTCCGGGATCGCACCCAGGTAACCGGGGTGGGTCGGGATCCACAGGTCGGCCCCGCCGCTGTCGGCGGCCACGACGCCGGCGTCGCGACCGTTCGGCGAGGAGTCCCGCAGGGTGGTGCCGCCCTCCTCCTCGAACCGGTACCAGGCGATGCTCCCGCCCCCGGTGCTCCCGGCGGCCGAGTCCTGCAGCGACTGGACCTCCTGCTGGCTGAGCGCCCGGTCGAAGATGTGGAACTCGTCGACGGTGGCGTCGAGGAACGGGTCGCCGTACTGCGAGCGGCCGATCCAGCGGTTGGCCGGGTTGCTGAGGTTGGCCGGGTTCAGCGTCATGTTGGTGTTGGTGCCGGCGACCTGGCCGTTGACGTACAGCGTGCCGGTGTTCTGCGACAGGGTGACGGCCAGGTGGACCCACTGGCCCGTCGGCAGCGCGGCGTTACCGTTGATCTGCTGTTCCTGGGCGGTTCCGCCGACCGTGATGGCGAACCGCGGGGCGTTGCCCGCGGCGCCGGAGCGGGGGGTCAGGAACATGTTGACCGTGCTGTTCTGGCCGAAGTCGAACAGCCGGCTCCAGTCCTGGGCCGAGGCGAGGTTCACCCAGGTGGCGATGGTGAAGTTGGTGAGCTGGCTGATCGTCTCCTGCGGCAGCGTCACGTACTGGGCCTGGCTGGGTCCGTTGAGGCGCAGGGCGCTGCCGAAGCGGCCCGGTACCCGGCCGATCTCCGGCTCCTGCGGGTTCTCGCCGCCGGGCCCCCCGGTGCCCATCCGGGCGGTGATCGCGGCCTGGCACGCGGCCAGCTCGTCGACCATCCAGTCGAGCTTGCTCTTGAAGATCGGCTCACGCTGGTCGGCGTAGCTCTGCGCGAGCGCCGTCATGAAGTGGCCGGCCCAGTGACCGCTGAGCAGCCCGCCGTTCTCCCAGCCCCCGGGGGTGGACACCCCCGGCGGGTTCGGCCGGCCGGCCTGGTTGTTGAACAGCACGAGGAACCGCCGCTCGTCGAACTGCCGGAGGTAGTTCTTCATGCGGTCGCGCTTTTCCTGGAACAGGCCGTCGCCGAGCGAGACGTCACGCAGCTGGAACGGCCGGACCGGGGCGGTGCCGCCGGGGCCGAGGTCGGGCGGGGTCCCGGGCAACGGGTTCGGGCCGGTCACCGCCTCGGTCGCCGGTGCCGCCTGCGCGGCGGCGGCCGGGAGCGCACCGGCGGCGGCGACCGCGGCCGCGCCGATGGCGGAGGCCTGAAGAACCTGACGACGACTGATGGGGAGCTTCTCGGGTTGAACCACTGAGGATCGTCCTTCCAGGGGTGGGTATGTGTGACGGCTCGGCCTGCCGCCCGCTCGCCGGGCCCGGTCGGATCCACTGGCTGTCGTGGGTCCGGCCCGGGGGCTGGCGGCCATCCCTGACGGCGGCGGTGGTGACCACGGCGGACGGCGGGGCGGGTGTCGCTGGGCAGGTCGGGACGGTGGCTTGGTGAGTCGGCGGGTCTGTCGTGCCGCTGCTCCGGCGCCGGTCCGCCCGTTCCTCAGGTGGGTGGGCCCGGTGCGGCGTCGGACGTACCGCGTGCGGCGCGACTCGGTGGCCTGCCGGAGTGTTCTTGTGCCTCCCGCCGTCGGGCGGGACGAGGATGTTGAGCGTATACTATTGCAATTGCATCCCAGCCTCTCTGTCAAGCGCTGATTCGTGGCGGTAGGAGACCTGCGGCGGCCGTGGCGGGGGTCGTCTCATCGGCGTCGGCAACTGTGGTGTTCAGAGAGTGTGAACGCTAACTTCACCCAGGTCAATCCCTACGATCGAGTAAGAGTTCACGGTTGACACATTCCGGTAACCCAACTATGTTAACGCTCACATACTGTCGCTCGGTAAGTCGTACGCGGCCCGCGGGGCCTGCGACGCGGCCGTCGGAGGCGTGCCGTCCGACGGCATCGCGCGCGCGGCCGTCGAGGTGCACAGTGGACTGTCCTGCCAGGAGGGGGCGACGTGGCCGCCGAGTTCGGCATCTCGGAGTTGTGGGATCCGGTGGTTCGCCGCGATCCGCACGCCTTCTACGACCGGGTACGGGACAGTGGCGGGCCGGTGCTCCAGATCGACCCCAGCGGCGCCCGCTTCTGGGTGATCGCCGGCCACGCCGATGTCCTGGAAGGACTCCGTCATCCGGCGATCGGGCACGAGGTGCACCGGCACTTTCCCGGCAGCCGGCGGCCCGCGCCGCACGAACTGACGGAAGTGGCGCGACTCGAGGCCCGTCAGCTCATCAACCTCGACCCACCCGACCACACCCGCCTGCGGGGGCTGGTCAGCGGTGGCTTCACGGCACGGATGGTTGCCCGGTTGGAGCCGTGGATCGGTGACCTCGCCGATCGGCTGGTCGCGCGGGCCCGCGAGCGGGGAGACGTCGACGGGGTCGCCGACCTCGCCGATCCGGTGCCGGTCAACGTCATCGCCGAACTGGTCGGCATACCCGACGTCGACCGGTCGCGGTTCCGCGCCTGGTCCGCGGCGATCGTGTCGGCCAGCGCCGAAGGCCCGGCGGCCACCCTGGAGTTCGGGGCGTACCTCGACGAGCTGGCGGCCCGGCGCCGGGCCGACCCCGCCGACGACCTGATCTCGCAACTTGTGGCGATCGAGGACCGGGGAGACCGGCTCGACCGCGACGAACTGGTGGCACTGGTGCAGTTGCTGCTCGTCGCCGGTCAGGAGACGACCGTCGACCTCATCGTCAACGGGCTTCGTCTGCTGCTGACCCACCCCGACCAGTGGCGGGCGGTACGAGACGATCCGGCGCTGGCGGAGGCGGTGGTCGAGGAGACGCTGCGGTTCCGCGGGCCGGTCGAGATCGTGCCGCCACGGTTCGCCTTCGCCGACGTGGAGATGGCCGGCGGGCGGATCCCGGCGTTCGACCGGGTGGGGCTCTCGCTGTGGGGCGCCAACCGGGACCCCGCGGTGTTCGACCGGCCGCACGAGTTCGACATCCACCGCACCGACGTCCGGCGGCACATCGCCTTCGGGTACGGCATCCACTTCTGCCTCGGCGCCCACCTGGCCCGGCTGGAGAGCCGGATCATGTTCGAGCGGATCGCCCGGCACCTCCCCGATCTGCGTCTCGCGGTCGACCCCGCCGACCTCGACGGCTTCCGGCTGCACCGGAACGTGTTGCCGCTCCGGGTGGGACCACCCGGCTGACGCCGGCCCGGCGGTGCCGTGTCCGCGTCGTCACCGTCGGTGCGGGTGGCCTGGTCGCGGATCGGGAAACACCCGACCACGTGGCAGAATATCGACCATGACGAGCGACAAGCAGGTGAAGGCCAGCCACCGGAACACCCCGGGCAGCGACGCGTTCCGCGCGTTCATCGCTTCCGGGTGGGCCAGCCGGAGTACCGAACCCGTACCGCGCGCCGAGGTCGCGGACCACGCCGCCCGGCGCCGGGCGGCCGTGTCCGAGCGGTTCCCGGGCGAGCGTCTCGTCATCCCGGCCGGCGGCCTGAAAGTACGCAGCAACGACACGGACTACACGTTCCGGGCACACACCGCGTTCGCCTACCTGACCGGTCTCGGCGCGGACAGCGAGCCGGACAGTGTCCTGGTGCTCGACCCGAAGCCGGAGGGCGGCGGCCACGAGGCGATCCTGTTCTTCCGGCCCCTCGCCGCGCGCGACACCGAGGAGTTCTTCGCCGACGCCCGGTTCGGCGAGTTCTGGGTGGGGCCGCGTCCGACGATCCAGGACATCGAGTCCCGGTTGGGGGTCGGCGCCCGGCACATCGACTCGCTGCCGGACACGCTGGCCAAGGACGCCGGTGCGGTCCAGATACGGGTGGTGCGGGCGGCCGACGACCAGGTGGCCCGCCGGGTCGACGAGGTCCGTGCCGAGGCGGCGACGTCCGCCTCCGGGCCGACCGAGGCGGACGAGGAACTGGCCCGGTTCCTGTCCGGAATGCGGATCTGCAAGGACGAGTGGGAGATCGGCGAGATGCGCCGGGCCATCGCCGCCACCCACCAGGGCTTCGAGTCGATCATCGTCGGGCTGCCGGAGGCGGTCCGCAAGGGCCGCGGCGAGCGTTGGGTCGAGGGACTCTTCGGCCTGTACGCGCGGCACGAGGGCAACGGTGTCGGATACGAGTCGATCTGCGCGTCCGGGGACCACGCCAACACGATCCACTGGACGAAGAACACGGGGCAGGTGCGCGAGGGCGACCTGATGCTGATCGACGCCGGGGTGGAGCTGGACTCGCTCTACACCGCCGACATCACCCGGACTCTGCCGGTCAACGGCCGCTTCACCGAGGTCCAGCGCAAGATCTACGAGGCGGTCCTGGAGGCGCAGGAAGCCGGGATGGCGGCGGTGAAGCCGGGCAACAAGTTCAGCGACATCCACGCCGCCGCCAACCGGGTCATCGCCCGCAAGCTGCACGAGTGGGGCCTGCTGCCCGACGGCGTGACGCTGGAGCAGACGCTGGACCCCGAGAACGGCGGCTGGCATCGGCGCTGGATGGTCCACGGCACCTCCCACCACCTGGGCATGGACGTGCACGACTGCCAGATGCTGCTGCGTAAGGACTACATGGACGGCGAACTGAAGCCGGGCATGATCCTCACCGTCGAGCCGGGTCTCTACTTCAAGGCGGACGACCTGGTGGCGCCGGAGGAGTTCCGCGGCATCGGGGTCCGGATCGAGGACAACGTGCTCGTCACGCAGGACGGCCACGAAAACCTGTCGTCGGCGATGCCGCGCACGGCCGACGACGTCGAGGCGTGGATCGCCCGGGTGCAGTCCGGCGCGGACGAGTGACCACGTCCTGAACTGATTCGCCGGGCACCGGCGGTGCGGCCGCGCCGCCGGTGCCCGATCCGGTCAGCTCTCGTGGAAGGCGGACCCGACGGCCGCGCCGGCACCGAGGCTGACCACGCCGACCGCCGGGTCGGTGCTGCCGCGTACGAAGCATCCGGCGTATCCGTCCTCGCCGACGACGTCGACGTCGCCGAGGTAGATCCCCCAGTTGAGGTAGAGGTCCTGGGCGCCACCGGCGCCGTCCGGGAAGGGTTCGGCCGCCGGGCGGATGCGGCGTTGCAGCACGTACGGGCCGTCCATCGCCGCGGTGAGGTCGGCCTGCCACCGGGCCGGGTCGACCTGCCAGCCGGCGACGATCCCGCTGCCGCCGTGCAGCAGGGTCGGCTTCAGGACCAGGTCGTCGCGGTGCGCCACGGCGTAGCGGAGCAGGTCGACGTCGCTGCCGCCGGGGTCGGTGGTCCGTGGACGTACGTACCGCGTCCAGGGCAGGAGGCGGTCGACGCAGGCGAGTTCCGCGGCGTCGAACAGGGCACGGTGCCGGTCGTCGGAGAGCATGGCCAGCGTTGCCTTGTTGCCGTAGATCTCGGCGTCCAGCCGGCTGAACAGGCCGACCTTCCCCTGGTCGGCGGCTGCCAGGAGCGGTTCCAGTTCGGCCACGGACGCCGGATCGGCGAGGTCCTCGGCGAGGAAATACCGGTAGACGATGTCGACGGTCCGGCCCGCGACGGTGGGGCGGCCGTTCGGATAGGTCAGCTGGCCGGGGTGGCAGGCGATTCCCTCGATGCCGTGTTCGGCGAGCTTCGCGGCGAACACCCGTAGCCGGGGCCCGATGACGGCGAAGTTGTCCACGGTGTCCAGTACGGCGACGACCGGCGGCCGGCCGGCGGGGACCGCCGTGGCGCATTCGGCGAGCATCGTCCGCGCCATGCAGGCCAGCGTGTCGCGGTAGCCCAGCCGGTGCCGGGTCACGAACTCCCGCAGTGGGGCGAAGGTCAGCATGGCCCGGTTGAGGTCGGCGTTCTCGAAGCCGCCGAGCGCGCTCGTGATGTTGAATTCGAGCAGGCTGAACGCCGTACCGTCGTGGTAGAGGTCGGCGCGGCCGAGCGGGACGAGCGACCCGGTGCGGGCACTGCGGGTGATCAGCGCGGTCTGCTGGCCGCTCATGCCGACGGCCTCGGCCAGCGCGGCTAGGCTTCCCCCGAAGATCCGGTCCGGTAGCGAGCGCAGCAGGTCGTAGATGGTGCGCAGGTCACCGGCGACGGTGCGGCGCTCGGCGTCGCCGAGGAAGGCGGGGCCGGCCAGGAACCGGTCCCGGTATGCCAGCGTGAGGGCGGCGGATTCGCGGGCGGCGGCCGTCGGGTCGCCCGCGCCCGCGGCTCCGGCGAGGTGTTCCACGTAGGCGTGCCCCAGCGGTGACCGGTGCAGGTGGGGCGGGCGGGTGACGGTCATGGGGTTACCTTTCCGGCGTGGTGCGCGCGTTCGGCCCGGTGTCGGTGCTGTCCGGCCCGGCGGGTGTCCGGTCGTCGGCGGTGTGGGCGGGGCCGTCGTCCTGCCGGGCCTCCACGACGGTGGTGATCCACCGCCGGCGGGCGCCGCGGACCAGGATCACCGCGATGACCGTCATGACGATCGCGCCGGCGCCGAAGACGGCGGGGGTGCCGGCCTCGGCGGCGACGATGCCGCCGGCCGCCGCGCCGACGGGCAGCCCGCCCCAGGCGATCAGCCGGTAGACGCTGTTGGCGCGGCCGAGCAGGTGCCGGGGGACCAGGGTCTGGCGCAGGACCACCACGACGACGTTCCAGGTCACCGTCCCGCAGGCGAAGAGGGCGAGGGCGATGCCGGCCGCGTACGGCGAGGGCACGAGGGCCAGCACGGCTTCGCTGGAGGCGATCAGGGTGGCGGTGGCGACGAGTGCTCCCTCGCGGCCGAGCCGGTTGGTCAGCAGGGGGGCGATCCGGGAGGCGAGGACGGCTCCGACGGCCTGGCAGGAGAGCATGACGCCGTACCCGAACGGGCTCAGTTCGAGCACCTGGGTGCTGTGCACCACGAGTACGGCGAGCATGGCGCTGCCGGCG
This sequence comes from Polymorphospora sp. NPDC051019, assembly GCF_040683055.1. NCBI lineage: Bacteria > Bacillati > Actinomycetota > Actinomycetes > Micromonosporales > Micromonosporaceae > Polymorphospora > Polymorphospora sp. NPDC051019. Next base: position 732,648 of record NZ_JBFBCH010000001.1, on the reverse strand, counting down.
AGGTTGATCGTGCAGGAGAGCAGGGCGAGGTTGCGGAGCAGGTGGTGGCGCCACAGCCACTTCGCGCCGGCGAGCATCTGCGCCAGCACGCCGGTGGTGTCGCGCCGTTCGGCGGGCGGTCGGGTGCGGCGCATCCGGGCGAGGAGCAGGGCCGAGCACAGGAACGTGGCCGCGTCGACGCCGAACGGCAGGGCGACGGCGACGCCGAAGAGCAGGGCGCCGAAGAGCGGGCCGACGAAGCCGGTTCCGGCCTCCTGGGCGGCCATGATGCGGGCGTTGGCGGTGGACAGTCCGGACTCGGGGGCGACGAACGGGACGAGGACCTGTGCGGCGTTGCGGCAGAAGACCTCCCCGACGCCGAGCAGGAACATGCACACGTAGAGCAGCGGCAGCCCGCCCCAACCGCCGATGATCCCGGCGGTGAGCACGACGAGCAGGACGGCCCGGGCGAGGTCGACCCGGACCAGCGCCTTGCGGAGGTCGACGCGGTCGACGAGCAGGCCGGCGGGGATGCCGAACAGCACGAACGGGGCGGTGAACGCGACCGAGACGCCGCCGATGAGGCGGGGGTCGTCGGTGAGTTGGGCGGCCAGCAGGGGACCGGCGGCGATCGTGACGCCGTCGCCGATCGCGGAGACGGCGGCGGCGGACCACAGCTTGGAGAAGTCGGCGCCCAGCCGCTGGCGTCGTCCGGCGGCGGTGGGGGTGGCCAGTTTGGTCATGGCGTGGTGCTGGGGCGGGACCCGTCCGGTCCTGTGCTGCCTGGCGGGTGGTGTCCCTGACCAGCCCTGTCGCGGCACGGCCGACGATCCATCGTGTCCCCTTTCGTGCGGTGCGTACGTCGCGGCTTTGCCCGGACCACCGTCCGGAATGCACGTACGCACGAGTGTGATGAGGATAGTCGAAAGGATCGTGGCAGCATCGGTCACGCAGTGTCGCCGGCCGGCGGTGCGGCAACAGATCTTCGGGTTGACGGATCGGGTTTTGGTTTTGTATAGGCATCGTCCGGGACGGTGTGTGACGGTCGACAAAATGCTGGTGGGTGAGTCTGGTCGATGCTGGTTGGCGCCGCTTTGCGGCTGAGTGCCGGCGTAGTCCCGGGTGTCGGGTGTCCCGCTCTCGACTGTCCCGAGGGTGACCCAACACGCAGGTCCGATACCCGTAAATATCTGGTACCGTCGATGACGGCCGGCTGTTGAGGTTGATTGTCACGGATGGTTGTCACGGGTAGTTGTCACGGATAGTGGTCGCGGTTGGTTCTCGCGGTCGGTCGCTTCGTCACAGTGAGGTCCAGCATTGCTGGAGATGAATGCATCCGGGAGTGCTTTCGATTGCTGCTTGGGAATCTCTGAGATTAGTCATATGTCCGTTTGTTGCTTGATGGTGCGGCACGCGCGGCCGAATTGACCCTGTCGAATGGCGGTTTCCGGTCGCAACGCGATCCGTCAGCCGGCGGACCTTTCGTTTCTCGGCGACCCGTCGGCGGTCTGAGAGCCGCCGCATCACCGTGCCGCCCGCCGCTGTCGGTCCGACCTGGACGGGCGGCCCCGGCGGCCACCCGATGGACGGGTACCGGACCCCCTCCAGGCGCCACCACCGCCGGAATGCCGCCGGTCAGGAGTGGCCGGCGCGGATCGAATGGTGAGGACGACGTACATGAGAACCCGTGAACCGGACGCCGGGCGTCACCCGGCCGGTGTCCAGCGATTCCTCGCCCGGCATCCGCGGACCTGCCGACGCCGGCCCCACGGAGGCACGCCGTGAGCCTCACCCCGGATGTGACCACCCCCGGACCGGACCTCGTCGCGCCCGCCACCGTCGCCGTCATCGGCACCGGCGCCATCGGCCAGGACCTGATCAGCAAGATCGACCGGTCCCGGGCGCTGGACTGCCGCCTGGTCGCCGGCCGCAACCCGGACTCGGCGGGGCTGCGGCACGCCGAGCGGTTCGGCTATCCGGCCAGCGCGGCCGGGATCGACGCCATCCTGGCGGCGGAACGCCCGTTCGACATCGTCTCCGACGCCACCAACGCCGCCTCCCACCGGCACCACTGGCGAATGCTGGAGCCGCTGGGCACGCTGGTGGTCGACCTTACGCCCAGCGGGGTCGGGCAGATGGTGGTGCCGACCGTGACCGGGGTCGGGGTGGCGACCGGGCGCAACGTCAACCTGATCAGTTGCGGCGGTCAGGCGTCCGTCCCGATCGTGCACGCGCTGGCGACCAGGTTCCCCGCGACGTACATCGAGGTCGTCTCGACCGTGGCCAGCACCATCGCCGGCCGCGCGACCAGACTGAACCTCGACGAGTACGTGGCGACCACCGAGCACGCCGTCACCACGTACTCCGGGGTCCCGGCCGTCAAGGCGATCCTGAACATCAGCCCGGCCGTGCCGCCGGCGACGTTCCGTACGGCCGTGCACGCCCGGATACCCGGCGCCGATCCGGCGGCGATCCGGGCCACGGTCGACGAGGCCGCCGCCCGGGTGCGTTCCTTCGCCCCCGGCTACGCGGTCACCGCCTGCACCGTCGTCGACGACCGGGTCACGGTCGCCGTGCAGGTGCTGGCCCACAGCGACGTCCTGCCCCACTACGCCGGCAACCTCGACATCATCAACTCCGCCGCCGTCATGGTCGCCGAGCAGCACGCGGCGGCGACGGGCCGGACCGTCCGGGCGGAGGCGCACCGGTGAACGACGTACTCATCTACGACCCGACCCTGCGCGACGGTCAGCACGCGGTCCGTCACCAGCTCGGGGTCGACGCCATACGCCGGTACGCCGAGGCCGCCGACGCGGCCGGCATCCCGGTGGTCGAGGTCGGCCACGGCAACGGGCTGGGAGCCTCGTCGCTACAGGTCGGACTCGCCGCGGTCGGCGACGACGAAATGCTCTCCACGGTCCGCGAGGCCCTGCGGCACAGCCGGATGGGTGTCTTCATGCTGCCCGGCTGGGGCACCTCCACCGACCTGCGGCGGGCCATCGCCCGCGGCGCCGACGTCGTCCGGATCGGCGTGCACGCCACCGAGACGTCGCTCGCCGAACGGCACCTCGGCGTCCTGCGCGACGCCGGCGCCGAGGCGCACTGCGTGCTGATGATGAGCCACGTGGCCACCCCCGGGGAACTGGCCGAGCACGCCGCGCGGGCCGTCGGATACGGGGCACAGGCGGTGGGGATCATGGACTCGGCCGGCTGGTTCCTGCCCCCGGACGTCACCGCCCGGATCGCGGCGATCGGGTCGGCGGTCGACACGCCGGTGATCTTCCACGGGCACGACAACCTCGGCATGGCGGTCGCCAATTCCGTCGCCGCCGCCCAGGCCGGTGCCTCGATCATCGACGGCTGCGCCCGCGGCTTCGGTGCCGGGGCGGGCAACACCCAGCTCGAGGTGCTGGTGCCGGTCCTGGAACGCAGCGGCTTTTCGACCGGCATCGACCTCTACGCGCTGCTCGACGCCGCCGACCTGGCCGAGCGTGAACTCATGCCGGCCCCGCCGGTGACCGCGTCGATGACCATCGTCAGTGGCCTGGCCGGGGTGTTCTCCGGGTTCAAGCACCGGGTCGTCGAGCTGTCCGCCCGCGCCGGTGTCGACCCGCGCGACGTGTTCTTCGAACTCGGCAGACGGCAGGCCATCGCCGGCCAGGAGGACCTGATCGTGGACGTGGTGGCAGAGCTGAGCGCCCGTACCGGGCGCGTGGCGGCCCTTCAGAAGTAAGGACAGGCAACATGGAGAAATCGGATGCGGTAGCCGGGACGGCGGGAGTGCCGGTCACCCGGATGTCGTTCGACGAGTTCAACGCCGCCGGCCCCGGCGGCCTGTTCCGGGCCGATGTCCCGGTGGTGATCAAGCTGCCGGACAGCGTCCAGGGGCTGGGCCGCGAGGGGGTGGCGCAGCGGCTGGGCAACATGCTGGTCACCCTCTTCACCGAGCCGAGCGACAAGAACCACCCCGGACGCTGGGAGACCCGCGACATCCGGCTGCGCGAGTTCTTCGCCGACGAGACGTACATGACCAGCCCGGACACCTGGCACCGGATCGTGTCGAACATCCGCAACAGCCCCGCCGACGTCAACGCCGTCATCGGGTTCGACGCCGAGAAGTTCTTCGGGTACGGCCGCTCGCTGTACGCGGCCAACCTGTGGATCAGCCACCGCGGCGTGTTCACCAAAAGTCACTTCGACGAGTTCGAGAACTTCAACATTGCACTTGAGGGCCGCAAGCGGTTCATCATCGCCCCGCCCGGCTCCCGGGAGTACTACCCGCGGTCGGTGCTGCGCGGCTTCGGCGACAAGTCGCAGGTGTTCGACATGGACAACGTCGACACGCAGCGCTACCCGAGGCTGGTGCCCAAGCTCGCGCAGCGCCGCGACCTGATCCTGGAGGCCGGCGAGATGCTCTACCTGCCGCTGGGCTGGTGGCACCAGGCCGAGTCGCTGGACGAGGTCAACGTCAACGTCAACTTCTGGCTGAAGTCGGCGAAGATCTTCCGCCGGCCGCACGTGCTCGGCGTGGCGCTCTACACCTACGCGTACCGCAAGCTCACGCGCGTCTACCACTACAAGCCCACCGAGGTGCAGTCGTCATGAGCGAGCGCAAGACCATCACGCCCGCCCACCGGTACCGCAACAACGACAAGCTCGTCGGGATCGGGAACATGTTCTGGAACATGAGCGAGGAGCACGGGGTCGCCGGGATCGTCGGCGACCTGAACGACGGTGTGCTGCGTACCGCCGACGGGCACGAGTTCGTCAACTTCACCGTCTGCTCCTACCTGGACCTGGACACCCATCCGAAGGTCATCGACGGGGCGGTCGCCTCCCTGCGGCGCTTCGGCGTGCTGGACCACTGCATCCCGCGTACCCGGGTCCAGACACCGGTGCTGCTCGAACTGGAGGACTCGCTGGGCGAACTGTTCGGCGCCGAGGTCGTCACCGCGATCTCGACGGCGGCGGCCAGCACCGGTCTGCTGCCGCTGATCTCGTCCGGGCACCTCGGCAACGGTGTGCGGCCCCTGATGGTCTTCGACAAGAACGCCCACGTGTCGCTGGCCAACGCCAAGCCGGCCTGCGCCGACGAGACCGAGGTCGTCACCAGCCGCCACCACGACCTCGACTTCCTCGAGGACATGTGCCGCACCTACGAACGCGTCTGCTACGTCGTCGACGGGTCGGACAGCCTCGGCGGCTACGCCCCGGTCCGGGAACTGGCCGAGCTGCAGGACAAATACAACATGATGGTCTTCTACGACGACTCGCACTCGCTGTCGGCGTACGGGGAGCGGGGCATCGGCTACGTCCGCTCGCACTCGCCGGCGCTGGACCAGCGCACCGTCACCGTCGCGACGCTGAGCAAGGGCTTCGGGGCCGGCGGCACCGCGATCCTGATCGACGGTTATCCGAAGGAGACGCGGCGGATCATCGAACGCTTCGCCGGGCCGCTGGGCTACTCGCAGAAGATGAACGCCGCCGCGGTCGGGGCGGCGATGGCGTCCGCGGAGATCCACCGCACCGAGGAACTGACCGAGTTGCAGGAGCGGCTGTACGCCAACATCGCGCTGTTCGACTCGTTGCTGGCGACCGAACAGGCCGGCAGCACATACCCGATCCGGGTGGTGCCGATGAGCGACGAGACGGTGATCGAGGCGGCGCAGCGGGTCTTCGCGGCCGGCTTCTACGTCTCGCCGGTCTTCTTCCCGATCGTCGCCCGTGGCACGGCAGGGCTGAGGGCGATGCTGCGGGCCGGCCAGACCGAGGAGCAGATCCGGCAGCTGTGCGCGGTGCTCGTCGAGGCCGGCGCCCGGCCGGCCGCCGCCCGGCCCGAACCGGTGGCGCCATGACCGAGCGCAACAGATCCAGTGTTGGTCATGGGTCCGCCGAGCAGGGCGAGGTGGGCGCATGACCGAGCGCAGTGAGGTGGGGATTCCGCGGAGCATCCTCTACACCCCGGCGCTGTCGCTGGACCGGGTCGTCAAGGCGTGGAACTACGATGCCGACGTCCATCTGATCGACCTGGAGGACTCGGTGCCGCCGGCGGAGAAGCCGGCCGCGCGCACCGTGTGCCGGGACGCGCTGGAGAAGGCGCCCAAGCCGGCGAACATCGCGGTTCGGATGAACGAACTGCGCGGTGTCGCGGCGGTGCAGGACCTGGTCATGCTCACCGAGTCCCGGGTACGGCCCGGGATCGTCATGATGACGATGGTGACCGACGCGGCCGAGATCGAGGTGGTCCGCCGGATCCTGGCGTCGGCGGATGCGCACCCGGAGATCTACGTGACGGTCGAGACCGTGGAGGCGGTCGTCGACATCGACCCGATCGCGCGGGCGGCGGACGGCCTGGTTCTCGGCTCGGCCGACCTGGCCGCCACCCTCGGCGTCGGGATCACCTGGGAGGCGATGCTCGCCGCCCGGCAGGCGATGGCGCTGGCCTGTGCCCGCTACGGCATCGCGTGCATCGACACCGCCAACTTCCGGCTCACCGAGCCGGCGGTCCTGGCCGAGGAGACCGCCCGGATCCGGACCCTCGGCTTCCACGGCAAGGCGACGGTGCATCCCAGCGAACTCGCCGTCATCAACCAGGCGCTGCGGCCGAATCCCGACGACCTGCGCCTGGCCCGCCGGGTGACCCAGGCCGTCGGGGCGGCGGGCGGCGGGATCGCCGTACTCGACGGGAACATGGTGGGCCCGCCGTTCGCCCGTATGGCCCGCGACACCGTGGCCCGTGGCGACGCGTGGACCGCCCGGTTCGGTGCCGGATGACCGGCCCGGTGACGGTCACCGCGGCCGGCATGGCGGGCAGCCGCCGCCTGATCCGGGTGATCGACACACTGGGGGAGATGTTCGTCGACCTGGCCGCCGGCCGGACCCGGTCCCCGGCCCGGACGGTGCTCGAGCACGGTCCGCAGCGGGTGCTCCTGGTCAGCCCCGCGATCTGGGAGCAGCGCGGTGTCGGCAGCGTCAAGATCACAACGCTGACCCCGGACAACCCGGAGCGCGGGCTGCCGCTGATCCACGGCGTCGTCGCGTTGACCGACCTGACCACCGGGCAGATCACCGCCCTGCTGGACGGTGCCGAGTTGACCGCGATCCGCACCGGCGCGGTCGCCGCCCTGGCGACCCGCTGGTGCACCGCCGACGACGCCGACGATCTCGCCGTCATCGGTGCCGGGGTGCAGGCCCGCTCGCTGGTCCGCGCGGTCGCGGCGGTGCGTCGCATCCGTACCGTGCGGATCTTTTCCCGGACCCGGTCCCGGGCCGAGGAGTTCGCCGACGAGGTCCGCGACACCGCACCCCATCCGGTCCGGGTCGAGGTCTGCGACACGGCCCGGGCCGCCGTCCGGGACGCGCCGATCATCTGTACGGCGACGTCGACCAGTGCCGACAGACCCGTGCTGGCGGCGGACTGGGTGGCGTCCGGGGCGCACGTGAACGTCATCGGCGGCACGCATCCGGACGCGATCGAGGTCGAACCCGCCCTCCTCACCGACGCGGTCGTCGTCGTCGAGGACCGGACCGCGGCCCGTGACGGCGCCGGTGAGGTGCGGGCGGCCCTGGCCGCCGGGCTGATCCGTCCCGACGACCTGTGCGAGTTGGGTGCGCTGGTGACCGGCGAGGTCCGGGCCGGTGGCCGGACCTCGGTCCTGCGCACCGTCGGGATGGCGATCGAGGACACCGCCGCCGCGGTGGCGCTGCACGAGGCGGCCGGCGGATAGGGCTCAGGAGTGGTCGCGGCGGCGGACCATGAACGACCGTTCGAAGACGATGACGGTCTCACCGGTGGATTTCTCGCCGGTCGTCTCGACCGTGACGATGCCCAGGCCGGGCCGCGACCCGCTCAGCCGCTTGTGCAGGATCCGGCTGGTCGCGTAAAGGGTGTCGCCGACGAACACCGGGTCGCGCAGCCGGACCTTGTCCCAGCCGAGGTTCGCCACCGCCCGCGCCGACAGCGCCTGCACCGTCATCCCGCCGACCAGACACAGCGTGATCCCGCTGTTGACCAGGACGCGACCGTAGTCGGTGCCGCTGCCGTAGTGCTCGTCGAAGTGCAGCGGATGCTGGTTCATGGTCAGCAGGGTCAGCCAGGTGTTGTCGGTCTCGGAGATGGTGCGGCCCGGCCAGTGCCGGATCACCATGCCGGGCTCGAAGTCCTCGTAGTCGCCGCCGTGTTCCTCGCGGTATTCGTTGCCTCCCACATGACGCAGCGTCATGCACAACCCTCCGGGTTCCCGCGTCGAAGCGGCCCACGCCACATGAATGCTAGTCTATTGATCTTATCGTCCTGGATGGATCAGGCTCGTTCTGAACGGATCCGCTCGCCGGGCCGACCGGCCCCGCACACAGCCTCCGGGGAGCGTCACATGGCCACGTTCGACGACGCGCGCGCTACCCGGCCGGCCGGGCACCCGTGGTTCGGCAGCCACCGGCTGACCCCGGCCGCGCCGGCCGACACGATCCGCCGGATGCTGCGCCACGAACTGCGCGACACCGGCTGGCCCTACCAGCGGGTCCTGCCCGCCGCGCCGATGGCCATCCCGCGCGCCTCGTACGCCGAGGTGTTCCGGGCGTCCACCGCGCTGCTCGACCTGCTGCGCCGTACCGCCCTGGAAACCGCGCCCACCACCGAAGGCAGGCTCGCCGCCTACCGGATGCCGCCCACCGAGGACCGGCTGTGGATGTCCGACCCGTTCGTCGAGGAACGGTACGCCGACAGCGTCGTACGGCCGGACCTCGTCGTCGGCCCCGACGGGCCACGGATCCTGGAGTTCAACGTCAGCGGCGCGCTCGGCGGCGTACTCGAGACGCACTCCCGCCTCGAGGTGTGGCGCCGCCTGCACGCCGACGAACAGGGGCGCGTCCCCTACGGCTCCCCGGACCCGTTCGCCGTACGCGCCGACATGTTCCGGTCGTTGTGCGCCGAACTGGGGGTGGCGCCGCGGGTCGCCGTCGCCGGCAGTGCCCGCGTGCACGGCGTCGAGAGCCGCTATTTCCAGGTCGAGGCCGAACACTTCAACAGCCACGGGCTGACCGCGCGGTTCTTCGAGCCGGAGGAGCTGGTCGAGGCGTGGGACTGTGCGCCGCATCTGCGCTATCCCGTCGGGCTGCGTAACTTCACCATCCCGGACTGGCTCGACGCCGGCCTCGACACCTCCCCGGTCCAGGACGCGCTCGACCACGGCTGCCTGCTGGTCGGCACCCAGACGTCGACGTTCCTGCACAGCAAGCTGACCCTCGGCCTGCTGTCGGAGGGCCGGCCCTGGATGACCACGGCCGAGCGGACCCTCGTCGACAGATACCTGCCGTGGACCCGGGTTCTCACCGACCGCGGCACCACCCGCGACGGCCGCGACGTCGACCTGCTCCCGTACGTGGTGAGGCACCGGGAGGGGTTGGTGCTCAAGGCCGGCCTGGGGGAGAGCGGCAAGCAGGTCGTCCTCGGGCGCGACGTCGATCAGGCGGCGTGGGAGGCCGCCGTCGACGCGGCGGCCGACGGCACCAGCATCGTGCAGGAGTTCGTGGTGCCGCAGACGTGCCGGGTCACGCTGATCGCCGACGACGCGGACGAGCCGTACGACGCCGAGGTCGCCCCGGTGCTCGGGCCGCTGCTGTTCGGCGGCCGCCCCGCCGGCCTGTTCTGCCGGTTCTACGGCGACGGCTCGGCCGGGATCGTCAGTGTCCGGGCGGGCACCAGCAGTTCCGACAACTGCGTGGTGGCGGTCTGACCCGGTCGGGTCAGCGCGGGGCCGGGCCGTCGCGTCGGGCCAGCACGGCGTAGCCGGCGGCCAGGACGATGACGGCCGCCAGTCCGGCGCCGCCGCCGTTGGTGACGGCCAGGAACACCATTCGCCGCGGTGTCACGTCCTCGGTGAGGGCCAGGGCGGCTCCGATGACAGTGGTGAGCCCGATGGCCGTCCAGGCCGCCGCCACGAGCATCCGGCCGGCCGGCGGCCGCTGCCCGGTCGCGTTCCGGGGCGGTGCCGTACGCCACCACCGGAACAGCCAGATCGCCACGGCGACGGCACCGGCCACCGTGCTGGCGTACTGCGCCCAGCGGTAGCCGGCCATCCCGAGGTGCGGCTCGGCCAGCCAGCCGATGTGGGTGGCCCCCCACATCCCGTCGTGGGTGAACGAGTCCCACAGCACGTGGGTCGCCGCGCCGGCCGCCAGCGAGACGACAAGCATCGGCGCGAGGCGGACCGGCCGGGGCCGGGGCGTCGCGGGCCGGACCAGGCGCTCGCGCAACCGGGCCGGTGAGATCGCGGTCAGGAAGCGGGCGAGCAGGCCGTGCCACAGGGCGAATGCCAGCAGACCCAGCAGCACGTCGACGCCGAGGACGCCGGCGACCGAGTGGGTCAGCGTCGCCGACACCGGCAGCGGCAGGTAGTAGGGCAGGTCGGGAACCATGCTCCCGACCACCAGGGCGGACGGCACCAGCCACGCCACCCGCGCCAGCGGCAGCACGGCCGCGATGTGACTACCCGTGAACGGCACGCCATCTTCCCGTTCGTCGACGACGGTCTAGCGCCGGGACCTCGCGAAGGCGATCAGACCCGCCGCGACGGCGACCACGACGACAAGACACAACAGCGCGAGTACGTGCACCGGCCTGATCGCTCCCACGCGCGGACCCTAGCAACGCGACGGGCGTGCCGGCCAGCCCGCGTACCGGGTGGTCAGGAGCCGTCGCGGGGGTCGGTGAGGGTCGACGAGGTCACCGCGACGTCGGTGAAGGAGGTGGTCAGCCCGTCACCGGTCGGGGACTGGCTGCTCACCCCGACCCGGTGGCCGTCGACCGGGCCGAGCGTGAAGAGGCGGGCCAGCGACCAGCGGACCCCGTCCGCGGAGTGGTGGAAGGTGTAGACCTCGCCGACGCGGGAGACCCGCAGCCAGGTCTCGCCCGGCACCGGGACGGCGACGCCGTTCGCGTCGTCGGAGACACCACGGGTGACCACGGTGACGATGGTGTCCGCGCCCTCCGGGGAGCGTTCCAGGGCCAGCTTCGCCCACGTGTCCGGGCCACCGTGCACGAAGAGCGCCCCGGCGTCGAAGGTGGCCCGAAGCTGCGCTCGTACGCGTGCCCTCAGTTGGAAGTCCCCGTCCGGCGCGACCAGGCGCAGCGGTGCGCTGGCGGTCGCGGCCCCGGTGGCGGGATCGATGAACCAGTCGGTGCCGGCGTCCGCGCTGAGCGGTCCGGTCAGGCTTTCGATGTCCACGTCCATCTCCTCGGTATGGCCGTGCTGGCGGAGTTCCCGGACCGCCGGGATCCGAGGGGCCGCACGGCAGGATCGAGTATCGACGGCTGACGCTCCAGCGTCCAGAGTGGACGAAGTGGGCGGCGGCTCATCGGTCGGCGGGGCCGGCCAGGTGCTCCAGTTGGTTACCGGCGATCCGGCGTACGGTCTGGTCCGGGTCGTCGGCGTAGCGGTGGAGGATGTCCGCGGCGGCGTCGGGCGCGAGGTGCCGGACGGCGAGCGCGACCCGCTGCCGGACCGCCGGGTCCGGGTCGTTCGCCAGCCCGACCACGAGCGTGGCCAGGTGTGGCGATCGCTTGCCGGCACCGGCGAGCCCGCCGACGGTGGCCGCCCGCACCGCCGGCTCGCCGTCCTCCGCCAGGGTCGTCAGCGCGGGGATGACGCGCGGATCGGAGTCGACGGCCTTCGCGAGCGCGACGGCGGCCCGGGCCCGTACCTCCGGGTCGAGGTGGGCGGCGAGCGCCAACAGCGGGTCGACCGCGGCCGGCCCGCCGACCGAGCCGAGGGCGTTCCGGGCGGTGTCGCGGACGTGCCGGTCGGGGTCGCGGTGCAGCCGAAGCAGCGCGGGCGTCGCCTCGGCGCTGCCGATCTGCCCGAGGGCGTACGCGACCAGGGACCGTACCCGTGGTTCCCCGGCGGTGGCGAGCGCGGCCAGCGGGGCGACGGCGTCGACCCGGCCGGTGCCGCCGAGCCGGCTGATCGCCGATGTCCGGACCTGCTCGTCAGCGTCCCGGAGCGCGAGCACGAGAGTGCGGAACGCCCGGTCGTCGCCGGCGGGATCGTGGATCGAGCCGATCGCCATGGACCTGACCCGCGGGTCGGGGTCGGTCGCGGCGGCGGCCAGCAGTTCGGTGTCCCGCGCGTCGGTCAGGAAGCCGAGCGCCCACAGCCCTTCGCGGCGCAGCTCGGCGGTGTCCGCCCCGGCGAACTCGAGCACCGTCCGGCGGGCGGTGTCCGGATCGCCGTGCAGAAGTTCGATGATCTCGGTGCGCAGGCCGTCCTGGTCGTCGCCGAGGTCGCGGCCGGCGGCGCGCAGGAGGACCGGGAGCGCGGCGCCGCCCTGGATGCCGGCGAGGATGCCGGCGACCAGGTCACGGCCGTAGAAGTTCCTTTCGTCGAGGAACCGGTCGAGGGCTTCGTGCAACAGGGGTACGAGAGTGGTGTCCCCGGATTCGGTCAGCGCGGTGAGGGTCGGCTCGATGTCGTCGTAGTCGGCCTCCAGGTCGACCGCATGCCGGACCACGGCTGCCAACGACGCACGCCTGTCGATCATCCGGGCAGCCTGCCACAGCCGGCCGTCGGTGTCTCGCCCGATCCGGTCAGTCGGTGCGCGCGCGGGTGAAGGTCTGGCGGTAGGCGGCCGGCGGTACGCCGAGCTGATCGCTGAAGTGGCGGCGCAGCGTGGTGGCGGTGCCCATCCCGGTGCGGGCGGCGATCTGCTCGACGCTGAGGTCGGAGGTTTCCAGCAGTTCCTGGGCGCGGCGGATCCGTTGTGTGTGCAGCCAGCGCAGCGGGCTCGTCCCGGTGACGGCGGTGAAGTGCCGGGTCAGGTTGCGGGGGCTCATCCCGGCCTGCCGGGCGAGTTCGCGTACGGTCGTCGGCCGGTCCAGGCGGGCCAGGGCCCAGGTCATCAGGTCGGCGAGGACGTGGTCGCGGCCGTGGGCGACCGCCGCAGGAATGTACTGCGCCTGTCCGCCGGGCCGGTGCGGGGGCACGACCAGGGTGCGGGCCAGGGCGTTGGCGACCGCCGTGCCGTGGTCGCGCCGGACCAGGTGCAGGCACAGGTCCATGCCGGCGGCCTTGCCCGCCGAGGTGAGCACGTCGCCGTCGTCGATGTAGAGGACGTCCGGATCGACCCGTACGACCGGGTACCGGTCGCGCATCAGGGTGGTGTGGGCCCAGTGGGTGGTCGCCGGCCGGCCGTCGAGCAGGCCCGCCTCGGCGAGGACGAAGGCGCCGGTGCACAGCGACGCGATCCGCGCGCCGGCCTCGTGCGCGGCGCGGACGGCGGCGACGAGGGTCGGCGGCGGCGGTTCGGCGGCGTCGCGGCACGACGGGACGATCACGGTGTCGGCCTCGACCAGGGCGTCCAGGCCGCGCCGGATGCCTGCGTTCAGCCAGCCGCCGACCCGGGCGCCGTCGTCGCCGCAGATCAGGAGGTCGTACCAGGGGTCGGCGAGCCCACGGTCGATGCCGAAGACCTCGCAGGCCGCGGCGAGTTCGAACAGCGGTGTTCCGTCGGTAACGGCCAGTGCCACCCGGTGCATGTCCGAAACTGTACGGGGCGTGGCGTTACGGACACTCGTACCCGGGCTTGGTCGACGCGAGGCTCGGTGGGTGAGCAGACACATCGCGGTGCCGGGCGCTACCGGCCGTACCGGGCGGTTCGTTCTCGCCGAGCTTCGCCGGCGGGGACTGACGCCGATTCCCTGTGACCGAACCACAGATCTCGACGTGGCGCTGCGACGCGCCGACGCGGTGATCAACTGTGCCGGGCCGTTCGCGGCCACCGCCGAACCCGTCATCGCGGCCGCGGTCCGGGCCGGCATCCCGTACCTCGACGTCACCGCCGAGATCGAGGTCGTCACCGACACGTTCGCCCGCCACGCCGGGGCCGCCGTCCCGATCGTGCCCGCGGTCGCGTTCTACGGCGGTCTCGGCGACCTCCTGGCCACCGCCGCGCTCGGCGACGCCCGCGCCGCCGAGGAGATCGTCGTCGCGTACGCGTTGAGCAGTTGGCGCCCCACCGCCGGAACGCGGGCGACCGGGGTGGTGTCGGCGCAGCGCCGTGGTGGCCGCCGCGTCGTGTACGAGGGCGGCCGGCTGGACTACCGCGACGGCGCCGCGCCCCGGACCACGTACGAGTTCACGACCGGGGTACGGCCGGTGGTCGGCGAGTTCACGATGGCCGACAGCGCCACGATCCCCACCCACGTCGACGTGGCGCGCATCGAGACGTACATGACGTCGAACGCGGTCGACGACCTGCGTGCCGACGACCCGTCGGGGCCGGTGGCCGTCGACGCGAGTGGCCGGTCGGCGCAGACGTTCCACGTCGAGGTCGTCGCGCGTACCGGTAGGGTGGCGCGGCGGGCGACCGCGGTGGGCCGTGACATCTACGCGGTGACCGCGCCACTGGTGGTCGAGGCGGCCGTACGGATCCTGGCGGGGGAGGGTGCCGCGCCCGGGGTGGCGTCGGCCGGTGCGCGGTTCGACCCGGACGACTTCCTCGGCTCGCTCGATTCGCACGCCCTGACTTTCGGACCGGCGGAGACGGTCTGACGGCCCTCAGGTCCGGATCTGTTCGACGAGCGCGAGGAGTGTGCTCAGAGCTTGGAGAGGACGAAGCTCTGCGCCGCGGTCTGGACGGCCGACGTCTGGTACCTGGTGCCGTGGACGTCGTTGGGGTCGCTGATGTTCTGGCACCACCTGTCGCCGGCGTAGCAGTAGGAGCGGAGGCGGCTGTTGAACTCGCTCAGCACACCCACGGCTCGCGGCCAGGTGCCGTTTCTCGTGCCGGTGCCGGCGTTGAAGGGCTCGCCCGCGCGGTAGGTGGGGTCGCCGAAGAAGACGACCGCCGCGATGCGGTTCCGGTACGTCGCGGCGATCCGGTTGCCCGAGTCGCTGGCGAGCGCGTCACCGATGACGTGCGCGCCCTGCGAGTATCCGACCAGGACGAACCGGGTGCTCGACGAGCAGGTGGTGCCCAGCGAGGTGACCAGGTTCTTCAGGTTCGTCGTGCCCTGCCCCTGGCTGATCGGGTAGATCGGTGCGATGGCCTTCGCCGGATACTTCAGTCCGGTGCGGCGCGCCGTCAGCGAGGTCCCGGTGACCACGCTGGAGGTCAGGTTGAGCCGGCTGCCGAAGCCGCCGGTGGCGTAGTCGTACGACCCTCCGCCGGAGCCCGCGGCCTCGTCGGTGCCCCGGACGCCGATGACGATGACCCGGGGGCAGGTCGCCGACGAACTGACCGCCTGGGCCGGCACCGCGACGGCGGTGCCGGCTGCCACGCTGGCCAGCGCCATCCCGGCCGCGGTCGCGACCCGGCGCAGCCCGGTGGTGGACGGTCGGCGGCCCGCTTGACGTGATTGCCGCATCGGCAGCCTCCTATGGGCGGAGTGGGGCCGCCAGGATGACACGGCAATTCAGGTGTCGCCAGACTTGACTTCCGGTCGATGAAAGGGTGCCGGCACAGTGGACTCGTCAGCCGCCCGACCGGGCGGCCGGTCCGGCGTGACGGTGCGGGGCCGGCCCGGCTCGCACCGGGACTCGTTCCGGTGTCAGCGCCCGCGTCGCCGGCCCTGGTGGAACCGGTGGTCGCGGTGGATCAGCGCGACGATGCTGGCGCGGTCGTCGGGGCGACCCTCCTCGCCACCCGGTGGTCCCAGCGCCAACTTCTACCACACGCGTCGGCGACCGGCGCCGGGACGACCCTCCACAAGGGATCACATCGGGTTGCCGGACCGGGTCACAGGACGCCGTTCTCGCGGGCGATGGCCTCGTTCTTCAGATGGTCGGAGTAGTTGTCGGCGAAGGCCGAGCGGCCGCTCTTGTCGATCGCGACGAAGAAGGTCCAGTCGCCCGGTGGCGGGTCCATCGCGCCTTCCAGTGCCAGCTTGCCCGGGTTGTTGATCGGGGTCGGGACCAGGCCGCGCAGCTTGCGGCTGTACGGGTTGTCGACGCCGAGCAGTTCGTCCTGGGTCATCTCGGCGGAGGTCTTGGTCGGCTTGCCGGTGACCTCCAGCCAGTAGTTGACCGTGACGTCCATCTCCAGGCAGCCGCAGGGAAAGTCGCCGTAGGCCCGGTTGTAGGCGACCCGGGCGACCTTGCCGAGGTCCTCGGTGGTGCCCGCCTCGGCCTGGGCGAGCGAGGCGACGATCAGTGCCTCGTACGGGGAGATGCCGCCGCGTTCGGCCTCGACCCGTTCGGCGAACCGCATCTCGCCGGTGACGGTGAGGAAGTTCTGCACCATCATCTTCAGGATGCCCTCGGCGGTCACGTCCTCGCCGAGTTCGTAGGTGTCCGGGTAGAGGAAGCCCTCCACCGAGCGGGTCACCTTCTTGCCGTCGTTGCGGGTGAACCACGAGTCCGGTACGCCCAGGGCGACCGGGTCCTCCGCCGCCTTCCGGAAGTCCTCCACCGGCAGTCCGGTTTCCTTGGCGAGCAGGTCCAGGGTCTGTTTGGTACTGCGGCCGTCGGGGACGGTCACCCCGTTGAGGATCTTGTTGTCGAGGTCCAGCAGCATCGCCAGCGCCGCCTCGGCCCTCATCTCCCTGCGCAGCGTGTAGCGGCCGGGCTGGATGCCCTGGCTGCGTGGGTCGTCGCGGGCGGCTTTCACGAACGCCTTGGCGCTCTTGACCACGCCGGCGTCGACCAGGGTGCCGGCGATCTGGGCGGCGCTCTCGCCGGCACGTACCTCGACGGTCACCTCGCCGGTGCCGTCGCCGCTGTGGTCCGGGGCGGCGAAGAACATGTTGAAGCCGAACCAGCCGACCCCGCCGACGAGGACCACGGCGACCACCAGAGCGACGATCATCTTGCCCGGACCGCCGGGACGGCGATGCCGGCCCTTCCCGGTCCGTTCGTCGTACGCGAGGTCCAGTTCATCGATCATGTACGTCCGCCTCCGCTTCGCGGTGAACCAGCGCGGCAGGGTATCCCCGGCCGGTGAACGCCCGATGGCGCCCACCCCGGACATTCCGCCGAGACAGCGTACGAGAGGAAAATACCGCCCCATCCACCACCGCACCTTGCCGGTGTCTGCCATGCTCGGAGCGGTGACGACCGGTCGCCCAGGCAGATCCCGCCCCCGTCGGGGCCGCCTTCTTCTCCTACTTCTCGCGCTCGGCGCGCTCGGCGCCGTCCTCGCCGTCGCCGTCGCCGTGCCGCTGCTACGGCCGGGGCCGCGACCGCACTTCCAGCTTCCGGTGGCGTGTGGAGAGCTGTGGCAGCTCGGTACCTACCCCGGCCACGACGACTACGACGTCGACCTGTTCCCCATGGAGGGGGAGGCGTGGGGGCGACCGGTGCTCGCGTCGTACGCCGGCCGGGTCACCGCGGCGGGCGTCAACGGGACGCTGGGCGGCCGTACGCCGCAGGATCCGCAGGGGCCGCGGGGCCGTGGCGGCGGTTACTGGGTGAAGATCGACCACGGTGGCCGGTGGGAGACGCAGTATCTCCACCTGCTCGAACCGCCGCTGGTCGAGGTCGGTCAGCGGGTCGCCCGGGGTGAGCAGATCGGGCTGGTCGGCAGCACCGGCAACTCGGGCGCGCCGCACCTGCACTACGAGCAGCGCCGGGGCTGGCAGAAGGTCGAGACGTACTTCGACGGGGCGCCGTCCGGCATCACCCACGACGACAGCGAATACACGGTCACCCGGACGAGCAACAACTGCTGACGGCGGCGGCCGCCCGGGTTTGGGCGGCCGCCGCCGCGGGTCAGGCCCGGGTGGCCGCCGCCACCGCGTCGCGGATCGTCCGGGCGTCGGCGGGGGTGCCCGACGGGTCGTCGAAGGCGCCGTACGGGGTGACGTAGACCGGGGTGTCCCGCTGGGTGCGCCAGTTCTCGGCGAGCGGCCCGATGTCGACGGTGTCGAAGCCGATGCTGTCGAGGAACTCGGCAACCGCCCGCTTCGCGGCCGGGTCGTCACCGGCGACTGGCAGCGCCGTGCGGTCGGCCGCGCCCGCCGGGCGGGCCAGCGACGCCAGGTGCGCGAAGAAGATGTTGTTGAAGCCCTTGACCACCAGGGCGTCGGTGAGGTGCCGCGCAAGCAGTTCGCCGGTGGTGGTGGAGCCGTCCTCGAGTTCGGCGATCCGGCCGTCCCGCTCGGGGTAGTAGTTGTTGGTGTCGACGACCACCTTGCCGGCCAGCGGTCCGGCCGGGACGTCCCGGTATGCCTTCAGGGGCACGGTGACGACCACGATGTCGCCGGCCTCGGCCGCCTCGGCAGGAGTGCCGGCACGGGCCTTCGGGCCGAGTTCGTCGACGAGTTCCGCGAGCGTTTCGGGGCCGCGCGAGTTGCTGAGCACCACGTCGTGGCCGGCGGCGACCGCCAGCCGGGCGAGCGTGCCGCCGATGTGTCCACTGCCGATGAGTCCGATTGTCGTCATGCCCGTGCGAACCCCGCCGTCGGGCGCTGGGATTCCGGGGCGGCATCGGCTGTGACCGATGGCACAGGGGGTCGGCTGTCGCCGTATCCGGGCGTTGCCCGGGTCTGTGATCGCTAACATAGCGGCTACCAGGCGGTCGGGCAAGCCCTCGGATTCGTCCGTCGGCGGTCGCGTGGCTGGGCTCCCATTTCCTACCGGCCAGTTGGCAGCCGTTTGGTCTCGGTGTCCGACGCGGTGGCGCAAGCATCTTCCGGTCTCCGTTACGGAGATGTTGCCGGAAGGTGTCTTGACCCCATCGTTGTGAGCGCTAACACTGAGCTTCGTCTACGGGTTGGAGATGGACATGAGCGATGTGGACGCGCCGGGCGACCGGTATGTCGTCGGTGTCGACTACGGCACCCTGTCGGGACGCGCGCTGGTGGTCCGGGTCGGCGACGGCGCCGAGATGGGCACCGCCGTTTACGAGTACCCCCGAGGCGTCATGGAGGCCGCCCTTCCGGACGGCGGACGGCCCCTGCCACCGGACTGGGCACTACAGGACCCGGCGGACTACGTCGGCGTACTGCGGCACGCCGTACCCGCGGCCCTGGCCGACGCCGGGGTGGATCCGTCCCGTGTGATCGGCATCGGCACCGACTTCACCGCCTGCACGGTGCTGCCGACGCTCGCCGACGGCACCCCGCTGTGCGAGGTCCCCGAGCTGCGCGACCGCCCGCACTCCTGGGTCAAGCTCTGGAAGCACCACGCCGCCCAACCGCACGCCGACCGGATCAACGCGCTGGCCCACGAGCGGGGCGAGCCCTGGATCAACCGGTACGGCGGCAAGATCTCGGCCGAGTGGCAGTTCGCCAAGGGACTCCAGATCCTCGACGAGGACCCGGAGGTCTACCGGCGCGCCGAGCGCTTCGTCGAGGCCGCCGACTGGATCATCTGGCAGCTCTGCGGCACCGAGACCCGCAACATCTGCACCGCCGGCTACAAGGGCATCCGGCAGGACGGCCGGTACCCGTCGGCCGAATACCTGGCGGCGCTCGACCCCGGCTTCGTCGACTTCGTGGGCAAGCTGGACGGCCCGCTGATGGCGATGGGCGAGCGGGCCGGCTCGCTCACCGCGCGGGCCGCGGCGTGGACCGGGCTGCCGGAGGGGATCGCGGTCGCCGTCGGCAACGTCGACGCCCACGTCACCGCGGCCTCCGCCCAGGCCCTGGAGCCGGGACACCTGGTCGCCATCATGGGCACCTCGACCTGTCACGTCGTCAACGGCACCGGCCTCGGCGAGGTCCCCGGCATGTGCGGCGTGGTCGAGGGCGGGCTGAGCCCCGGCATGTGGGGCTACGAGGCCGGGCAGAGCGGTGTCGGGGACATCTTCGGCTGGTTCGTCGAGCACGCCGCCCCCGCCGGGGTGGCCTCGCACGAGCGGCTGTCGGAACTCGCGGCGGCCCAGCCGGTCGGGGCCCACGGCCTGGTCGCCCTCGACTGGTGGAACGGCAACCGTTCCCTGCTGGTCAACCACGACCTCAGCGGCCTCATCGTCGGGATGACGCTGGCCACCCGCCCACAGGACGTCTACCGGGCGCTGCTGGAGTCGACGGCGTACGGGACCCGCATGATCATCGAAGCGTTCGCCGACGCCGGAGTGCCGGTACGGGAACTGGTGATGGCCGGCGGCCTGACCGCCAACCCGCTGCTGATGCAGATCTACGCCGACGTCACCGACCGGCCGCTGAGCATCATCGGCTCGGCCCAGGGCCCCGCGCTCGGCTCGGCGATCCACGCCGCGGTGGCCGCCGGCGCCTACCCGGACGTCTACGCGGCGTCGAAGGCGATGGGCCGGGTGCACCGCAACGTCTACCGGCCGCAGGCCGACCACGTGCGGGCGTACGACGCCCTCTACGCCGAGTACCGGCTGCTGCACGACCACTTCGGTCGCGGTGCCAACGACGTCATGTCCCGGCTGAGGGCGATCCGTAACGCCGCCGCCGACGGGGCGGCACCGGCCACGACCCCCCAGGAGGTGGCGGTATGAGCGTCCAGTCAGGACAGCAGATCGCGCGGCTGCGGGAGACGGTCGCCAGGCTGCACGCCGAGCTCACCCGGTACGGGCTGGTCGCCTGGACCGCCGGCAACGTCTCCGCCCGGGTACCGGGCCGGGACCTCATAATCATCAAACCGAGCGGCGTCGACTACGACGACCTCTCCGCCGACAACATGGTCGTCTGCGACCTCGACGGCGCCGTCGTCGAAGGCGACCACTCCCCGTCCAGCGACACCGCCGCCCACGCCTACGTCTACCGGGCCATGCCGGAGGTCGGCGGGGTCGTCCACACCCACAGCACGTACGCCACCGCGTGGGCCGCCCGTGGCGAGGCGATTCCCTGTCACCTGACCGCGCAGGCCGACGAGTTCGGCGGGGAGATACCGATCGGGCCGTTCGCGCTGATCGGCGGCGACGACATCGGCAAGGGCATCGTCTCGACCCTCACCGGACACCGTTCGCCGGCCGTGCTCATGCGCAACCACGGCGTCTTCACCATCGGCCGGGACGCCCGCGCGGCCGTCAAGGCCGCGGTGATGTGCGAGGACGTCGCCCGTACGGCGCACCTGGCCCGCGCGCTCGGGCAGCCGGTGCCGATCGATCCGGCCGACGTCGACGCCCTCTACGACCGCTACCAGAACGTCTACGGCCAACGCCCGGTGTCGCCGACGAACACCTAGCCGGGCGACACCCACGGCTCGGCCGGCGCACCGTCTCGCGGTGCGGCCGCGACCACACCTGAACCGCACCAGCCCGTGCATCCCCCCGGGTCCACGCACGGACAGGTGTATCCACCACCCCCGGAAGGAGATCCGATGAGAGGCACGAAGAGGTTCCGACTGGCCCGCCCCGTCGCCGCGGCGCTCGGCGCCGTACTGCTCGTCGGCGGCCTGGCCGCCTGCGGCAACAGCGACACCGGCGGCGACGCCGCCGACGACGGCAAGATCACCCTGGGCTTCTCCCAGGTCGGCGCGGAGAGCGGCTGGCGTACGGCGAACACCACCTCGGTCAAGGAGGCGGCCGCCGCCGCGGGCATCGAGCTGAAGTTCGACGACGCCCAGCAGAAGCAGGAGAACCAGATCAAGGCCATCCGCAACTTCATCCAGCAGAAGGTCGACGTGATCGCCTTCTCGCCGGTGGTGGAGTCCGGCTGGGACACCGTGCTCAAGGAGGCGAAGGACGCCGACATCCCGGTCATCCTGACCGACCGCGCCGTCGACTCGGCCGACAAGACGCTGTACAAGACCTTCCTCGGTTCGGACTTCGTCAAGGAAGGCCGGCTTTCCGGCGAGTGGCTGATCGAGGACAAGAAGGACGCGACCGGCGACGTCAACATCGTCGAGTTGCAGGGCACGACCGGGTCGGCGCCGGCCAACGACCGCAAGAAGGGTTTCGCCGAGGCGATCGCGGCCGACCCCAAGCTGAAGATCGTCGCGTCGCAGTCGGGTGACTTCACCCGGGCCGGCGGCAAGCAGGTCATGGAGCAGTTCCTCAAGGCCAACCCGAAGATCGACGTGCTGTTCGCGCACAACGACGACATGGGCCTGGGTGCGCTGGAGGCGATCACCGCCGCCGGCAAGGTGCCCGGCAAGGACATCACCATCATCACCATCGACGCCGTACGCGACGGCATGCAGGCCCTGGCGGACGGCAAGTTCAACTTCATCGCCGAGTGCAGCCCGCTGCTCGGCCCACAGCTGATGGACCTGGCCAAGAAGGTCCACGCCGGTGAGACGGTGCCGCCCCGGATCGAGACCGAGGAGACCACCTTCACCCAGGAGCAGGCCAAGGAAGCCCTGCCCAACCGCAA
Organism: Polymorphospora sp. NPDC051019; assembly: GCF_040683055.1. Classification (NCBI taxonomy): domain Bacteria; kingdom Bacillati; phylum Actinomycetota; class Actinomycetes; order Micromonosporales; family Micromonosporaceae; genus Polymorphospora; species Polymorphospora sp. NPDC051019. Next base: position 710,450 of record NZ_JBFBCH010000001.1, on the reverse strand, counting down.
GTACTGACCGGGGTCCGGGACCGCCGCCCGCTTCGGCGGCGGTCCCGGGCGCCGCCCGGCCCCGACCGGCCGGGCGTACGGCCCCTCCGCACCGGCACAACCAGAAGAGGATCTGATGGGATGACGGATAGCCGTCCGGTCCTGACGATGACCGGGATCAGCAAGACCTTCCCCGGGGTACGCGCACTCCAAGACGTCGACTTCCGGCTCTTCCCGGGCGAGGTACACGCCCTGATGGGCGAGAACGGCGCCGGCAAGTCGACCCTGATCAAGGTGTTGACCGGCGTCTACGGCATCGACGAGGGCACCATCACCCTCGACGGGGAGCAGGTGGCCTTCAGCGGTCCGATGCGGGCGACCGCGGCCGGGGTCAGCACCGTCTACCAGGAGGTCAACCTCTGCACCAACCTGTCGGTCGCGGAGAACATCTTCATCGGCCGGGAACCCCGCCGCTTCGGCGCCGTCCGCTGGGGTGAGGTCCGCCGTCGCGCCCGGGCCCTGCTCGCCCGCCTGGAGATCGACATCGACGTCACCGCGCCGCTGGGGACGTACTCGCTGGCCGTGCAGCAGATGGTCGCGATCGCCCGGGCGATCGACGTACAGGCGCGGGTGCTGATCCTGGACGAGCCGACGTCCAGCCTGGACGCCGGCGAGGTCGCGCAACTGTTCCGCATCATGCGCCAGTTGCGGGACGAGGGCATCGCCCTGCTGTTCGTGACCCACTTCCTCGACCAGGTCTACGGCATCGCCGACCGCATCACCGTGCTGCGCAACGGTCGGCTCGTCGGCGAGTACCCGACCGCGGAACTGCCGCAGCTCACCCTGGTCGAGAAGATGATCGGCAAGGAGCTCGACGTCCTCGAACGGCTGGAGGAACAGCCGCGCCCCGACGTGGCCGCGCTGGAGAGCGGGACCCCGTTCGTGGAGGTGGCCGACCTCGGCCGCAAGGGCGCGGTCGAGCCGTTCAGCCTCACCATCCACGCCGGCGAGGTGGTCGGCCTGGCCGGCCTGCTCGGCTCCGGTCGCACCGAGGCGGCGCGGCTGCTGTTCGGCGCCGACCGCGCCGACCACGGCCACGCCTCCGTCAGCGGCCGGCGGGCGGCGCTGCGCAACCCCGTCCAGGCCATCGGCCACGGCATCGGATTCTGCTCGGAGAACCGCCGCGCGGAGGGCATCATCGCCGACCTGTCGGTCCGCGAGAACATGATCCTCGCGATGCAGGCCGCGCGCGGCTGGCTCCGGCCGATCCCGCGCCGCCGCCAGGACGAGCTGGTCGACAAGTACGTCCGGGCGTTGAGCATCCGGCCGGCCGATCCGGACATGCCGGTACGCAACCTGTCGGGCGGCAACCAGCAGAAGGTGCTTTTGGCCCGGTGGCTGATCACCGAGCCCCGGCTGCTGATCCTCGACGAACCCACCCGGGGCATCGACATCGGTGCGAAGGCCGAGATCCAGAAGCTGGTGGTGCAGCTCTCCGACGGCGGCATGGCCGTGCTGTTCATCTCCGCCGAACTGGAGGAGGTGCTGCGGCTGAGCCACAAGGTCGTGGTCATGCGCGACCGGGAGATGGTCGCCCAGCTCACCAACGACGACACCGTCGACGCCGACCGCGTCATGCAGACCATCGCCAGCGGATCCGAGCGGGAGGAGGCGACCCGATGAACGACGTACGCAGCCGCTACCGGGCGCTGATCGGTCACCGGCTCTTCTGGCCGGCCGCCGTACTCGTGCTCATGCTGGCCGCCAACACGATCTACCGTCCCGGGTTCCTCGCGATCGAGGTCAAGGACGGCCACCTCTACGGGACCCCGATCGACATCCTGCGGTTGAGCGCGCCCCTGATCCTCGTCGCGCTGGGCATGACCCTGGTCATCTCGACCGGCGGCATCGACCTGTCCGTCGGTTCGCTCTGTGCCATCAGCGGCGCCGTCGCCTGCGTCTACATCAGCGGCCAGCCCGACCAGAACAGTCTCGCCACCGTCCTGACCGCGCTGGCCCTGGCGTTCGGGGTCGCGCTGGCGCTCGGTGCGTGGAACGGAGTCCTGGTCGCCGTCATCGGCATCCAACCGATCATCGCCACCCTGATCCTGATGGTGGCCGGCCGGGGCCTCGCGCAGCTGATCACCGAGGGCCAGATCGTCACGGTCAACTCCGGGCCCTACCGGGCGATCGGGCTCGGTCACCTCCTCACCCTGCCGCTGGCGATCTTCATCGCGCTGGCGGCGGCCCTGCTGGTGGCGGTGATCACCCGCCGTACCGCACTGGGCATGATCATCGAGTCGGTCGGCGGCAACGCCGAGGCCAGCCGCCTCGCCGGCATCCGCTCCGGCCGGATCATCTTCCTGGTGTACGTGATCAGCGCCGGCTGCGCGGCGGTGGCCGGGTTCATGATGACGGCCAACGTCTCCAGCGCCGACGGCAACGCCGCCGGCCTCTGGGTCGAACTCGACGCGATCCTGGCCGTCGTCATCGGCGGCACCGCGCTGGCCGGCGGCCGGTTCTTCCTCAGCGGGACGATCCTCGGCGCGCTGATCATCCAGACCCTGACCACGTCGGTGTACGCCATGAACATCTCGCCGCAGACCGCCCTGCTGTTCAAGGCGGTCGTCGTCATCGCCGTCTGCCTCGTCCAGGCCCCGGCGTTCCGCGCGAAGTTCACCCGCCGTCGCAACACCCCGCCCCGGCCGACGGCCCCGCAGCGGCAGAAGGAGCAGGTGCCGGCATGACCAGTTCGACCCTGACCACCGGCCGCCCACGGCCCCGGCTGCCCCGCCGGCACATCCCGGTCCTGGCCACCCTGGCCCTGCTCCTGGTCATGTACGGCATCGGCGTGTCCCAGTACCGGGCCTTCTCCAACGTCCAGGTCGTCTTCAACATCTTCATCGACAACGGGTTCCTGCTCGTCGTCGCGGTCGGGATGACCTTCGTGATCCTCACCGGCGGCATCGACCTGTCGGTCGGCTCGGTCGTGGCGATGACGGCGATGGTCTCGGCGTGGCTGCTCGAGGGTGGCCTGCCCGCGCTGCCGGTGCTGCTGATCGCGCTCCTCATCGGACCGACGCTGGGCTTCCTGATGGGCTGCGCCATCCACTACTTCGAGATCCAGCCGTTCATCGTCACCCTCGCCGGGATGTTCTTCGCCCGGGGCATGTGCACCTTCATCAGCGACCGGTCGATCCCGATCACCGACGGCTTCTGGACCACGATGTCCCAGCAGCGCATCGGCGATCCGCGTGGCAACTTCGTGTCGATCAGCGTGCTCATCGCGTTCGTCGTCGTGCTCGTCGCGGCCTGGGTCCTGGCCTACACCCGCTTCGGCCGCAACGTCCACGCGATCGGCGGTAACCCGCAGTCGGCCCTGCTGATGGGGCTGCCGGTCGGCCGTACCCGGATCGCCGTCTACACCATCAGCGGCCTGTGCTCGGCGATCGGCGGCATCCTGCTGTCGTTCTACACCCTGTCGGGCGCGCCGCTGATCGCCGTCGGCATGGAGCTCGACGTGATCGCGGCGGTCGTCATCGGCGGCACCGTCCTGACCGGTGGGTCGGGTTACGTCTTCGGCACCGTGCTCGGGGTGCTGGTCCTGGGCGTGATCCAGACCCTGATCACCTTCGACGGCAGCCTCAACTCCTGGTGGACCAAGATCGTGATCGGCGGTCTGCTCTTCGCCTTCATCCTCCTGCAACGCCTCATCGGCATCCGCTTCAAATGATCGCCCCACTCGCGGAAGGCAACCCCATGGCACCCCACCCTGAACCCGAGGTTTGGTTTCTCACCGGCAGCCAGGCCATGTACGGCGAGGACACCCTGCGCCAGGTCGCCGACCAGTCCCGGCAGATCGCCGCACTGCTCGACGACTCGGCGGACATCCCCGCCCGCGTGGTCTGGAAGCCGGTCCTGACGACCAGCGCCGACATCCTGCGGGTCTGCCGGGACGCCGCCGTACAGGGGGCGGTCGGGGTCATCGCCTGGATGCACACCTTCTCGCCGGCCAAGATGTGGATCGGCGGCCTCGACGCGTTGCAGACACCACTGCTGCACCTGCACACCCAGGCCAACGTCCTGCTGCCGTGGGACGAGATCGACATGGACTTCATGAACCTGAACCAGGCCGCCCACGGCGACCGCGAGTTCGGATTCATCCAGACCCGACTCGGCGTCGCCCGCAAGACCGTCGCCGGACACGTCACCGACCCGCGCGTCGCCACCCGCGTCGGTGCCTGGACGCGGGCGGCACTCGGCTGGTCGGCGATGCGCAGCCTGCGGCTGGCCCGGTTCGGCGACAACATGCGCGACGTCGCCGTGACCGAGGGCGACAAGGTCGAGGCCGAACTGCGCTTCGGTGTCTCCGTCAACACGTACGGCGTCAACGACCTGGTCCAGGTCGTCGGCGAGGTCACCGAGGCGCAGGTCGACGACCTCGTCAAGGAGTACGACGACACCTACCGCGTGGTCGCCGCGCTGCGCCCCGGCGGCGACCGCCACGACTCCCTGCGCTACGCCGCCCGGCTCGAGATCGGCCTGCGGACCTTCCTCGACGCCGGCGGGTTCAAAGCGTTCACCACCAACTTCGAAGACCTCGGCGGACTGCGCCAACTGCCCGGCATCGCCGTGCAACGGCTGATGGCCGACGGCTACGGCTTCGGCGGCGAGGGGGACTGGAAGACCTCCGTCCTGGTCCACACCCTCAAGGCGATGTCAGCCGGCGTCCAGGGCGGCACCTCGTTCATGGAGGACTACACCTACGACCTCACCCCCGGCGAAGAGTTGATCCTCGGCGCCCACATGCTCGAGGTGTGCCCCACCATCGCGGCGGGCGTACCGGACGTGGAGATCCACCCGCTCAGCATCGGCGGCCGGGAGGACCCGGTCCGGCTCGTCTTCGACGCGGCACCCGGCCCGGCGGTGGTGCTCGGCCTGGCCGACATGGGGGAGCGGTTCCGACTGGTGGCCAACGAGGTCGACGTCGTCGCGCCGCCACAGCCGCTGCGCCGCCTGCCGGTGGCCCGCGCCGTCTGGCGGCCCCGCCCGCACCTGCCCGGCTCGGCCGAGGCGTGGATCACCGCCGGCGCCCCGCACCACACCGTGCTGTCCCAGGCGGTGGGGGTCGAAGAACTGACGGACCTCGCCGAGATGAGCCGCACCGAACTGGTCGTCATCGACGCGAACACCGACCCCCGCCGGTTCGCCGACGAGATCCGCTGGAACCAGGCCTACTACCGGCTCGCCCGGGGCTTCTGACCGGGCTGTGACGGAGGTGTCCTCGTCCATGCCCGAGGCGCCTCCGTCGCGTCTCCGGGCCCGGCCGTCCCGGGCCCGGACGCGCCGAACGGACGACGTGCTTTCCGTTGCGGCGGAGGCGGTTGCCGTAGACTACGGTGATCGCTATCCACCCGGACGATGAGCGCTGAAGTGGACACCGCGAGAGGGGTTTCGTTTCTCGGGTCGCTCCGGACATCGTGGACGGAGCCACGACGACCGACGGGCAGGCGGGGAGTGGATGGCCGTGCGTGATCCTGCGATGACGGACGTGGCTCGCCTCGCCGGAGTCTCCCACCAGACGGTGTCCCGGGTGCTCAACGGCCACCCCAACGTCCGCGAGCAGACCCGGCTGCGCGTCCAGGCCGCGATCGCCGAGATCGGCTACCGGCCCAACCCGGCGGCCCGCGCGCTCGTCACCGGCCGCTCCCAGGTGATCGGCGTGGTCGCCCAGAACACCACCCTCTACGGCCCGGCCTCGCTGCTCGCCGCACTCGAACAGGAGGCCGCCGAGGCCGGCTTCGCCGTCAGCGTGGGCAGCGTACGCAATCTCGACCACCGGTCGATCTCCGCCGTGGTCGAGCGGCACCTCGCCCACCGGGTCGCCGGCATCGTCCTGATCGCCCCGGTGGAGTCGGCCGGTGAGGCACTCGAACGGCTGCCCAAGGACATTCCGCTGGTCACCATCGACGGGGACCCCAACCGGCCGGTGCCGCTGGTGACGGTCGACCAGGTGGCCGGTGCCCGGCAGGCCACCCGGCACCTGCTCGACGCCGGGCACCGCACCGTCTGGCACGTGTCCGGGCCGTCCGACTGGTTCGACAGCGTCGGGCGCATCGAGGGCTGGCGGGATGCCCTGCACGCCGCCGGGGCCGAGGTGCCACCGCTGATCGCGGCGGACTGGTCCGCGGCGGCCGGTTACCGGTGCGGGCAGATGCTGGCGCGGATGCCGGAGGTCACCGCGGTCTTCACCGCCAACGACCACCTGGCCCTCGGCGTACTGCGGGCGCTGCACGAGCACGGCCGCCGCGTGCCGCACGAGATCAGCGTGGTCGGCTTCGACGACGTGCCGGAGGCCGCATACTTCATCCCACCGCTGACCACCGTCCGGCCGGACTTCGGCGCGGTGGCCCGGGCGAGCATCGGGTTGCTGCTGACCCAGATCGAGTCCGACAACGGTGGGGCGCTGCGCCAGACCATCGCGCCGACCCTGGTCGCCCGCGACAGCGTCGCCCCGCCACCCGGCTGAGCCGCCGCCCGCCGGATCGCTTCCCGCCGTCGGCGCTACCCGGCTGGCTCTCCATGGCCGGGCGCGGGCATGGCGGCGGCATAGTCGCAGAGCGCGGACCGGTGCGGATGATCCAACTTGCGCAGCAGGCTCGCGACGTGCTTCTCGACGGTGCGGTGCGACAGGTAGAGGCGGCGGGCGATCTCCTTGTTGCCGTGCCGTTCGGCGAGCAGGAGCAGCACCTCGTGCTCCCGTACGGTCACCCCCCGCTCCCGTAACCGGGGCGGCAGCAGGTCGTGCCCGGTACGGCGCTGCGGGGCCCGCTGCCCGGCCCGGCGGATCAGGGTCCGGCAGGCGGCGGCGACCCAGGGCGTACCGATGGTCTGAAAATGGAGTTCGGCCTCCCGCAGCCACCTGGCCGGGTCACCCCAGCCGTGCTCCAGCGCGGCCTCCGCCACCAGCCGCAGGCCCAGGCGGTGCGCGGTCGGGAAGACCGCCGCCGCCTCGCGCGCCCTGGCCAGCGCCGTCGCGGCGGGGCTGGCCGCACCCGTGGCACCGAGCAGCACCGCGTCCGCGAAGTGGACGAACTGCCGGTTCCAGCGCAGCGCGGCGGCCGGGTGCGCGGCGACCTCCTCGTACTCGCGCCGGCCGGCGCCGCCCGCCAGCACGTCCAGCAGCAGCGCCAGCCCGTATCTGCCGTACTGGTAGTAGATGGTGTCGCGTCGTTCGTCGAAGGCCCGCGCCGCGTCCAGTTCGGAGCGTGCCGCCGGCCGGTCCTCCTCAAGCAGGGCGCAGAAGGCGCGGGAGAGCCCGTGCACGATCGGCATGTGGTAGGAGTCCAGGCCGCCGCGGCGGGCGAACTCGGCCAGCGCCGCCTCCATGCCGGCCCGGTCGGCGCGGTGCGCGTGGGCGGCCGCCTGGACCGCGAGCGCGTACCGCAGGTCGCCGGCCTTGCCGAAGCGGACCATCGCCGCCGCGCATTCGCCCGCGCCCCGCAGCGCCTCGTCGTACCGGCCGTAGAAGACGTCGTGCATGGCCAGGCTGGCGTCGGCCTCGTAGCCGGTGTGTACCGCGCCCATCGCCCAGGCGGCCCCGCGGGCCTGCCGGAGCTGCTCGCTGTGGCCGGTCTGGATCATGCGGTTGGAGGCGAGCCGGATCGACGCCCTGATCCGCCACAGCGGCAGCCGGTGTTCCTCGGCCACCCGCAGGACCTCCAGCAGGTGCCGGTCCGCCTCGGCGAACCCCCGGCGCCGGGCCATCAGCGCCAGTAGCTGCCGGGCCCGGCAGACGACCTCGGGCAGGGGGACCCGCTCGGCCTCGGTCGCCGCCCGCAACGCGACCCGTTCGGCCTCGTCGGCACGCCCCTCCTGGAGGCTGAGCACGTGGGCGTGCACCACGTCGACGGCGGCGAGCTGTGCGGCACCGGCGTCCGGCCCGAGCAGCATGCGGGCCGCCGCGATACGGCTCTCCGCGTCGGCGGTGCGGCCACCGTGGAAAGCCATCCACCCCAGCCGGGAGTGCAGCGCGATCGCCTCGGCGGTGGTCAGGTCGGGCAGGGCCAGGACCGCGTTGACCAGCCCCTGTGCGCGGTCGAATTCACCGATCTCCTCCAGGGCGGTGAGCAGGCGTTCCAGCACCGCGACCGAGCCCGGCCGGTCGCCGCAGCTGCGCAACAGGTGGTGCGCGCGTTCGAGCAGCGTCGCCGCCGAGTTCGCCGCGCCCTGGGCGAGCGCCCGGTCGCCGGCCTGGGCCAGCAGGTGCGCCGCACCGGCGCTGTCCCCGGCGGCGAGCCGCAATTCGGCGGCCAGCGGGCACAGCTCACCCGGCAGGTCCGGATAGCGGGCCGCCAGCGCGCGGGCGGCGGTGGCGGCGAGCCGGGACCGTTCGCGGTGCGGCAGTTCGCCGAGCAGCGCGGTGGCGATCAGGGCGTGCCGGAAGGCGTACCAGTCGGGGTCGGTCGGGTCGGGGCGCAGCAGGTGCGCGGCGGTCGCGGTGCGCAGCAGTTCGTCGGTCGCCTCGGCGGTCTGTTCCAGCATCGAGTGCAGTACGGGGAGCGGGAACCGGGCACCGATTACCGCGGCGGCCTCGAGCAGGCGGCGCCCCGGTGGCCCGAGCCGGTCGGCGCGGTCGGCGACGGCGCGTACGACCGTCACCGGCACCGGGCCGGCCAGGTCGTCATCGCTGTGCCAGCGGGCGTCGTGCTGGCGCAGGGCGCCGCTGGCCATCATGCCGGCGAGCAGCTCCTCGACGACGAACGGCACCCCGTCGGAGTTGCGGGCCAGCCGGTCCGCCAGCCGTTCGGGCAGGTCGGCGGGATCGGTGCGCAGGCACTGTGCCGCCAGCTGGGTCACCTGCGCGGGCGTCAGCGCGGACAGTGCCAGCAGCGGCACGTCGTGGTCGCGCCGGAGCCGGTACGCCAGGTCGAGCGCCGGTGACGGCCCGGTGCGCAGTGAGGCGAGCACGAGTACGGGCAGCCCGGCCAGGTTGGCGGTGAGGTAGCCGAGCACCTCGAGGGTTTCCGGGTCGGCGTCGTGCAGGTCTTCGAGCACCAGCAGCAGCGGCTGCTCACGGCCCAGCACCGCCAGCAGCCGCAGCACCCCCTCGGCCAGCACCAGCGTGGACTCGCCCGCGCCGGATCCGGCCGCGCCGTCGGCCCGCCACTCGGGAAAGAGCCGCGACAGCGCCGGCCGGAACGGTTCGAGTTCCGGGCCGGTGGGCGTCGGGCCGACCCGCAGGCGGGTGTTGAGTGCCTCGACCAGTGGCCGGAACGGCATCGACGTGCCGGCCACGGTGGCCCGGCCCGACAGGACCGTCATCCCGGTCACGGCCCGGCCGGCGTCCCGGATGAGCCGGGACTTGCCGATCCCGGCCTCTCCGGTGACGAACAGCGCCCGGCCGTGACCGAGGCGGACCTGTCCGGCCGCCTCGGCGATCGTGGTGAGCTCGGCATCCCGTCCGATCAGGACGGGCGAGGTCAGTGGAGTCGGGTTCACGTCACTTCCGCGTGGTGCCGGATCGAACCCCGTCAGCTTCCCCCGTTGCCGCAACCCCCGCAGCCGTGCGGGTGGTATCCGACGGCCGTGACGACCGCCGTGTCCGGGTTGGACGATGCGCTGCCGCGGGTGGCCGCGCTGCCGACCAAACCTACTGTGACCAGGGCCGTGGCAAGGAGTGCGGCCAGGAACCGGCGCTTGGGTGCCATGGGTCCCCCTCGTTGGTGAGACTGTGGTCCTCGCGATCGTAGACGCCCTTGCAAGCCGTTCCGGTTGCCAGCCGATCGGCCGGATCCGGCCGCAGAAATGTGGGTGGTGTGCACCCATGTAAGGGCGGCAGCCAGCGATGAGCATCAGTCGTATGTCAATTCTTCACACCTCACAGCGGCGCGTGGGTTGGCTCGGCAGAGCCGCCGCGGTCACCTGCGCCGCCGTCATGACCGTCGGTCTGGGGGCCACCCACGCGGTCGCCAAGCCCGCGACGCCGCCGGCGTCCGCGGCCGACGTCACCGAGATGGTGAACGCGCTCTTCGTCGACGCCAGCGACGCGATGCGTTACTCGATCGCCGTGGCCGCCGCCGACCCCGATCGCTCGTGGCCGGCGGGCAGCATCGAGGCGCAGCTCGCGGACGCGTTCCAGGACATGCCGGCGCAGCGGCGCCAGGCGTACACCGACGGCGCGAAGGCGATGCTGACCAAGGCCGACACCCAGTTCGGGCGGTACGGCAAGGTCGCTCCCGCCGAGTACGCGGGGCGCGGGTTCGCCGACGTCTACGCCCGGAGCCCGCTGCCGGTGGACCCGGCCCGGTTCGGCTCGGCGCTCAAGGCCCGCCACGACGCCGAGGCGGCCCTCAGGGCGCCCGGCGGCGCGCAGGACGCCCGCTGCCAGGACTGTCCGGACCCGGAGCCCGACCCCTGCCGTGACCTGGGCATCTGTGAGCCGCCGCCGGCGCCCAAGCCCAAGACCGGCCTCAAGTTCATGATCAACAAGGTCGTCTGTGTCGACGAGACCGGTAGCGGCGTCGGCGAGTGGGGCTCGGACGAGATCGCCCTCGGCGGCCTGGTCGTCACCCCGGGCGGTGACACGCTCCAGGTCGGTGCCTACGAGATCCCGCAGGGCTTCGACGACGGCACCATCTGGACCTTCTACAACAACGGGTTCACGTTCGGCTCGTTCGACCTGCCGACCACCTACCCCGGCGTCTACACCGCGTCGGTCCTGCTCACCGAGGTCGACGCGGGCGGGTTCGCCAGCGTCCTCAACACCGTGTGGCAGCAGGTGAAGGGCACCGTCCAGACCGAGGTCGCACGGCGGGTCGGCCAGGTGCTCGAACCGGTCCTGCGCAGCAAGCTGATCGCGCAGGCGCTCGGCGCGCTCGCCGGTTACTTCGCCGTCGAGTTGGTCAACTGGATCATCAACTCGTTCAACGACGACGTCTTCATGCAGGCCGGCAGTTCGCAGTTCACGCTGAACACCATCAACGACGCGCTGCCCTCGGGTGTGTTCCGCTTCTCCGACCACGACGGCGTCTACGACGTCCACTACTCCTGGACCTGGCGCAGATAGCTCCTCCTCCCCCCGCCGGGTGGCGGCCCGCGAGGGTCGCCACCCGGCACCGTTTCGCCCGGCGGCGCTACGCCGGAACGCCGCGGTCGGCCACCGGCTGGTCGCAGGTTCCATCGCAGGCCGGGGCGGGGGCATCCGGGGCGGGCGACCGGTCCGGCATCCGCCGTTCCAGGTCGCTGATGATCGCGTGCAGTTGGGCCAACTGCTCCTGTACGGACGGCTCGCGCCGGTCGTCGCCGGCCGGCGGTCGGCGGCTCTGCAGCGCCGCGGCGCGTTCGTCCTGGTGCGCCTCCTGCAGGGCGGTCAGCACCAGGCCGACGAGCAGGTTCGTGAGCAGGTAGCAGGCGGCGACCATGTAGGAGACGTAGTAGAGGACCGCCCAGTCGGTCACCTGGCGGCCGGCCTGCAAAGTGTCGGTGATGCCGTCCAGCGACAGCAGGAGGAAGAGCGTCAGCATCGCCTGCCCGACCGTGCCGTACCGCTCGGGATAGGCGGTGCCGAAGAGCATCCAGCCGAGCACCGCGTAGCCGTACAGCAGCAGGGCGGTGACCAGCAGGAAGCTGCCCAGGCCGGGCAGGCTGCGCCGGATCCCGACGAAGATCACGCGCAGGCTGGGGAAGAGCCGGAACGCCCGCGCGATCCGCGCCAGGCGCAGCAGCCGCAGCACCGTCACGTTCTCCCGTACGCCCGGAAGCAGGGGTGCGGTCACGATCACCAGGTCGAAGACGTTCCACCCGTCCCGGAAGAAGCCGGCGGGTGCCGGCAGGTGTGCCCCGAACCGGATGAGCAGTTCGAGGACGAAGTAGGCCAGGCAGGCGTACTCGATCCAGCGCAGCGCGGAGCCGGCCACGGCGACCACCGCGTCGTACGTCTCCAGGCCGAGCGCCACCGCGTTGACACCCACCACCACGAAGCTGGCGATGTTGAACCAGGAGGCGCCGACCAGGGCCCCGCACGCCGCGGAGATCGGATGCGACGGGGGACGGGGACTGCTCGACATGGATCTCCTCGGCGGCTCTGAACCGCAGTGGAGCTTAGGGCATGACCGGTCGCCGGCCGGCGACCGGAGCGACCACAAAGGACCGCCGTCGGGGCCGCCGGGGGCGGGTGTGCCCGGTGCCCGGACCGGCGGTCCGGGCACCGGCGTCCGGCCGTGCGCGGGCCGGGGTGGCGGAGACCGGTGGTTTCGCCGATGCGGGCGACCGGCCTCCGGCAAGAAACTGGCCGATGTCGATATATCCCCGCACGGCAGGGAGTGCAGTGACATGTCAGCCACCACCCGTCCCACCCCGACCCGCCGACCGGCCCGCGTCCTCCTCGGCCTGACCATGGTCGCCGGCCTGGTCGCCGGTACGATCGCCGCCGCCCCGGCGGCGCAGGCCGCCGACAACCCGTACGAGCGCGGCCCCGCCCCGACCAACGCCAGCGTCGAGGCCGCCCGGGGCCCGTACGCGACCTCGTCCGTCAACGTCTCCTCACTGGTCGCGACCGGCTTCGGCGGCGGCGTGATCTACTACCCGACCACGACCGCCGACGGCACGTTCGGCGCGGTCGCGATCTCGCCCGGCTTCACCGCCTACTGGTCCAGCCTGGACTGGCTCGGTCCCCGGCTGGCCTCGCAGGGCTTCGTGGTCTTCGGTATCGAGACCAACACCACGCTCGACCAGCCGGACAGCCGGGGCCGGCAACTGCTCGCCGCCCTCGACTACCTGGTCAACCGGAGTTCGGTGCGCAGCCGGGTCGACGCCTCCCGGCTGGCGGTCGCCGGTCACTCGATGGGTGGCGGCGGCTCGCTGGCGGCGGCGCGCAGCCGTCCGGATCTGAAGGCGGCCATTCCGCTGGCTCCGTGGCACACCACGAAGAGCTGGTCGACGCTGCGGGTGCCGACGCTGATCATCGGCGGCGAGTCGGACAGCGTGGCCCCGGTCGCGACCCACTCCGAGCCGTTCTACGCCAGCATCTCGGCGGCGCCGGAGAAGGCCTACCTGGAGCTCAACAATGCCAGCCACTTCTTCCCGCAGGTCTCCAACACCCCGATGGCCAAGCAGATGATCTCGTGGCTGAAGCGGTTCGTGGACAACGACACGCGGTACACGCAGTTCCTCTGCCCGGGCCCGGGCGGGCTGGCGATCGAGGAGTACCGGAACACCTGTCCGGTCTAGCGGACGCCGGCCCACGATCCGGCCGCCGGCCACGATCCGGCCGCCGGCGACCGCCCGGTGACGACCGGCCGGCGGGGGAGCGACCTCCGCCGGCCGGTCGTCACCGGGCGCTGGACGTCAATCGGTCGTCGGTCATATATTGCACTCTCGGTGCAACTAGTCATGCGGGAGGTAGGCGTGTGGAAGGAACGGTTGCCCGGCCTGGTGGCCGAGTTCCTGGCCGGGCACGACCCCGGTACGCTGGGCCGTACGAGGTTTCTCCGGGCCCGGTTCGACGCCGGGCTGGCCCTGATCCACCACCCGGCCGGCCTCGGCGGCCTCGACGCGCCCCGCGAACTGCAACCGCTGGTCGACGCGGCGTTCGCCGCGGCCGGCGCCCCCGACAACGCACCCCACCGCAACGGGATCGGCCTCGGCATGGCCGCGCCGACCATCCTCCGGCACGGCGGCCCCGCCCTCCGTGAGCGGCTGCTGCGGCCGCTGTGGACCGGCGAGGAGATCTGGTGCCAGCTCTTCAGCGAGCCCGGCGCCGGCTCCGACCTCGCCTCGGTGGCCACCCGCGCGGCCCGCGTGACCGGCACCGACGGCTGGATCGTCAACGGGCAGAAGGTCTGGACCTCCATGGCCCACCGCGCCCGCTGGGGGCTGCTGCTCGCCCGGACCGACCCGGACCTGCCCAAACACCAGGGCCTGACCTACTTCGTCTGCGACATGACCGCCCCCGGGGTGGAGGTCCGCCCGCTCCGGCAGCTCACCGGCGAGGCCGAGTTCAACGAGGTCTTCCTGACCGACGTACGGCTCCCCGACGAACTGCGCCTCGGCGAGGTCGGTCAGGGCTGGCGGGTGGCGCGTACCACCCTGATGAACGAACGGGTCGCCATCGGCGGCCGGCCCGCCCCGCGCGAGGACGGCATGATCGGCGTACTCGCGCGGGCCTGGCGGGAGCGCCCCGACCGGCGTACTCCCGGGCTGCACGACGAGCTGGTCCGGCTCTGGGTCCGGGCCGAGGCGGTCCGGCTGACCGGGATGCTCGTGCGGCGACAGGCCGCCGCCGGGGACCCGGGCCCGGAGGGGTCGGCGGTCAAGCTCTCCTACGCCGCCCTCACCCAGGCGGTCTCCGGCCTGGAACTCGACCTGCTCGGCGCGGACGGGCTGCGCTACGACGGATGGGAGATGCGGCGGCCGGACCGGGTCGACATGCTCGGCCGCACCCCCGGTTACCGCTACCTGCGTGCCCGGGGCAACTCCATCGAGGGCGGCACCTCCGAGATCCTGCGCGACATCATCGCCGAGCGCGTCCTGGGGCTGCCCGCCGGACCCCGTGCCGACCGGGACACCGCCTGGCGGGACGTTCCCCGATGAGCGTCGACCCGCGGTACGACGAGGTGGAGACGCACCTGCGGGACAGCGTACGGGCGATGCTCGCCGAGCGCGGCCCGTGGCAGGTCGTGCTGGCCAACCAGGGCCGACCCGACGACCCGGCGCTGTGGTCGCTGCTCGCCGTCGAGATGGGGCTGGCCGGGCTGGCGATCCCCGAACGGCTCGGCGGCGGTGGCGGCGGGCTGCGGGAGAACGCGGTCGTCTGCGAGGAACTGGGGCGGGCGGTGGCGCCGGTGCCCTACCTGGCGAGCGCGGTGGTCGCCACCCAGACGCTGCTGGCCTGTGCCGCGGACGACTGGCTCGCCCGGCTCGCGGACGGCACCCGCCGGGCGGTGCTGGTGCTGCCCGTCGACACCCCGCCCGGTCCCGCCCTCGGGCCCGCCGTCGCGGCCGACGGGCGCCGGCTCACCGGCGCGGTACCCGGCGTCGCCGATGCCGGCGGTGCCGACCTGCTGCTGGTCCCGACCGTGGACGCGCTGTGGATCGTCGAGGCGGCCGGCGCCGGGGTCGACCGGTCACCGGTGGTGTCGCTGGACCAGACCCGGGCGTTGACCGACATCACCCTCGACGCGGTGCCGGCGTACCGGGTCGCGACCGGAGGCCGGGCGGCCCGTGCGGTGCACTGGGGGCTGACCGCCGGAGCGGTCCTGCTCGCCGCCGAGCAGCACGGGATCGCCCGGTGGTGCCTCTCGGCGGCGGTCGACCATCTCCGGACCCGGTACCAGTTCGGCCGCCCGATCGGGCAGTTCCAGGCGCTCAGGCACCGGCTCGCCGACGCCTGGGTCGAGGTCACCCAGGCCGGGGCGGTCTCCCGGTACGCCGTCGGCGTGCTCGCCGAGGCCGATCCGGGTGCGGGGCCGGACCCCGAGGCGCGGGTGGCGGCGGCGCTGGCCCAGGCGCACTGCGGACCGGTCGCGGTCCGCCTGGCCGAGGAGTGCGTGCAGCTCCACGGCGGGCTCGGGTTCAGCTGGGAGCACCCGGCCCACCTGTACCTGAAGCGGGCCCGGACGGCCGCCGTCGCGTTCGGCGCGGCCGACCGGCACCGGGCCGCGCTGGCCGGCCTGGTCGACCTGCCGCCGGCGTGATCCCGGGTCACCCCTTCGTAACGAGGTATTGACGAGCCCCGTATGAAAAGTACACTGCCAGTGTAAAAAGCAGTGGCAGTGCAAAAAGTTTCCGGACCGGTACGAGCGTGAGCGGGGGAGGAGGGCCGATGGCCGACACCACGATCGCGCGGCCGGTGCCCGGCGAGGGCCTGGCCCTGCACGGCATCGGCGTACGGTTCGGCGGCCTCGTCGCCCTCGACGACGTCTCCCTGCGGGTGCCACCCGGCCAGGTCGTCGGCGTCATCGGCCCGAACGGCGCCGGCAAGACCACCCTGTTCAACGTGATCTGCGGCTTCGTCCGTCCGGCCGCCGGGTCACTGACCCTGCGCGGGCGGCCGCTGCACCCGCGCCCCGACCGGCTCACCCGGCTCGGCATCGCCCGTACCCTGCAGGGGGTCGGGCTCTTCGCCGGCCTCACCGTCGCCGAGAACGTGATGGCCGGCGCCACCGGCTCCGCCCGGGCCGGATTCCTGTCCGCGCTGCTCGGACTGCGGCGCAGCGACCGGGAGGAGCGCCGGCTGCGGGCCGACGCCCTCGAACTGCTCGACGAACTCGGCGTCGCCGACCACGCCGACGCGCTACCGGCGACCCTGCCCTACGGGCTACGCAAACGGGTCGCGCTGGCCCGCGCCCTGGCCGCCCGGCCCCGGCTGCTGCTGCTCGACGAGCCGGCGGGCGGCCTCGGTGTCGAGGAGATCGCCGAACTCGGGGAACTCGTCAGCGGCCTGCCCCGGCGCGCCGGCCGCCACCGTGACGCCGACGAACCCTGCTCCGTGCTGCTGGTCGAGCACCACATGGACCTGGTGATGTCGGTCTGCGACCAGATCATGGTGCTCGACTTCGGCCGGGTGGTCGCCACCGGCACCCCGGACCAGATCCGCGCCGACCCGGCCGTGACCGAGGCGTACCTGGGCGTCGACGACCCGTCCGGACCGTCCGGACCGTCCGGTTCGGACGGCGCGGACCGGTCCGACAAGGACGGCGCGCGGAGCGAGGCGGCGGCATGAGCGAGCGTAGCGAGCGATTGGTCGGCTCCGTGTTGAGTCATGCCGCTGGTGAGCGAAGCGAGGCGGCGGCATGAGCGAGCGTGGTGCTGTTCCGCTGCTCGAGGTGCGGGGGCTCACCGCCGGGTACGGCGCCGCCCCGGTCCTGCGTGGCATCGACCTGACCATCCGCACCGGCACCATTACCGCGGTGCTCGGTGCCAACGGGGCCGGAAAGACCACGCTGCTGCGTACGCTGTCCGGGCTGGTCCGTCCCACCGGCGGCCGGATCGTCCTGTCCGGTGAGGAGATCGGCGCGACCCCGGTCGAGCGGCTGGTCCGCCGGGGGATGGCCCACGTCCCCGAAGGCCGGGGCGTGGTCACCGAGCTGACCGTCGAGGAGAACCTGCGCCTCGGCGGGCTCTGGCGCCGGGACCGGGCCGACGCGAAACGCGCCCTCGACGAGGTGTACGAACTCTTCGAGCCGTTGGCCCGGCGGCGGCGGGCCAGCGGGCACCAGCTCTCCGGCGGCGAGCGGCAGATGCTCGCCCTCGGCCGGGCCCTGGTCGCCCGCCCCAGGCTGTTGCTGCTCGACGAACCGTCACTCGGCCTCGCCCCGAAGGTCACCGCCCAGATCATGGCGCTGCTCCGCGACCTGCGTGACCGGACCGGTCTGACCGTGCTCCTGGTCGAGCAGAACGTACGCGGCGCGCTGTCCGTCGCCGACGACGGCGTCGTTCTCGCGCTCGGGCAGGTGGTGGTGACCGCCGACGCCGCCCGGCTGCGTGCGGACGACGACCTCCGGCACGCCTACCTGGGCTTCTAGGAGGGCCAGCCGATGGAACGCTTCGTCTTCCTCACCGTCGACGGCCTCAGCCGGGGCGCGGTCTACGCCGCGTTCGCCCTCGCCCTGGTGCTGATCTGGCGGGCCGCCCGGGTGGTCAACTTCGCCCAGGGGGCGATGGCCGTCGCCACCGGCTACGTCGCCTACAGCGTCACCGCGGCGACCGGCTCGTACTGGCTCGGGTTCGTCGCCGCGCTCGGCGGCGGGCTGTTGCTGGGCGCCGCCGTCGAACGCGGCGTGATGCGGTTCGTCGACCACCGGGCGCCGCTGAACGCGGTCATCGTCGCGCTCGGCCTGATCCTGCTCGTGCACGCGGTCCTCGGGATGCTCTACGGCAACGAGTTCCGGCCGGTCGGCACCCCGTTCTCCCGCGACCCGCTCACGCTGGGCGACCTGGCCCTGCTCTCGCGGTACGACCTCTTCGTCTTCGGCGCGGTCGCCGTGGTGGTGACCGGTCTCGCCCTGCTGTTCACCTACACCCCGGTCGGCCTGCGGATGCGCGCCTCGGCCTTCGCCCCCGAGGTCTCCCGGCTGCTCGGGGTCAACGTGGCCGGGATGCTGACCCTCGGCTGGGCGCTCGCCGCCGCGGTCGGCGCCCTGGCCGGGCTGCTGGTCATCCCGACCGAGCTGGGCCTGCATCCGCACGCGATGGACCTGGTCTTCGTCTCGGCCTTCACCGCGGCCGTGGTCGGCGGCCTGGACTCCCCACCGGGTGCGGTCGTCGGCGGGCTGGTGGTCGGGCTGATCCTGTCCTACGTCAGCGGGTACGTCGGCAGCGACACCACCCCGCTGGCGGTCCTGGTCCTGCTGCTCACCGTGCTGCTGCTGCGCCCGGCGGGCCTGTTCACCACCGGCAGAGCGAGGCAGGTGTGACCATTCTCCGACCACTCACCACGCCCACCACCCGGCGGACGGCTACGCTGCCGCGCTCCACCCTGCTGCGGCACCTGCTGCTGGCCGTCGTCGCCGGAGTCGGGCTCTTCGTCGTCACCGGGGCGCTGGAGCCGTTCCGCAACTACCAGCTGGCGACGGTCGCCGCCTACCTGTGCGCGACCGCCGGGCTCACCGTCCTCACCGGACTCAACGGTCAGCTCTCCCTCGGCCACGGGGCACTGATGGCCACCGGCGCCTACACCGTGGCCCTGACCCAGAACGCGCTCGCCGACGCCGGCCGCCCCGGCGGCGGATACCTGCTCCTCTCACTCGCCCTCGGGGTGGTGGTGACGGTCGCCGCCGGTGCGGTGATCGGCGCGGCCGCCGCCCGGCTGCGCGGACCGTACCTGGCCGGGGTCACGCTCGCCGTCGCGGTCGTCGTGCCGGCGCTGACCACCACCTTCCGGGGCGTCCTCAACAGCGAGCAGGGGCTGCCGGTCCACCTGGCGCCCGCGCCGGAGGCGCTCGGACCCTACTTCCCGTACGAGCGCTGGCAGGCCTGGATCGCCGTCGCCGGGGCGCTGCTGACGCTGGTCCTGCTGGCGAATCTGACCCGCAGCCGGTTCGGCCGCAACCTGCGGGCGGTCCGCGACGACGAGGTGGCGGCCCGGCTCGCCGGCATCCACGTCGGCCGTACCCAGGTGCTGGCCTTCGTGGTCAGCGCGGGCTGCGCCGGTCTCGGCGGCGGCCTGCTGGCGGTGCTGGCGCAGAGCGTCTCGCCCGGCGCCTTCTCGCTGACCCTGTCGCTGTACCTGCTGATGGCCATCGTGATCGGTGGGCTCGGCAGCCTGGCCGGCGCGCTGTGGGGTGCCCTGCTCCTGGTGGCCCTTCCGGCGGCGACCCACATGATCACGGATCTGGTGGACCCACCACCGGCCGTCGCGCAGCGGCTGGACGGAAACCTCTCCCTGGCGATCTTCGGAGTCACGTTGGTCGTCGTGATGATCGCCGCGCCGGGTGGTGTGCAGGGTCTGCTGCGCCGCGCCGGCCGGTCCGTCGGTGCCCGGTGGCGGGTGCCGACCGGGCGGTGAGCCGACAGCGCACGCGCCCGCTCCACCACCACCATCACCACCCACCCCTCGTCAACGGTCCAGCGGACCACCGTCGGATCGAGAAAGGTCGGACGATGCACCGCATCGCGCACCGCGCATTCGCGATCGCCGCCTGCGCCGTACTGGTCACCGCACTGGCCGCCTGTGGCGGTGACGGGGCCGGCCCGGACCGGGCGGCGGTCCCCGGTGTCACCGACACCGAGATCCTGGTCGGCACGCACATGCCGCTGACCGGGCCGGCCTCGGCCGGCTACTCGAAGATCGCGCCGGCCACCAAGGCGTACTTCGACCACGTCAACGCCAACGGCGGGGTGTACGGCCGGAAGATCAACTACAAGATCATGGACGACGGCTACAACCCGGCGACCACCCAGCAGGTGGTCCGCGAGCTGGTGCTGCAGGACAAGGTCTTCGCCATCCTCAACGGGCTCGGCACCCCGCCGCACAGCGGCGTGCTGGACTTTCTCAACACCAGCCGGGTGCCGGACCTCTTCGTCGCCTCCGGCAGCCGGGCCTGGAACGCGCCGGACCGCTACCCGTACACCTTCGGTTTCAACACCGACTACACCGTCGAGGGCAAGATTCTCGCCACGTACGTCAGGAACAACCTCGCCGGGCAGAAGGTCTGCTTCTTCGGTCAGGACGACGACTTCGGCCAGGACAGCCTGGCCGGGGTGGAACAGGTGC
The DNA here is from genome assembly GCF_040683055.1 of Polymorphospora sp. NPDC051019. NCBI lineage: Bacteria > Bacillati > Actinomycetota > Actinomycetes > Micromonosporales > Micromonosporaceae > Polymorphospora > Polymorphospora sp. NPDC051019. The sequence continues at coordinate 690,256 of NZ_JBFBCH010000001.1, read as the reverse complement.
TCGGCGCGACCGCGGTCGCGGTCAAGCAGACGTACGTCACCAGCAACACCAACGTCGCGCCGCAGATCGGTGAGCTGAAGGCCGGCGGCTGCCAGGTCGTCGTCCTGGCCACCGTGCCGGGGTTCACCGCGCTGTCGATCGGCACCGCGGCCCGGATCGGGTTCGCGCCGACGTGGCTGGTCTCCGGCGTGGGCGGTGACTACACCACGCTCGCCGCCCAGCTCGGTGACGCCAAGGGGCTGCTGGAGGGAATGCTCGGGGTGAACTACCTGCCCTCGGCCGCCGCCACCGACGACCCGTGGACCACGCTCTTCCGCAAGATCAACGATGAGCGCAACGGCGGCGCGGCGTTCGACGGCAACGTCGTCTACGGCATGTCGGTCGGCTACCTCTTCGTACAGGCGCTGCTCGCCGCCGGCGAGGACCTGACCCGGCAGGGCCTGATCGACGCGATCGAGCGGGGCGGTTTCAAGGGGCCCGGCCTGGCGCCGCTGCGGTTCGCCAAGGACAACCACTCCGGGTACGGCGGCATGCGGATGATCAAGGTGGAGCAGGGGAAGCAGGACTACTTCGGCCCCACCTACGAGACCGACTCGGGCGGCGGCCCGGTCAACGAGTACCCGGAGGCGCCGCCGGCCCCGCCCGCGAACGGGATCCCGTCCGTCTGACCCGTCGGTGCCGCCCCCGGGTGCCGCGCACCCGGGGGCGGCCGGCGGGCGTCGTGGCCTCAGCGCAGCCGCTCGACGATCATCGCCATGCCCTGGCCGCCGCCGACGTACATGGTCTCCAGGCCGATGGTCCTGTCGTGCCAGCTCGGTCAGGGAGCCCTTGTTGGCACGGCCGATCGGGGAGCGGGCGGCGGCGACGATGACGGCTTCGGGCATGGCTTCAGGTGTCCTCTCCGGAGCATCAATGTGCACCAAGAGTGCGCTTACTTTGAGTGTGCTGTCCATCGAATCCCGGGTGGGAATCGTCACGGTGATTGACGGGTCGGGCGGGCGTTCCTAAAATCGGCACTGTGACTGCAAAATCTGAGCATCCGGTCGACGGTCGCCTCGCCGGTCGGGTGGCCCTGGTGACCGGCGCCAGTCGCGGCATCGGGCTGGCCGTCGCCCGACGCCTCGTCGCCGAGGGCGCCCGGGTCGTGATCACCGGCCGCAAGGCGGCGCCGCTCGCCGAGGCGGTGACCGCCCTCGGCGGCCCGGCGGTGGCCCACGGCGTCCCCGGCGCGGCCGACGACCCCGAACACCGGGCGCGGGCCGTCGCCGAGACGACCGACACCTTCGGCCCGCTCGACATCCTGGTCAACAACGCCGGCACCAACCCGGTGTACGGGCCGCTCACCGAACTCGACCTCGGCGCGGCCCGGAAGATCATGGAGGTCAACGTGCTCGCCGCGCTCGGTTGGGTTCAGCAGGCCCGCGCGACCGGCTTCGGCGAACACGGCGGTGCCGTGGTCAACCTCTCCTCGGTCTCCGCGTTCAAACCCGCCGCCGGCATCGCCTTCTACGGCATCAGCAAGGCCGCGCTCAACCAGCTCACCGCCGCGCTCGCCGTCGAACTGGCGCCCCGGATCAGGGTCAACGCGGTCGCCCCGGCGGTGGTGAAGACCCGCTTCGCCGCCGCCCTCTACGAGGGGCGCGAGGCCGAGGTCGCCGCCGGATACCCGCTCGGCCGGCTCGGCGAACCGGCCGACGTCGCCGCCGCCGTCGCCTTCCTCGCCGGCCCCGACGCCGCCTGGATCACCGGCCAGACCCTGATCGTCGACGGTGGACTCACCGTCGCCGACCGGGCCGCCGGATGACCCCGGTCGGCCTCGACCTCACCGACGCGGTGGTGGTGGTCACCGGCGGCGGGTCGGGCATCGGGGCCGCCCTCGCCGAACGCTTCGTCGCCGCCGGTGCCCGGGTCGTCGTCAACGACCTGGACCCGGCCGCCGCCGAAGTCGTCGCCGCCCGGATCGGCGCCCTCGCCGTCGCGGGCGACGCCGCCGACCCCGACTTCGTCGACCGGCTCGTCGACCGGGTCTGGACCGAACTCGGCGGCCTGGACCTCTTCTGCGCCAACGTCGGCATCGCTCCCGAAGGGGGAGCCGACGCCCCGGTCGAGGTCTGGACGACGGCCTGGCGGGTCAACGTCATGTCCCAGGTCCACGCCGCCCGCGCGCTGCTGCCCCGCTGGCTCGCCGACGGGCAGGGCCGGCTCCTGGTCACCGCCTCCGCCGCCGGGCTGCTGACCATGCTCGGCAACGCGCCGTACTCGGTCACCAAACACGCCGCGCTCGGCTTCGCCGAATGGCTGCGGGCCAGCTACGAGCACCGGGGGATCGTCGTCCAGGCGCTCTGCCCGCAGGGCGTACGCACCCCGATGCTGGCCCGCTCCGGGCCGATGGGCGGCGCGCTGCTCGACGACGGCGCGCTCACCCCCGACCAGGTCGCCGACTCGGTGCTGGCGGCGATGGCCGACGACCGCTTCCTGGTGCTGCCGCACCCCGAAGTGGCAGACTTCTATCTCCACCGGGCCAGCGACCCGGACCGGTGGCTGAGCGCGATGAACCGCCTGCAACAGCGCCACGAGTCGGCGCCCACCCCCGTCCGGCCCGGTGCGGAGGGAGCCGTCATGGGCGAGCGCGGCGAGCCGGCGTCATGAGCGGGCGGGCGTCATGAGCGGGCCGGCAGCATGAGCGGGCCGCCCGGTCTGGACCTCGCCCGGCTCCGCGAACACCTCGCCCAGCATGCCCCGGGCCTGGTCGCCGGGCAGCTGCGGGCCGAACTGCTGGTCGGTGGCCGGTCCAACCTGACGTACGCGGTGACCGACGGGACGTCGCGGTGGGTGCTGCGCCGCCCACCACTCGGGCACGTCCTGGCCACCGCACACGACATGACCCGGGAGTACCGGGTGCTCAGCGCGCTCGGGCCGCCCGGCTTCCCCGTACCGCCGACGGTGCTCCTCTGCCCGGACCCGGCGGTCCTCGGCGCCCCCTTCTACCTGATGGCGTACGTAGACGGCGTCATCCACCGGGACCCCGCCGAGCTGGAACGGCTCGGTCCGGACCGGGTACGCGCCCTCGTGCTCGCCCTGGTGGAGGTGCTCGCCGACCTGCACGCCTTACCGCCGGCCGAGGTGGGGCTGGCCGACTTCGGCCGCCCGGAGGGCTACAACGACCGGCAGGTCCGGCGCTGGAAACGGCAGCTCGACGCCTCGCGCGGCCGCGACGTGCCGGGCATCGACCACCTGCACGAGCGGCTGGCCGCGGCCGTACCCGCCGGCGGCGCCGGCACGATCGTGCACGGCGACTTCCGGCTGGACAACGTGCTGATCGGCCCGGAGGGCGGGATCCGCGCGGTGCTCGACTGGGAGATGTCGACCCTCGGTGACCCGCTGAGCGACCTGGCGCTGATGCTGATCTACGCCGGCCGGCCGATGCCCGCCGCCGACGGCCCGACCCGCCCCGCGCTCGCCGTACCCGGTCACCCGGACCCGGTCGAGATCGCCGCGCACTACGCGCGCCGATCCGGCCGCGACACCAGCGGCCTGCGCTGGTATCTCGCCTTCGCCGCCTTCAAGCTCGCGGTGATCCTCGAGGGCGTGCACTACCGGTACGTACGGGGGAAGACGGTCGGCCCCGGCTTCGAGGGGATCGGCGCGCAGGTCGCGCCGCTGGTCCGGCAGGCACACGAGACTTTGGATGGTCTTTCGTGAACTTCGATTTCGATGACCGTACGGAGGAACTGCGGGCCCGGCTGCTCGGGTTCATGGCCGAGCGGATCTATCCGGCCGAGCAGGTCTTCGCCGAGCAGGCCCGGCACTCCGGCTGGTCGCACCCGCCGGTCCTCGACGAACTGCGCGCCGAAGCCCGCCGGCGGGGGCTCTGGAACCTCTTCCTTCCCGGCGCGTACGGCGCCGGCCTGACCAACCAGCAGTACGCCCCGCTCGCCGAGATCACCGGACGCAGTCCCGGCCTGGCCCCGGCCGCGCTGAACTGTGCCGCCCCGGACACCGGGAACATGGAGGTGCTGGCGGAGTTCGGCACCGGGGCGCAGCGCGAGCGGTGGCTGGAGCCGCTGCTCGACGCGCGGATCCGGTCGGCGTTCGCGATGACCGAGCCGGATGTCGCCTCGTCCGACGCGACCAACATCGCCACCCGGATCGAACGCGACGGCGACGAGTACGTCGTCAACGGCCGCAAGTGGTTCATCACCGGGGCGATGAACCCGCTCTGCCAGGTCTTCATCGTGATGGGCAAGACCGACCCGGACGCGCCCCGGCACCGGCAGCAGAGTCAGATCCTGGTGCCCCGGGACACCCCGGGAGTCACCATCCGCCGGGGCATGCACACCTTCGGCTGGGACGACGCCGACCACGGCGGGCATGCCGAGATCGACTTCGTCGACGTACGGGTGCCGGTGGAGAACCTGATCTCCACGGAGGGCTCCGGGTTCGCGATCGCCCAGGCGCGGCTCGGCCCCGGCCGGGTGCACCACTGCATGCGGCTGATCGGCATGGCCGAACGGGCCCTCGAGCTGATGTGCCGCCGGGTCAGCGGCCGGTACGCGTTCGGCGGGCCGCTGGCCGACCAGGGGGTGGTCCAGGACTGGATCGCCGAGGCCCGGGTCCGGATCGAGCAGGCCCGGCTGCTGGTGCTCAAGACCGCCTGGTTGATGGACACCGCGGGCAACAGGGCCGCCCGTACCGAGATCCAGGCGATCAAGATCGTGGTGCCGGAGATGGCCCAGTGGGTGGTGGACCGGGCCATCCAGGCACACGGCGCGGCCGGGGTGAGCCAGGACACCCCGCTGGCGCGGCTGTGGGCGTCGGCCCGGACCATCCGGCTCGCCGACGGCCCCGACGAGGTGCACCGGCGGTCGCTGGCCCGGCGTGAGCTGCGTCGCCACCAGCCGGCGGGCGGCTGACCGCCACTACACTGCGGGTGCAGGTTTCGACGTCGGCGGGAGCACGAGGCGATGACTGACACCGAGGCACCGGTGCGGGTGGATGGACGTACCGCCCGCGCGGAACGCACCCGGGCGGCGATCGTCGACGCGCATCTGGCGCTGATCGGTGAGGGCGACCTGCGGCCGACCGGTGAGCGGATCGCCGAGCGGGCCGGGGTCTCCCTGCGGGCGCTCTGGACCAATTTCAAGGACATGGAGACCCTGTTCGAGGCCAGCGGTGAGCGGGTGCTCGCCGAGCAGCAGGCCGCCCACCGGCCGATCCCGGCGGAGCTGCCGCTGGCCAAGCGGGTGGACGCCTTCTGCCGGCAACGTGCCCGGCTGCTCCAGCTGATCACCCCCTCGGCGCGGGCCGCGCAGTTGCGCGAACCGACCTCGGAGCAGTTGCGCCGTAACCGGGCCAAGCACATCGAACGGCTCCGGGACGAGGTGAGCGAGGTGTTCGCCGTCGAACTCGCCGCGGCCGGGCGGGGCCGCGGGCAACTGCTCAACGCGGTGGTCGCGGCGACGATGTGGCCCGCCTGGTCGATGCTCCGCGACGGGTTGGGGCTCGGCGTCGACGAGGCCCGCCGGACGATGGCCCGTACCGTCACCGCCCTGCTGACCGCCCGCGACTGACCGTCCGCGACCGTCACCGCACCGCGGCGGCGAGTTCGGGTTCGAGCGGTCGGTTGGCGGGGATGTCCCGCCACTGCCTGATGTCCGTGATCAGTCGCGGCGCGGATACCGAGAGGTCGTCGAGGTCGACGGTGACGGCGGCGACGCCGACCATCGGCCCGACGCACCGCCAGGACGTCTCCCGTTCGGTGCAGACCGCCTCGTAGTAGCGCATCTCGCGGGACGTACCGGGAATCAACCACCGTTGCTCGTAGACCTCCAGGCCGCTGACGTGGGCGACCCCGCTCTCGTCGAGCCATTCGTCGATCCACGCGCGCAGGGTCTGTGCGATCGTCTGCCACTCCTTCGCCGGCCAGACGGGTCGGACGCGGCCGGCGTGGGCGGGCGGGGTGGCGGCCGCCGCCGGCCAGACCTCGACGGTGTGGTGGAACGTCTCCTTCAGGGCCGCGTCCAGGTGCCGCTCGGTGACCCGCAGGACGGGCGGCAGCTCCGGGTCGGGAGCCGCCAGGCCGGCGAGCACGGATGCGTCGACGAGGTTGACGCCGGGGGCGGCGTCCTGGCCGGGGAACCGCCAGTCCTCCCGGCACGGTTGGAGCCGGAGCGGCGTACGGTCCAGCGGGCCGGCGTCGTCGGCGGCGATCCAGACCTCCTCGTGCGACGGCTGCCCGATCTCGTGGACGGCGACCAGTGAGTAGCCGCAGGGCCGGAAGGCCGCCACCAGGGTGCGGTAGCGGTCTGCCCGTTCCCGGGCCGCCCGTACGGCGGACCGCAGATCCTCCTCGTCCACGGTGCTGTCGGGCGCGCCGCCGACGTTCACCACGACCGCGGCGTCGGGGTCGTCGTCGAGTGCGAAGACGACCTCGGCGGCCCCGTCGGCCGGTGCCCGCCGTACGGTGACGAGCCGCAACTGACCGGGGTGGGTCTCCTCGGCGAGCGCGGTCACGGCATCGACGGGGTCGCGATCGGCCGAACACCCGGACAGGGCCAGCACCGCCGTCACGGCCGCCGCGATCAGACCGCTGACCGGCCGTCCCGCTCTCCGCCCCATCCGTTCCACCTGTCCCTTCGGGCCCGGGCTCCCTGGTCCCGTACGCGGAGCCCGTCGACCCGCACACGGTATCGAGCTGGATCCAGGGCGCCCCAGGGTCCCGGCCGGCCCCGGGCGGCGGGTTGGGAGCGCCGAGGTGTGGGGTCGTCGTGCCTCAGGTGAGCGAAATGTCGCCCTCTTCCGATCTCGTTACCGATAGGTAACACTCACTATATGATTGATGCATCGCTAGTGCAAAAATCTGTGCTACGGGGCCGGAGCACGGCACGCCGGGCGATCACCGACCTGATCGACGCGGCGGCCACCGGCACCGGCGGCGCCCTGCTGCTGCACGGCGAACTCGGCCTGGGCAAGACCGCACTGCTCGACGACGGCAGCGTGACCGCGGCCGCCCACCCCGCCGGGTTCACCGTCCTCGCCGCCAAAGGGCTGCCCGACGAGGCCGACCTGCCGTACGCCGTACTGCACCGGCTCCTCGAACCCCTCGCCGGACGGATCCCGCCGCTGCCCGGCCGGCAGGGCGAGGTGCTCACCCGCGCCCTGGGCGGGGAGGGCTGCCCCGAGCCGGACCGGCTGGTCCTCTGCCGGGCCGTCCTCGGCCTGCTCGGCACGGCCGGCACCGGACGTCCCGTGTTCTGCCGCCTCGACGACACGCATGCCGCCGACCCCCCGTCGCTCGACGTGCTCGCCTTCGCCGCCCGGCGGCTGCGCCCGTACCGGGTCGCCATGGTGCTCGCCGGCGACGCGGCGGAAGCGGTCTGCGACGTACCGGCGCTCGGGCTGACCCCGCTCGACGAGACGGACAGTCTGGGCCTGCTCGGCGACCTGGTCCCCGACGGCCTGCCGGCCGACACGGCCGCGGCACTGGCCCGGCTCGCGCGGGGCAACCCGCAGGCGCTCACCGACCTCGCCACCACCCTCACCCCCGCCCAGCGGTACGGCGACGAGCCCCCGCCCACGGCACTGCCCCCCGACGGCGTGCTCGGCCGGTCCTACCGGGACCGGTTGCGCCGGCTTCCCGCCGAAACCCGCTGGCTGCTCCTGCTCGCCGCCGCCGACGAGGCACTCGACCAGTTCGGCCTGGTCCGGGCCGCCGAAGCGTCCGGTACCCGGCTGACCGCCCTCGCCCCGGCGGAACTCGCCGGCCTGATCCGCGTCGACGCCCACCGGGTCGGCTTTCCGCAGCGACTGCTCCGGACCCTGGCCTACCAACAGGCACCGCTGGCCCGGCGCCGCGCCGCGCACCTGCTCCTGGCCCGGACCATCAGCACCGGACCCGACCAGCGACTGCGTCGGGCCGTACACCTGGCCACCGCCGCCGACGGCCCGGACGAACCGCTCGCCGCCGAACTGGAACGGGCGGCCACGCACGTCCGCGCCAGTGCCCCCGACCCCGGCGCCGGCCCGTTCCGTACGGCCGCCGGCCGACCCGATCCGGCCGGGGGCTACGCGACCGCCTCGGCGGCCCTGGAACGCGCCGCCCAGCTCACCGACGCCCGGACCGGCGACGGCCGCGGCGCCGCGGCCGATCTCCGGCTCGTCGCCGCGGCCCGGTACGCCTGGCTGGCCGGCGACCCGCAGCGTGCCCGCCGGCTGCTCTTCCGGATCGGCGACACCGGCGCGGACCCGGTGGTGCGGGCCCGGGTCCGGCTGCTGAGCGGCGAGATGGCCCTGCGCGCGGGCGTCGCCGGTGACGCACCGGAACCGCTGCTGGCCGCGGCCGAGGTGCTGGCCCCGACCGATCCCCGGGCGGCCCTCGGCGCGCTGCTACAGGCCGGCGAGGCGGTCTGCCTCTCCGGCGACTACCGCCGGTACGCCGAGATCGCCCGCCGGGCGGCCGTGCTGTGCCGGCCGGACGCCACCGCCGCCGCCCTGGTCGCCCACGAACACATCGCCGGCTCCGCCGCGACCTTCGAGGGCCGCCACCGCGACGCGGTCGCCGCCCTCCGCCGGGCGGTCGACCTCGCCGCGTCGCTGGACGACCCCGTCGGGCTCACCGCCGCCAGCGCCGCCGGCCTGCTCGCCGCCGACGACGCCGCCGCCGGCCGGCTCGCCTCCCGGGCCGTGGCCCGGGCCCGGGCCACCGGCGACGTCTCGGCCCTGCCCCGGGCGTTGGAGCTGCTGAGCTACGCCCACTACTGGCTCGACCCGACCGGTCCGGCGGCGGTGGCGGCGGCCCGGGAAGGGCTGGCGGTGGCCGGGGAGAGCGGGCAGGACAACTGCGCCGCCATCCACCGGGGCATGCTCGCGGTGCTGGCCGCGATCCGCGGCGACCGGGCCGTGGCACTGCGGCACGGCCAGCCCGGCGCGGGCGCTCATGCCGGCGGGCAGCGGCCCTGGGCGCTGAGCCAGTGGGCGCTGGCGGTGCTCGACCTGACCGAGGGCCGGGCGACGGCCGCCGCCGCCCGGCTGCACGCCCTGGCCCGACCCGGCACCGGCCGGGGCCAACCCGTCGTGCAGGTGATGGCCACGCCGTACCTGGTCGAAGCGGTCGCCCACGCCGACCCGGCGGGACCCGCGACGGCGGCACGGCGGGCGCGGGCGCTCCACGCGTCGGCCGTCTTCGACCGCTGGGCAGACGGCACCGGGAATCCGGCCCGCCGGGCCGTCTCCGCCCGCTGCCGCGCACTGCTGGCCCCCCGGGGCAGCGGGGCGGCCGAGGACTGGTTCCGGCAGGCGCTGCGGCTGCACGCGGCGGGCGGGGCGGAGTTCGAGCGGGCGCGTACGGAACTGCTCTTCGGCCGGGAGTTGCGTCGCTCGCGCCGACCCCGGGACGCCCGGGAGCACCTGCGCCGGGCGATGGAGACGTTCCAGCGGCTCGGTGTCGCCGGCTGGGCACAGCAGGCGACGGCGGAACTGCGGGCGGCGGGCGCGGCGGTCCCGGCCCACACCGCCACCGCGCGCCGGCCGGCCGTGGAACCGCCCGGCGACCCTCGGCCGCCGGGCGGTGCCGTCCGCCCGGCGGTCGACGTGCGGACGCTGACCCCCCAACAGCTGCGGATCGCCCGGCTGGTGGGGGAGGGGGCGACGAACCGGGAGGTGGCCGCCTGCCTGCACCTGAGCCCCCGGACCGTCGACCACCACCTGCGCAACATCTTCCACCGGCTCGGCCTGCGGTCCCGGATCGAGCTGGCCCGCGCCCTGCGCTGAGCCGGTGGTCAGTCGAACAGCACCACCGTGCGGGCGCCCTCGCCCCGGGCCATCCGGGCGAAGGCGGCCGGCGCCTCGTCCAGTCCACACCGGTCGGTGATCAACGGACCGAGGTCGAGCGACCCGTCGAGCACCGCGGCGGCCAACTCCGGCACGTGCCGGTCCGGGTCCGACGAACCGTAGACCGAGGAGCGCAGGGTACGCGCCGAGTGGAAGATCTCCAGCGCGCTCAGCTCGACCAGGTCGTCCTTGCCGCCCATCCCGACCACGGTCACCTGGCCGCCGCGCCGGGCGGCCCGCCAGGCGGTGCGGATCGTGGTGGCCCGGCCGACGCATTCGAAGGCGTGGTCGACCCCGCGCCCTCCGGTCAGCGTCCGGACCCGTCTGGTGAGGGTGTCGTCGGCGACCAGGAAGTCCGTGGCCCCCGCGGCCGTCGCCAGCTCACGCTTGGCCCCGGCGAGGTCGGCGGCGACGACGCGTCCGGCACCGGCCGACGCGGCGGCGATCACCGTGGCCAGGCCCACCCCGCCGAGCCCGAGAACCAGTACGGACTCACCCGGCGCGACGGCGGCGGTCCGGGTGACGGCACCGACCCCGGTCAGGACGGCGCAGCCGAGCAGGGCGGCCGACTCGAACGGCAGCCCGGCCGGCACGGCGATCACCGCCCGTTCGCCGACCACCACCTCCTCGGCGAGCGCGCCGAGGCCGAGGGTGACGTGCAACGGATCGCCCCCGGCGGTCCGGCCCCGGGCCACCGACGGGGTGCCCGCCTCGGCACAGAGCCACGGTTCGTCGTGCCGGCAGGGCCAGCACCCGCGGCACGGCGGTGCCCAGTTCAGCACCACGTGGTCGCCGACACCGACCCGGCGTACGCCGGCGCCGACCTCGGTCACCAGCCCGGCGGCCTCGTGCCCGAGCACGAGCGGGTACGCCGGGGTGACCGTCCCGTTCGTCATCGACAGGTCGGAGTGGCAGACCCCGGCGGCGCGGACGCGGACCCGGACCTCGCCAGGGCCGGGGGCGGGCAGTTCGACGTCGGTGACCGTGGGCGGCGCGCCGACCCCGGCGACGACCAGCGCCCTCATCGCTGGATCGACTTGAGCTGGGTGAACTCGGCGAGCCCGTGCACGCCCAGTTCGCGGCCGATCCCGGACTGCTTGTAGCCGCCGAACGGGGCGAGCGGGTTGAAGGAGCCGCCGTTGACGTCCACCGAGCCGGTGCGGATCCGGCGCGCGACGGCGAGCGCCCGTTGCTCGTCGCCGGCGAAGACCGCGCCGGCGAGCCCGTACCGGGAGTTGTTCGCGATGGCGACGGCCTGGTCGGTGTCGTCGAAGGGGATGACCGCCAGGACCGGTCCGAAGACCTCCTCCTGGGCCAGGGCGCTGTCGGGGTCGACGTCGGCGATGACGGTCGGCGCGACGAAGTGGCCCCGGTCGGGGACCGGCGCGTCCGGACCGCCGGTGACGAGCCGGCCGCCGTCGGCGAGGCCGCGCGCGATGTATTCCCGTACGCGGTCGCGTTGGGTGGCGGAGACCAGCGGTCCGAGCCGGGTGGCCGGGTCGAAGGGATCGCCGAGCCGGTATCCGGCGGCGATGTCGGCGGCGAGTTCGAGGGCTTGCGCGTAGCGGGTGCGGTGCACGAGCATCCGGGTCCAGGCGGTGCAGGTCTGGCCGGAGTTGACGAAGCAGTTGCCGATGCCGGCCTTCACGGCGGTGGTGAGGTCGGCGTCGTCGAGGACGATGTTCGCCGACTTGCCGCCGAGCTCGAGCGCGACCCGGGCGATCCGGTCGGCCGCCAGGTGGGCGATCTGCCGGCCGACGGCGGTGGAGCCGGTGAAGGAGACCATGTCCACGTCCGGGTGCCCGGCGAGGGCCGCGCCGACCACCGGACCGGTCCCGGTGACCAGGTTGACCACCCCCGGCGGCAGCCCGGCCTCGTCGATCGCGTCGAAGAGTTGGTAGGCGACCAGCGGGGTCAGCTCGCTCGGCTTGAGCACGACGGTGCAGCCGGCGGCGAGGGCGGCGGCGAGCTTGGCGACCACCTGGTGCAGCGGGTAGTTCCACGGGGTGATGGCGCCGACGACGCCGACCGGCTCGCGCAGCACCAGGGAGTTGCCGATGGTCTCGGCGGGGGCGGGCTGCCGGGCCAGGTCGGCGTAGCCGCGCAGCACCCGCAGCGGGAGTCCGACCTGGACCCGGGCGGCGAACTTGCGCGGGCTGCCGAGTTCGCGGCCGATGGTCTCCGCGAGGGCGTCGGCGCGGGAGGCGAGTGCGTCGTGCAGCCGGTCGAGCGCCGCGGCCCGGTCGGCCGGGCCGGTGTCGGCCCAGCCGTCGAAGGCGGCGCGGGCCGCGGCGACGGCCCGGTCGACGTCGGTGGCGGTGCACGCCGGGATCTCGGCGATGGTCTCCTCGGTGGCCGGGTTCTCCACCGGGATCGTCCCGGTGCCGTCCGGCCGCACCCAACGACCGCCGAGGTGGATTTCGGTACGGGTGAGCTGCATCGGTGGACCTCTCACTCGGGTGAGTGGGCAGCGGTGCCGTCTGGCGGCAATAACTAGCGCCGCAAGTTTTCCGACTGTAGCGCCCGCCGCCTCACCGATCCATAGGCCGGGCGAGTTTCTCGTAGTCGCTGGAGAGACCGTCGATGAGCGCGTCCAGGCCCAGGGCGAACGCCCCGTCGTCGACGCTGCGCTGGTGTTCGGCGAGCCGGTGCGCCTGGCCGAGGTGGGGGTGTCCGTCGTAGAGCGCCGGATCCTCGATGAAGCCCTTCGCGAACGAGCCGAGGGTGGAGCCGGTGACCAGGTAGCGCATCAGCGCACCGATGTGGGTGGCCTTCGCCGGCGGCCAGCCCGCGTCGACCAGTCCTCCGTAGACGGCGTCGGCCATCCGTAGCGCCGCCGGCCGCCGGCCCGGCCCCTGGGCGAGGTACGGGACGATGTTCGGGTGCGCGAGCAGCGCCTCGCGGTACGACATCGCCCAGAGTCGCAGCGCCGTCCGCCATTCGTGCGTACGGAAGAACGAGACGTCCACCTCGGCGATGATCGCGTCGGCGACCGCGTCCAGGATCTCGTCCTTGGTCGCGAAGTGGTTGTAGAGCGAGGGGCCGCGGACCCCGAGTTCGGTGGCGAGCCGGCGGGTGGAGAACCCGGTCAGCCCCTCGGTGTCGATGAGCCGGGCGGCGGTGGCCACGATTCGTTCCCGGCTGAGCAGGGCCTTGCTGGGACGCGGCATCGGTCGGTCTCCTCCGGAACGGGTGCGCAAGGAACTCTTCCACATCCGGGTCTGGACGAGATAAAACTTGCAGCGCTAGTTTAATGTCCATGGATCTGAGCCTCTCGCCCGAACAGGCCGCCGCGCGTCAGCTCGCGGCCGAGTTCGTCGATCGTGAGGTGGCGCCGTACGCCGCCGCGGCCGACCGCGCCGAACAGGTCGACCCGGCCGTCGTCGGGAAGCTCGGCGACCTCGGCTTCCTCGGGCTGACCATCGACGAGGCGGACGGCGGCTCCGGCGGCGACCACCTGACCTACTGCCTGGTGCTGGAGGAACTCGGCCGGGGCGACCCGTCCGTACGCGGCATCGTCTCGGTCTCCCTCGGCCTGGTCGCCAAGTCGATCGCCGCCCACGGCACACCCGGGCAGAAGGCCCGCTGGCTGCCCGGGCTCTGCGCCGGCGACCTGCTCGGCGCCTTCGCGCTCACCGAACCCGATGTCGGATCCGACGCCGCCGCACTGCGTACCCGGGCCGAACGCGCCGGTGACGACTGGCTGATCAGCGGGGCCAAGGTGTTCATCACCAACGGCACCCGCGCCGACGTCATCCTCCTCTTCGCCCGTACCGGCGGCCCCGGCCCGCGCGGCATCACCGCCTTCCTGATCCCCGCCGACAGCGCCGGCCTGACCCGCCGCCCGATCCACGGCAAACTCGGGCTGCGCGGCCAGGACACCGCCGAACTCGCCCTAGACCGGGTCCGGGTGCCCGACAGCGCCCGGCTCGGCGCCGCCGGCGCCGGCTTCGACCTGGCGCTGCGCGCCCTGGCCAAGGGCCGGATGTCGGTCGCCGCCGGCTGCGTGGGCATCGCCCAGGGCAGCCTGGACGCCGCACTCGGCTACGCGGCCCAACGGGAACAGTTCGGCAAACCGATCGCCGGCCACCAACTGGTGCAGCGACTGATCGCCGAGATCGCCGTCGACACCGCCGCCGCCCGGCTGCTCGTCTGGCAGGTCGCCGACCTGATCGACCGTGGACAGCCCTTCGCCACCGAGTCGTCGGTGGCCAAACTCTTCGCCACCGAGGCCGCCGTCCGCGCCGCCAACAACGCACTCCAGGTCTTCGGCGGGTACGGCTACGTCGACGAGTACCCGGTCGGCAAGTACCTGCGCGACGCCCGCGTCGCCACCCTCTACGAGGGCACCAGCCAGATCCAGCAACTCCTCATCGGGCGGGCGCTCACGGGCGTCAGCGCCTTCAAGTGACAACCACCAGGGAGAGCCCCGTGAACAGATTCGCCGACCGGGTCGCCGTCGTCACCGGCGCCGCCCAGGGGATCGGTGCCGCCACCGCCCGCCGGCTCGCCGCCGAGGGAGCCGCCGTCGCGGTCGTCGACCTCGACCCCGAGCGGAGCGAACTCGTCGCCGACGAACTCACCGCCGCCGGCGGCCGGGCGATCGGCATCGGCTGCGACGTCACCGACGCCGACGCGGTCGAGGCGATGACCCAACGGGTGGTCACCGAACTCGGCGGACCGCACATCCTGGTCAACAACGCCGGCATCACCCGCGACAACCTGCTCTTCAGGATGTCGGCCACCGAATGGAACGCGGTGCTGAACACCAACCTGACCAGCATGTTCCACTGCTGCCAGGCGGCTCAGAAACACATGGTCGCCGCGCGCTACGGCCGGATCGTCAACCTGAGCAGCCGCTCCGCGCTCGGCAACCGCGGGCAGGTCAACTACGCCGCGGCCAAGGCCGGGGTGCAGGGGCTCACCGCCACCCTCGCCATCGAACTCGGGCCGTACAACGTCACCGTCAACGCCGTCGCCCCCGGCTACGTCGCGACCGCGATGACCGCCGCCACCGCCGTCCGGGTCGGCGCCACCCCCGAGGACCACCAGCGGACGGTGGCCGACCTGACCCCGCTGCGCCGGGTCGGCCAACCGGAGGAGATCGCCGCCGTGGTCGCCTTCCTGGCCAGCGACGACGCGTCGTACGTCAGCGGCCAGACCCTCTACGTCAACGGCGGCGCCCGCTGACCGCCGGCACCGACGAACACGCCAGGAGGAGACCGTGGACTTCGCACCGAGCGACGAGGAGCGGGCGATCCGGGACACCGCCCGGGAGTTCATCAACCGGGAGATCATGCCGCTGGAGCCGGAGGTGCTCCGCCGCGAACGTGCCCACCTGCCCGGCCTGGAACCCGGCCAGCTACGCGAGTTGCAGCTGCGGGCCCGCAAGTTCGGCTTCTGGGGCCTGGACACCCCCGACGAGTACGGCGGGATGGGCCTGCCGGCCGTCACCCAGTCAATGGTCTGGACCGAGGTGGGGCGCACCTTCGTCCCGTTCCGGTTCGGCGGCGAGGCCGACAACATCCTCTTCCACGCCAACGAGGAGCAGAAGCGTGAATACCTGCTGCCGACCATCGAGGGCGAACGCCGCTCCTGCTTCGCCATCACCGAACCCGGCGCCGGCTCCGACGCGGCCAACATCCGCCTCACCGCCCGCCGCGACGGCGACGACTGGGTCCTCGACGGCGAGAAGACCTTCATCACCGGCGGCAACGAGGCCGACTTCGCCATCGTCATCGCGGTCACCGACCGCGACCGCGACGTCCGCCGGGGCGGCAGCACCGCCTTCCTCGTCGACCGCGACATGGGCTGGCGCTCGGAGTTCATCCAGACGATGGGGGAGGGCGGCCCGGCCGCGCTGGTCTTCGAGGACGTCCGGGTACCGGCCCGCAACGTCCTCGGCGAGGTCGGCCAGGGCTTCGCGCTGGCCATGCAGTGGATCGGCAAGGGCCGGTACGTCATCCCGTCGCACGCGCTCGGCATCGCCGAACGCGCGCTGGCCATGGCGATCGACCACGCGAACACCCGGCACACCTTCGGCCGGCCCATCGGCGACAACCAGGCCATCGCCTGGATGCTCGCCGACTCCGAGACCGAACTGGAGGCGGCCCGCTGGCTGGTGCTGCGCGCCGCCTGGACCGTCGACGCCGGACTCGACCCGAGGCACGCCTCGTCGATGGCGAAACTCTACGGCGCCGGCATGGTCAACCGGGTGGTCGACCGGGTGATGCAGATCCACGGCGGTATGGGCTACACCCGGGAACTGCCGATCGAACGCTGGTACCGGCAGGCCCGGCTGCTGCGCATCTTCGAGGGCACCGACGAGATGCAACGACTGATCATCTCCCGCGACCTGCTGCGCGGCTACACCAAGCTCGGAGGGCACCTCGCGTGAGAACCTTCGGATCGCCCGCCGAACTCGCCGCCGCGGTCGGCGACACCCTCGGCCCCGGGCGGTGGCACCCGGTCGGTCAGGACCGGGTCGACCTCTTCGCCGACGCCACCGACGACCACCAGTGGATCCACGTCGACCCGCGACGGGCCGCCGCCGGACCGTTCCGTGGCACCGTCGCCCACGGCTACCTCACCCTCTCGCTGCTGCCGGCCCTGGTCCGCGACGTCTACCGGGTCGACGGGGTGCGGATGGGGGTTAACTACGGGCTGAACCGGGTACGGTTCCCGGCCCCGCTGCGCACCGGTGGCCGGATCCGGGCCAGCGTCCGGATCGACGCGGTGACCGAGGCGGCCGGTGGGCTCCAGGTGGTCAAGACCGTCACCGTGGACAGCGACGGCGGCGGCAGACCGGTCTGCGTGGCCGAGACGGTCAGCCGCCTCTACCTCGCCGGGGAGGAGTCGTGACCAGCCTCTCGCTCGCCACCGTGCTCGCCGAATCCGCCCGGCGGCACCCCGCGAAGGTCGCCGTCGTCGACGGCGACACCCGGGTCACGTACGCGCGACTGTGGCACGAGGCCCGCACCTACGCGGCCGGCCTGCGCGAACTGGGCGTACGGCCCGGCGACACCGTCGCCCTGCTCGCCCCGAACGTGGTCGACTTCCCGCGCGCCTACTACGGGGCGCTCGCGGCCGGCGCGGTCGTGGTCCCGGTGCACCTGCTGCTCACCGCCGACGAGGCCGCGTACGTGCTCCGCGACAGCCGGGCCGACCTGCTGGTCTGCCACGGCAGCCAGCTCGCGATGGGCGCGGCGGCCGCCGAACGGGCCGGCATCCCGCTGGTCACCGTCGGCGCGGTGGCGCCGGTGCCCGCCCAGCGTCCCGGGACGCCGGTCCGGCGCCTGGAGGACCTGTACGCCGGACTCGAACCGGTGCCGTCGTACGTCTCCCGTGGCGCCGAGGACCCGGCGGTGATCCTCTACACCAGCGGCACCACCGGCGAGCCGAAGGGCGCCGTGCTGACCCATCTCAACCTGGTGATGAACGCCATGGTGAACGTCTTCGACGCCAACGACGCCCGACCGACCGACGTGGTGCTCGGCTGCCTGCCGCTGTTCCACACCTTCGGGCAGACGGTGGCGATGAACGGCACCTTCCGCATCGGCGGCACCCTGGTGCTGCTCGCCCGGTTCACCGGCCCCGCCGCGCTGGACCTGATGGTCCGCGAACGGGTGGACGTCTTCCACGGCGTGCCGACGATGTACATCGCACTGCTGGAAGCCGCCGCCGGCCGCGACGAGCTGCCCCGGCCGCGGCTGTGCGTCTCCGGCGGCGCGTCACTGCCGGTCGCCGTACTCGAACGCTTCAACACCGCCTTCGGCACCACGATCTTCGAGGGGTACGCCCTGTCGGAGACCGCACCGACCGCGACCACCAACCAGCCGCACTTCGGCACCCGCGCCGGCACCGTCGGGCATCCGATCTGGGGCGTCGAGGTCGAGATCGCCCGCCCGGAGGTTCCGGATCGCGTCGAGCTGCTGGGCGTCGGTGAGCTGGGCGAGATCGTCATCCGCGGGCACAACGTCTTCGCCGGATACCTCGGCCGTCCGGAGGCGACCGCGGAAGCGGTCGTCGACGGCTGGTTCCGCACCGGTGACCTCGGCACCCGCGACGCCGACGGGTTCGTCACCATCGTCGACCGGACCAAGGACGTGGTGATCCGGGGCGGGTTCAACGTCTACCCCCGCGAGGTCGAGGAGGTGCTCGCCCGGCACCCGGCGGTCGCCCAGGTCGCCGTGATCGGCGTACCGGACCCGGTGCACGGTGAGGAGATCTGCGCCGTGGTCGTGCCCGACCCGGCGGCCGATCCGCCACCGGACGCGGAGGAACTGATCGCCTGGGCCCGCGAGCGGCTCGGCCGGCACAAGTATCCGCGCCGGATCCGGTTCCTCGAACGGCTGCCGCTCGGGCCGAGCCACAAGGTGCTGAAACGGGAGCTGCGCCGCACCTTCGCGGCGGAACACCGGTGACGTCACGAACCGCGCTCGCCGCCCCGGGTGCGCAGGCTCCGCGCCAGGGTGGGGATCATCACCGCCGCGGGGACGAGATGCAGCCCGAGGAGGGCGGCGGTGGTGGCGGTGTTCGCCCCGGCGAGGAGGGGTGGGACCATCGAGATCGCGGTCAGCGACACCGCCGTCCACACGAATCGCTGGGCGGGGTGGGCGCTCCAACGAAGAAGAGCGACGGCGATGGCGATGCCCACGACCGAGAAGAAGCCGGTCACGACGGCGAACCCGGCCAACGGGATCGTCTCGCCGCTGCCGGAGACTGCGAAGTCGACGCCGACGGCCCGGGCAAGCGCGGCGGCGAGGGTGGTGGCCACCGTCGCCACGAGCGCGGCGATGAAGCCGGTGACGGCGAGCCCGCCGAGCCGGCCGGGGTGGCTGGTCCGGCCCGATGCCGGGCTCGCGACGACCCCGGTGTCATTCATGCTGTTCATGTTGTTCCTCCACCATTTCGGTAACCGGCGTACGGGGTGGGTCGACCGGCAGGTGCCGGTCCTGGTCCCGAGATGACGACGCGCACCCTCGCCCGGCGACGGCCGGGTCGCGCGGGGCGCGGACGCCGGACCGGGACTACTCCGTGCCGTCCGCCGGCAGGCGCTCCGGCAGCCCGAGCCGCGCGAACTGGTCGTCGTGGAACGTGACGATCTCGGTGATCGCCCCGCCCGTGACGCGCAGGACGTCGATCGTCAGCGGCAGGTACGCCCCCTCCGGCTTCCGCCAGTGGTAGAAGGCGACGGCCGGCTGCCGGTTCACGGAGGTAGGGACGGCGCGCAGGTGCTTCATGCCCTCGAAGCCGCTCTCGACCCAGTCCTTCACCACCGCTTCGCGGCCGACGTACAGGCCGGGCGTGGGCGGCATCGAGCAGCGGACGTCGTCCCGAAGCAGTGCGGCGAGCCCGCCGATGTCCGTGGCCACGCTGGCGTCGGTGTAGCGGCGCACCAGTTCGCGCGTCCCGGCGTCCTCCTCGCCGCCGGTCCAGTCCTGCCGCTCGGCGGGCAGGTGCTCCCGCATGCCGGCGCGGGCCCGCTGCAGCGCGCTGTTCACGGAGTTGACGGAGTCCCCGAGGAGTTCCGCGACGTCCTTCGCCGGCCAGCCGAGCACGTCCCGCAGGATCAGTACGGCCCGCGGACGCGGCGCGAGGTGCTGGACCGCGACCAGGTAGGCCAGCTCGATCGTCTCCCGCGCGACGGCGACGGTCTCCGGCTCGTCCGCGTCGCCCGCGGGCAGTTCGTCGAGCAGCCGGTCCGGGTAGGGCTGCAGCCACCGCACCTCGCCGCCGGTCGCGGGCTCCGGGCGGCACCTGGCGAGCAGGTCCAGGCAGGCGTTGGTGGCGATCCGGTACAGCCAGGCCCGGAACGTCGACCGCCCCTCGAAGGTCTCCCGCCGCCGCCAGGCACGCAGGAACGTCTCCTGCACGGTGTCCTCGGCGTCCTCGAACGACCCGAGCATCCGGTAGCAGTGCACGTGCAGCTCCCGCCGGTGCCGCTCCGCCAGCCCCGAGAACGCCGGCTCGTCGACCTCGCCCAGACCACTCACGCCCAGCTCCTCCAGCCGCGTGTCCGCACTCATCACGTCATCCCTCCGCCTTGTCGTGTCCCGTCGTACGTATGACGGGTGCGGGCGCGACAACTCATCACCAGGGTCGGTCGGCATGGCTGGGCAGGGGCTGCCGGCCGGGGCCGGGTCGGCGCCGGCGGGATCGGCGCTGGTGGCGGTGGGTGGGTGGACGGCCGGCCCGGCGGCGTGGTGGAGGAAGGCCGACGCGAGGGGGCCGAGGTCGTCGGTGCGCCAGACCAGCGCGTAGTCGAAGGTGGGGCGTCCGGCGATGGGTACGCAGGTGAGACCGGGGCGTGGATAGAGCTGCCCGGTCTGGGCACCGACGACGGCGACGCCGTGGCCGGAGGTGACGTAGGCGAGCATTTCCTGGAAGCCGGGCAGGAACGTGATTCTGGCCGTCGGCCAGGCGATGGGGAGATGGTGCGCGATCCAGTAGTCGGGAAGGCCCTGCGCGAAGAGGAAGTTCTGTCCGGTCAGATCGGCGGGTGTGACGTGGGCGAGCCGGGCCAGGTGGTGGTCGGTGGGGACGGCGAGCAGTGCCGCTTCGGACAGCAGCACCGGCCCGACGGTGAGGTCCGGTTCGGTGACCGGCAGCGGCAGGACCGACAGGTCGACTTCGGCGTGGCGCAGCGGACCGCACAGGTCGGCCAGGGCGGTCTCGCGGATGGTGACCCGGCAGTCGGGCGTACGGGTGTGGAAGGTGTCGACCAGGGGCAGGACGTGGCGCGCGACGGCGGCGGACATGTAGCCGAGGTGGAGTTCGCCGGTGGTGCCGTGGCCGGCGGCGATCGCCCGCGCGATCGCCGCCTGGACCTGGGCGTAGGCCGGGCCGAGTTCGTCGAGGAGCTGTCGGCCGAGGGGGGTGAGGTCCACCCGGCGGGTGGTTCGGGTGAACAGCGGCGCCCCCAACCGGCGCTCGATCTTCTTGATCGTTTGGCTGATCGAGGCCGGGGCCACGCGCAGACGCTGGGCGGTGCGAGCGAAATGCAGTTCCTGGGCCAGTGCGAGGAACACCTCGATGTCCTGCCGTTCCATCTCCTGATTGTTCAGCCCGGCTGAACAATCATGCAAATTCTCGCTGTTGATCGCGCCGCCTCCGGCCGACCAGGATGACCCTGACAGCACGAACGGGAGGCGTGATGGCAGGCGAACCGGTCGACCTGAACAGCCGACGGGTGGGGTGAGCGTCGATGTGGGCCACCGTGCCGCGCCTGCTCGCGCAGCACCACTACCTCGTCCTCGGTACCGCGGACAGCGAGGGCCGCCCGTGGGCCACCCCGGTGTTCTACGCGGCCGACGGCGAGCACCGGATCCTGTGGGTGTCCGCACCCGACAGCCGGCACTCCCGCAACATCGCCGCGCGTCCCGAAGTGGCGATCACCGTCTTCGACACGCACGCGCCCATCGGCGGAGCGGAGGCGCTCTACCTGGAGGCGACCGCCGAACCGGTCCCCGACGATGCCCGTGCCGCGGCCCTCGCCGTACTCAACACCCGGCTGCCAACCGGTCACCGGTTGGGCCCGGACGACCTTGAACCAGCGGGACCGTTGCGGGTCTACCAGGCCGCCATCGCCAGGCATTTCATACTCATCCGGGGCGGTGACACCCGGTTCGACAACGTCACCGACGCCCGGCTCGCGGTCACCCCACCTGATCCCGGCACACCGATGTCCCCCGACCGGCCGGTCTGCTTGCATGGCAGGTGAGCCCCGACGGAAGGAGAACCGGTATGGGCAAGCTGATCTACTCGATGATCACGTCCCTCGACGGCTACGTGAGTGACCCGGACGGCAAGTTCGACTGGGGCTTCCCCGAGCAGGAGTTGCACGAGTTCGTCAACGAGTTGTCGCGCTCGTTCGGGACGTACCTCTACGGCCGCCGGATGTACGAGACGATGGTCTACTGGGAGACCGCGCACACCCTGGCCGATCCGCCCCCGTTCATCCTGGAGTACGCCCGGGCCTGGCAGGCCGCCGACAAGGTCGTCTACTCCACGACGCTGAACGAGGTCGCCAGCACGCGGACGCGGATCGAGCGGACGTTCGACCCGGACGCGGTGCGCGCCCTGAAGGCGGAGTCCGATCTCGACATCACCGTCGACGGGCCCAACCTCGCGGCGCAGGCGGTTCGCGCCGGACTGGTCGACGAGTTCCAGCTCTACGTCGCGCCGGTCATCGTCGGTGGCGGCAATCCGTTCTTTCCCCCGGTGCGCGTCGACCTCGAACTGCTGGACGAGCGCCGCTTCGGCAACGGTGTCGTCCACCTGCGGTACGGCGTCCGGCACGACGCCTAGAGCCGGGCGGCAGCCCGGCGGTCACTGGCGGGGGAGCAGCGGCCCGAGCGGGCCGAGGTCCAGGTTGAGGTCCTCGGGGGACAGCCCGAAGTGCTCCCGCAGTTCGGTCATCTGTTCCTCCAGCGCCATCAGCGTCGCGCCGACCCGCTCGATCTGCTCCTCGGTGAGGTCGCCCTGGTCGATCCGGCGCAGGGCCTGGCGCTCCATGAGCTGCCGCAGCAGCTCGATGATGGTCAGCACCAGGCCGCCGAGGCCGCGTTCGATCCCGTCCCGGTCGACGTCCACCCGTGGCCCGAGCGGCCGAACCGTCGGAACGTCCGGCTCTTCCACCCTGTCGGCCCCCAGGTGGGGCGTGTCTACCCTGTCGGCCCCGAGACGGGGCGTGTCTACCCTGTCGGCCCCGAGACGGGGCGTGTCTACCCTGTCGGCCCCCAGGTGCGGCTCTACCATGCCGGCCCCCCGTCGGGCGGGGTGGCGTGGTCCACGGGGTCCGCCACCTCGCCGTCGACGACCGCCCCGGCGCCGTCCCCGCCGGACGCCGCCCCGGACGTTGCCTCGGCGGCACCGGCGCTGGCCCGTACCGACGCGAGCAACGCCCGCAGCGACACGTGCACCAGGTCGACATCGGCGATGGACAACGCCAGCTCACCGCTGACCACGACGCCCTTGCCGAGCACCCGGTCGAGCAGGTCCACCAGCGCGATGGGTCGGTAGTCGGCGGCCCCACCGGGGCCACCGGGCACCATCTCGGTCATCGGGTCGCCGCCTCCCGCTCGTCGGTCGCGGTGAACGAGTACGGCGGCCAGGGACCGGTCAGCTCGACCGTGACCCCGGGATGCCGCGGGGCCAGCTCCCGGACCAGGTCGGCGAAGTCGTCCGCCCGGTCCGCGTCGACCAGGTAGGCGCCGTTCAGCACCATCCACTCCGGACGGCCGCTGAGCCGGCCGTCCTGCGGCGGGTGGTGACGGGCCTCGAGGGACCGCCCGGCGAGCGCGGCGTGCAGCCGGTCGGCGTCGGCCGCGGCCGTCCGCTCGGCGGTCTCGGTCGCCGTCATCCGCGCCCGCTTGCGCATCAGGTACGCCCGTCCGGCGCCGCCGCCGGCGCCCGCCGGCTCGGCCGGAGCCGTCGGAGCCGGCACGGCGTACGCCTTGACGCCCCACTCGATGCGGCCCTCGACCCGGTCGAGGGCGGCGGTCAGGTCGTCGTGGTGCTCGGTCAGCATGGCCGCCACCCGCGCGTCGTCGAGCTGGACGGTGGCCAGCCGGGCCGGTACGACCGGACCGAGGCGGGCCACCGCGTCGGCGACCTCGTGGTGCGTGCGGGCGACGCTGGTGAGCCAGTCCAGGTTCTCGAGGTTGCGCCGCAACGCCTCCTCGCCGTACTCGGCCAGGTCCACGGTGGCGACCACGGCGACCAGACCGGCCGCCGCGACGGCGCGTACCGGCGCCCCACCGACCCCGGTGATGCCGGCCAGCCGGTCGGCGGACAGGCCCCGGCTGACCGCGTGCACCCAGGTTCCGTGTTCGCTCATCGGGTCTCCTCCCGCCGGGCGTCCAGGCGCCCCTCGTCGCGTACCGGTTCCGCCTCCACCGCCCGCCGGTCACCGTCGGATTCGATCTCGTTCCCGGTCGGCGCGGCCCCGACCTCCGGCCCGCGCGGGCGGCTGGACAGGAACGGATCGCGTTCCCACCAGTCGATGCCCATCTCCCGGGCGGTGTCCACCGAGGCCACCACGAGGCGCAGCTTGATGGTGAGCAGTTCGATGTCGAGCAGGTTGATCCGGATGTCGCCGGCGATCACCACACCACGGTCGAGCACCCGTTCGAGGATGTCGGCGAGGTTGGTCGGATCCTGCCCACGGGGTTGCAGGGTGCTCATCGTCCCCTCACCGGTCCCCGCCGGTATCGCCGCGCCCCCGGGCGTAACGGCGGACGCGCCGGTAGCCGAGCAGTTCGCCGTCGTCGTCCAGATCCGCCACGTACACCGCGAGGATGTCGCCGGACGACGGGACCCGGCGGTCCTCGACCACCTCGACGCCGACCGTCCAGCCGGACTCGCCGCGTTCCAGCGACGTGATCCCGATCGGCGCCTTGCCGGTCAGTTCGGCGACGTACTCCAGGCCGGCGCGGGCGGCCCGGCTGGCCGGCAGCCCCGACCGGGACTCCCGCCGGCCGGTGTCGTCGCGGTCGGTGTCGTCGAGATCGGTGTCGTCCGGGTCGGCGTCGTCATCGTCGTACGCCGGCCCGTCCCCGTCCTGCTCGTGCCGCAGCCGGTCGTCGTCGGCCTCGTCCCGATAGCGTTCGCCGCGCGACCGCCGGGTCGCCGACCGGTCCGCTTTCGAGGTGGGCATGGTTACCTCCGTTGTTGCCGGTTGGTCAGCCGACCAGCCGGTCGATGATCTGCTGTTCGGCCGTGGCCAGTTCCTCGTCGGAAAGTTCGCCGGCGGCGGCCGCCGCCGACAGTTCCTCGAGTTGCCGCTGGACGGTGGCCGGGTCGTACAGCTCCTGCTCGGCCTGGTCCCGCAGCACCCTGGCCAGTCCGACGAGACCGTGCACGGGGGCCAGGGGCAGGCTCAGGATGGGGCCCAACACCGACTCACCCCCGGTCCAGCAACCGGTCGACGAAGTCGTACGGCGCCTGCGGGCCGATCAGCCGGACCGTGGCCCGCTGTTCCTGCTCGGCGGCGATCCGCTCCACCCCGTCCTCGAACTCGGCCCGCCGTTCGGTCTCCACCAGGAAGACCAGGTGCGCGGCGTCGAACTCCGACGTCGGCGGCCGGGTGCCGGCGGTGACCGCCACCGGCGACAGCTCCGCCAGCAACTGCTCGGTGTCGGCGGCCCGCCGGGCCTCGACCTCGGCGTTGATGACCTCGCCGAGCCGGATCCGGACGTCGCGCAGCGCCTCGGCGGGCTGCCCCTGGAGCCGGTCGCGCAGGTCCGCCGCCTCCGCGTTGCCGGCGAGGACCTCGGACAGTACGGCCCGCTCCACGTACCGCAGCCGGACGACGTACTGGGCCACGCCCTCCAGCCGGTCGAGCGCCCGCCGGTAGTCGTCGTGCCGGTCGGCGAGAAGGTCGGTTACGGCTTCCTCGTCGCGGGCCACCGTCCCGAACCGTACGGGCAGCACCGGCGCGGCCAGCGTCACCCCGTCCAGCAGGGTCTGGTACGCCCGCAGGTCGTCGGGACGACCCAGCGGCCGGTCCAGCGGAACGTCGCTGACCAGGGCGGCGACGTCGCCGTGCACGACGACGGAGACCGGTGCCGCCGGATCGCCCACGCCCCGGGCGTCACCGGTCGGCTCCACGTCGGCGGGCACCAGGCCGTAGATGAAGAAGCCGTTCGTGTCGGGACCCGCCTCGCGGGTGTCGACGGACATGGTCACCGGTCCTCCCGTCGCTGGCGGCGCGGAGCGCGCTCGCGGTCGTTGTCGTCGCGGCCGCCGCCGACCAGTTCGCCGAGGGCGTCGCCGGCCTTGTCCAGGAGGTTGCCCTTCGGGCCCTGGACGACCTCCGGCAGGCCCCGACCGGCCTGCGAGCCGTCGAGGGTGAGCCGGTTGGTCGCCTCCGCGAAGCGGAGGTACGTGTCGACGCTGGCGACCACGATCCGCGCGTCGATGGTCAGCAGCTTGATCCCGACGATGCCGACCGACACGTGTGCGTCGATCACCACGCCCTTGTCCAGGATCGTGCCGACCACCTCGGCGAGGTCCGAGGCGGATCCGCGCTGGACTCCGCCGCCGCCGGGTTCCTGTACTGCCATGGTCATCGCCGGTCACCTCCAGGGGCGCGGTCACGGTTGCCGCGCTGTCGGGGCGGTCGGGACCGCCCGGTGTCGTCGTCCCGGTCCTTGCGTGTCGCGGCACCCGCGCGCGACCGGCCGCGTGCCGGCTCGGCGTCGGGTTCCCGGTCGTCGTCCCGGTCGTCGCCGTCCGGGTCGTCCGGCTCGTCCCCGGGGTCGTCGTGCTCGTCGGCGGCCTGCTCGGCGCGTTTGTCGGCCCGCCCGTCGTGCTCGTCGTCGGCCCGTTCGTCGGCGAGCGCCGTCTGGTGGTCGCGGACCACCTGACCGTCGCGGATCTCGCCCCGCCATCCGTCGACCCCGTCGGGGTCGAGCACGGTGCGCGTCATCACGTGCCGGACGAAGTGCTTCAGTTCGAGCCGGGCGCGGCGGCCCTGGGCGCGCCACAGGTTGCCGGTGCGCTCGAACAGGCCCTGCGGGTGGTATTCGAGTACGACCAGGATGCGGGTCAGGTCAGGGGCCAGCTCGTGGAAGCTGACGGCGCCGTCGACGTGCCCCTTCTTGCCCGTGGACCGCCACACGATGCGCTCGTCGGGCACCTGTTCGACCACGGTGGCCTCCCAGGTGCGGTGCGACCAGAAGACCTGCGCCTTCCACGTGGTCTTCTCGTCGCTGGCCCGGTCGACGTTCTCGACCTTCTTCATGAAGCTGGAGAAGTCCTCGTAGCGGGTCCACTGGTCGTACGCGACTCGGACCGGCACGCCGACGTCGATCGACTCGACGATGTTGGTCACCTTGATCTTGCCCTTGCCGGCGCCGGCCTTGCCCACGGCTTCCTTGAGCTTCTCCTTGGCGCCGGCCAGGCCGGCGCTGAGCCCGGCCTTCAACGGGGACGATCCGTCGGCCAGCTTCCGCGCGCCGGTGGCCGCCGCCACCACGCCCGGGCCGCCGCCGTTGGCCGCGTAGTCGACGAGCCGTTCGGTGGCCGCGCCCATGCGGTCGGCGGCCGCCGACACCAGCCGCTCGACGGCGGCGCTGACCAGGTTCTGCACCTCGTCGGCGAGGCGTCCGGAGATCTTTTCGCCGATGCCCTGGCCGACGCCCGGGTTCCGGGTGGTCATCGTGCTCACCTTCCTCGCCGGCGTACCGGCGCGTCGGTGGTCTTCGACCGGGAGGACCGTGGGGCCTGCCGGGTCCGGGGAGCGTCGTCCTCCCCGCCGTCGTCCTCCCCGTCGTCCTCACCGTCACCGTCGGCGTCGGGTCCGGCCGGCCGACGGGCCCGCCCGCCGCCCTGCCGGCCCGCCCGCGACCCGCTGCCGGACCGGGGCGCCGGCTCGTCGTCGCGGTCGTCCTCGTCAGGCTCGTCGTCCGGGTACGACTCGTCGTCGGGCTCGTCCGCGCGCAGGTCCTCGTCGCGCTGGTCGTCCCGCTCGTCGTCGGGCTCGTCGCGGTCGTCCCGCAGGACGCGGTCCGCGCCGCGCAGGACCTCGGCCCGGCCGTGCAGCCGGTCGCTCACCGAGTCGATCCGGCTGCTCACCGCACTGACCGCCGCCGCCTTGCCGGCGGCCACCAGCGGCCCGCGCAGGTCGAGGAGTTTGGCGACGTCGACGGAACCGCCGAGCGACCGGAGCAGGCCGCCGGAGTTCGCGCTGAGCCGGCCGGCCGCCGCCGCGGCGCCGAGCACGAGTGCCGCGCCGAGTCGCTTGCGCCGGCCGAGTAGATATCCCGTCCCGAGAATGAGCGCAAAACGCGCTCCCTGCTGAATCACTATCGGACCTCTTCCCGATCGCGTGTCCTGCCACGAATTGCGATGTCGTGCTGTCGGCTTGGTGCTGTTGCCGGATGGCAAGCGTGCCGACGGGGCCTCTGCTACCCACGTGGGCGAGCCCCGGAAACATGGGTTTTTGCTGGTCACGCCATGTATGTGCCAGCTGACACGCAGGCTGTTCGGGCATATCGGTCAGGCGGGTCGAGGCGGAACGTGGGGTGCGAGAAATGCATCAAGCAGTCATTGTGAACACCTGTCGAAGAATTGCGTGACG
Source organism: Polymorphospora sp. NPDC051019 (assembly GCF_040683055.1). Taxonomy (NCBI): domain Bacteria; kingdom Bacillati; phylum Actinomycetota; class Actinomycetes; order Micromonosporales; family Micromonosporaceae; genus Polymorphospora; species Polymorphospora sp. NPDC051019. The sequence goes on along the minus strand of NZ_JBFBCH010000001.1, from coordinate 662,343 downwards.
GGGCTTACGGAAATGCGATCCGAGTTTCCGTTCGGGCCGGTCCTCTGCCGAGTCCCCGCATCGAGCGCCGCCGTACGGCGAAAACCGGTTGCCCGGCCGGACCGGCTCGGCGAGGGTGGTGCCCATGACGTTCTGACGGACCGCACCCACGTTCACTCCGAGGCCCCACGACACCACCGTGTGCCGGGCCGCCGTCCGTCCGTGCCTCCCCGAAAAGAGAGCGTCCTTGTCCCAGCACCACCCCCGGCCGGAGTCCGTCCCGGCCACCGTCACCGTCTTCGCCTCGCCCACGAGCTGGATCGAGTCCGACGCCGTCGCGCAGTGTCACCAGGTCGCCGCGCTCGACGGCATGGTCCACGTCGCCGGCATGCCGGACCTGCATCCCGGCAAGGGCGCCCCGATCGGGGCCGCCATGACGTCGACCGTGCTGTACCCGTTCCTGGTGGGGTCCGACATCGGGTGCGGCATCGCCGTGTTCCCGCTCCGGCTCAAGCGGGTCGTACCCGAGAAGCTCGCCGCCCGCTTCCCCGACCTCGACCGTGCGCTGGACCCCGAGCGGGACGCCGACGACCCGGCCTGGGCCGTCGTGGCGGGTGACATTCCCGCAGGTCACGTCGAAGGGCTCGGCACGGTCGGCCGGGGCAACCACTTCGTCGAGCTGGCCCGGGTCGGCACCGTCTTCGAGCCGGAGCACGCGCGCCGGCTCGGGCTCGCCGAGGGCGACGTCGTCCTCGTCGTCCACAGTGGTTCCCGTGGCCTGGGGGAGCGGATCCTGCGGGCACACACCGAGGTCCACGGCGCCGGCCCGACCCCCGATCCGGCCGGCTACCTGGCGATGCACGACGCCGCCGTACGGTGGGGGTCGCTCAACCGGCGGCTGCTGGCCGCCCGGGTCGCCCACGCCCTGGGCGCCGAACCGACCGAGCCGGTCGTCGACCAGTGCCACAACCTGGTCGAGGTCCGCGACGGCGGCTACCTGCACCGCAAGGGGGCGGCCCCGGGCGACGGCCGCGACGTGCTCGTCGCCGGCACGCGGGGGACACCCTCCTACCTGGTGGCCGCCCACGCCGGCCCGGACGCCAACCATTCGGTGGCGCACGGTGCGGGCCGCAAGATGTCGCGCGCCGACGCCCTGCGCCGGGGCCGGGCCAAGCACACCGTCGAGGAACTGCGCCGTACGCCGGTGGGGTCGCTGGTGGTCTGCGGCGACCGGCAGTTGCTCTTCGAGGAGGCGCCGACGGCGTACAAGCGCATCGAGCAGGTGATCGGCGACCTCGTCGACCACGGTATGGCCACGCCGGTGGCCACCACGGTGCCGCTGGTCACCTACAAGACGCCCGAGCCCGGCACCGCCGGTCGGCGGGACCGTCGCGACCACCGGCGCGGACGGGGCCGGTCGTGAGCGTCCATCTGCTCATGTCGGCCGGACGCGGCCCGCGCGAGTGCGCCTGGGCCCTGGCGGAGCTGCTGCGGCGGCTGGAGGGCGACGCCGTCCGGCACGGGCTGGTCACGCGACGGGCCGAGGTCGTTCCCGGTGAGCGGCCCGGCACCTACCGGTCGGTCCTGGTCGAGATCTCCGGGGCCGGCGCCGAGGCGTTCGCCGCGTCGTGGACCGGCACCCTGTGCTGGCAGGCCCCCAGTCCCTACCGGGCCGTCGGCCGCAAGAACTGGTACGTCACCGCCCGGCCCTGTGACGTCGACGTGCCGCGTACGACGTTCGCCGAGGCGGACGTCGACGTCGTCGCCTGCCGCACCGGCGGTCCCGGCGGTCAGCACCGCAACAAGGCCAGCACGGCGGTACGGGCCACCCACCGGCCGTCGGGGATCGTCGTCGTGGTCGACACCGAGCGGGAGTTCGGCCTCAACCGCGGTATCGCCATGCGGTTGCTGCGGCAGCGTCTGGAGCAGCGCGACGAGGCGGCGGGGCGGGCCGTCGACACGGCCCGCTGGCGCATCCACGACGAACTGGTACGCGGGGATCCCGTCCGGACCGAACGGCCGGAGCCGTCCGGGCGGGACCAGCCGCGCCGGAAGGCGGTGCGGCGAACGGGCGGCGACTAGCCACAATCGGCACCATGCTGACCGGGGGCGGGATTCGGGGCGTCCCGGCGCCGCGAGGTGCGAGCATGGCACTCCAATCGATGTCGCTCGATAGGAGGGACAATGCGTCTGCGTCCACTCGCCCTCGCCGTCGCCCTGGTCGCCGCGCTGGCGGCGGTCGTACCCGGCACCGCCGAGCCGGCCCGGGCCGCCACCGCCGACCGGTGGGGCTTCGCCCTGGTCGACAACCCGAACGTCCCGGCCTGGACCACGCTGGACACCAACCGCCAGTGGGGCTCCTGGAAGGCGGGCTTCCCCGGGTGGGCCCAGGGCGGCAAGCTCGGCGCCGGCCGGTTCCAGGTCAGGTTCCCGCAGGTCGGCTCCAACTCGGACGGGGTCGTGCACGTCACCCCGATCAACTCCAACGGGAACTACTGCACGGTGCTGCGATGGTTCCAGGTCGGCCTCGACGAGATCGTCGAGGTGCAGTGCTTCGCCCCGGGCGGCGGCCACGCCGACACCCCCTTCGCCGTGCTGTGGACGGCCAGCTCCGGGATCGCACCACCCAACACCGGCACGTACGCCTACCTGCGGAGCACGGCCGCGGCCGCCGTCGTACAGGGATACAACTCCACCGGTCTGCCGGTGGACATCGGACCGATGGGGAACGGGGGATACCGGGTCAAGCTCGCCGGCGTCGGTTCGGCGCTCGGGCTCGCCGGCAACGTACAGGTGACCGCCGTCGATGAGGGCGGCGCCCCGCGACGCTGCAAGATCAGTGACTGGTACGCGTTCAACGTGCTGGACATCGCCGCCGACGTCGCCTGCCACGACTCGGCCGGGAAGCCGGTGGACACCGCCTTCAGCCTGTCCTACCACCGGCAGCGCGCCGTCTTCGGTTCGTTCACCCCGCCGAGGTTCTTCGGCTACTACTTCCCGTTCGTCAGCCAGGCCAACTACAACAACCCGGGCGGCGGAATGGGCGTCAACACCATCAACACCATCGCGACCGGCTACTACCGGGTCCGCTACCCGCTCCTCGCCCTCAACCAGACCCACGCCCAGGTCGTGGCCATGGGCGCCGGGTCCGAGTACTGCCATCTCGCCGAGCCGTGGAGCCACTTCGGCCCCACCGCCGAGGTCGGGGTGGCCTGCTACGACAACGCGGGCCTGCCGACCGACCAGCGCTTCCTGTCCACCTTCACCTCGAAGGACTGACCCGCGACCGGCCGGTGGCCGCCGTCCCCGTACGGCGGCCACCGGCGCCGGTCACGGCCGGCGGGGACGGCGGGTCAGGGCGAAGCCGACCACGCCCGCGACGGCGGCCAGCACGCCGCCGATCGCGCTCCAGACCCAGCGCGAGCCGAGGTCCGGCAGCCAGTCGAAGTATCCGGTGCCGTCCTCCTCGTCCTGCTGCGCCACCGGTTCGGCGTTCAGCACCGCGCCGGCCTTCGTGTTCGGCACCAGCGGGGCCTTCAGCTCGCCGTCGTCCCGCGAGCCGCTGGCGTCGGAGCTGACCAGCAGTTCCACGTCGACCGGCAGGCCCAGGTCGGCCTCCGGCAGCTCGGTCACCGACAGCCGGACGTAGTACGTGCCGGGCAGCGGGTCGGCCGACCACGGCTCGGCCCAGGACCGTACCTGACGCAGCGCGCAGCCGAGCGACACGCTGGCGGCGGAGGCGCCGGCGGTCGGCGTCTGGGCGCCGGCCGTGCAGGACTGCCGCCGCCGCAGCCCGTCGAAGACCTCGACGGTCCAGGTCGACGGGCCGCTGCGCGATTCCGGGAACGACACGGTCGCGGTGATCTCGTGCCGTTCGCCGGCGGTGGCCGGGAACGACCAGTACAGGTAGTCGCCGGTGGCGGCGTCCACCCGGACCGGCTGCCCGGCGGCGATGCCGGTCGCGGTCAGGAACGACGTACCGGCGCGGGTGACCGGGGTGGCGCCGGGCGACGGCGTCGGCGCGGCCTGCGCCGGCACGGGTACGGCCAGCAGGACGAGGCCGGCGGCGGTCAGTGCCGCCGCGGCGCGGAGCGTCGGGGTGCTCATCGGTTCTCCCTCCAGGTGGCGACCCACCAGCGGGTGAGCAGGCCGGTGACCAGTCCGGTGAGCAGGCCGGCCAGCGTCAGCAGCACCAGCAGCACCCAGCCGCGTCCCAGGTCGGGTGCGGTCGGTGCGGGGGAGGAGGCGACCACGTCGACGGTCAGCTCCACCGGCATGCCGGGCGTCGCCTGGGTGCCCTGGCGCGGCGCGAACGCGTTGCTCACCACCAGGCAGACCGTGGTGGCCGCGACGGTGGTGCCGGTGTCGGGCGTCGGCGACGCCTCGTCCGTCGGCTCCTCACCCCCCGACCAGCGCAGGCCCGCGGAGACCACGTCGGTACGGCCACTGCCCGCGTCCACCCCACGGACCAGTTCCCGCCCGTCGGTGGCGGTGGCCCGCAGCAGCACCGCGTAGTCGGGGTTGACCGGCCGGTCCAGCGCCATGCTGACCGACACCCGCAGTTCCTGGTCGGGCAGGACCGGCACCCGGTACCAGCGGTGCTCCGAGAACGCCGCCCGGTCGCTGTAGACGCCGGGGGCGAGCAGCGGCGCGTCGTCGCACGCCGACTTGCCGGCGACGACGGCCGGCGCCGCCGTGTGGGTGTCCTTGGCACGGTCGACGAGTTGTTTGATCCGGCTGGTCAGCTCGTCGGCGCGCTGCACCGCGGTGTACGTGCCGCCGGTCGCCTCGGCGATGCAGAGCAGTTGCCGGCGTACCTTCTCGTCCGGGGCCAGGCCGAGCGTGTCGACGACCAGCTTCGTCCCCTGCGCGGCCAGTTCCCGGGCGACCTCGCACGGGTCCGGCGGGGCGCAGGTGTCCTCGCCGTCGGTGATCAGCACGATCCGGCGGGCGGTCGTGCCGGTGCCGAGGTCCTTGGCGGCCTCGCGCAGGGCCAGCCCGACCGGGGTGAACCCGGTCGGTCGCAGCGTCGCCACCGCGGCCTTGGCCTGGGCCCGGTCGACCGGGCCGACCGGCACGATCTGCTGGGTGTCCTGGCAGCCCTTCGCCTTGTCGTTGCCCGGGTACGTGGCGCCGAGTACCCGGATGCCGAGCTGCGTCTCGTCGGGCAGCGCGTCGACGACCTCGTTGAACGCCTGCTGGGCCACGGAGATCCGGCTGCGACCGTCGATGTCCGCGGCGCGCATCGATCCGCTGACGTCGAGCACCAGCTCGACCTTTGGCGGTTCGGCCGGTGGTTCCTCCTCCGCGAACGCCGGCGCGGGACCGCTCAACAGGGTCACCGTCAACAGTCCGATAAGGACGATTGTTGATCGTTTCTTGTTGATCACCGGCGAAGTGTAGGTTGTGTCCACTTCAGAACGACGGAGGGGTGGGTGCGCCCACCGGCGGCACCGGACCGTACGCTGAACCGCCCCGACAGCCTTCCCGGGTGGCCCGGTCAGGCCGGGGGCGGGAACGTGAACCGGCGGGTGGCCGGGGCGACGCGGAGTTGCAGGCCGGTCGTTCCGGCCGGCCGGTAGGTGCCCGCGCCGGACCGCAGCGCCGTGGCGACCTCGGTCGCCGCTTCGGCCGGCAGCCGAATCTCCAGAAGGCCGAAGCGTCCGGGGGCGGCCGTGAACTCCTCGCCCGGCCCGAACTTCACCCCCTTGTCGAAGGGGTTCACGGTCAGGTCGCGGCCGTACGGCAACCGGAGCGGCAGCAGGCGGCCGACATGTTCCGCGGCGGCCACGTCGAGGGTCACCGTCGTGACGCCGTCCTCGACACGCCAGTTCGCCTTCTTCGCCGGGATGAGCGCCCTGGAGGAGCCGTCGCGCCGTACGCCCTCCTCGATGGCGGCGGCCACGGCCGGGTCGGCGGTGAGGTCGCCCCGGTCGAGATCGGTGACCAGCAGCGGCAGCGCCGGGCGCAGCGCGTCGAGCAGTCGCCGCGCGTCCCACCGGTCGATGACCGCGTACTCCTCGGGCGTCAGGCCGACGACCTGGAGGAACCGAACCTTTCCGTGCGGCGTGTCGATGGTGCCGAGTTCGGGGTCCTCGGCGAACGCCACCGCGCGGATCGCGGTGTCCGGCCGCGCCGTCGAGATCGGCCCGTTCACCTGCAGGTGGCTGCCGGGGACGAACGCCGCCTCTCGGGCGTACACGTTGCGGGCCAGGTTCTGCAGGAAGCTCAGCGCCCAGGTCGGCGGCTCGTCGTCACCGGCGGTACGGGCCACCCGGATGGTGAACTCGAAGCCCCACCCGGACTCCTCCTCGTCCGGCGACCTCTTTTCGTGCAGGTCGGACATGCCGTAGCTGACCAGGTGCCAGTGGTCGTCGCGCGGGTAGAGGCTGATGCCGTCGAGCGGGTCCCGTCCACCGGCCGCGTACGGCAGCGCCGAGGCGTGGTGCAACGGCCGTACGCCGGGGTAGCGGCGGGCGAGAGCGGCGTCGATGGCGTCCCAGCCGGGGGAGGTCGCTTCGGTCATGATCAGCGACTGTAGCGCCCGTGCCCCACCCGGGGATCACGACTGTCGACGGCCGCCGGTGACGGTGCTAGCGTCAGATCGATTGGCTTCGATTGGAGGGGTCATGCGGTTGCGTCCGTTCGTTCTCGTCGTGGCGCTGGTCGCGGCGCTCGTGCCGGCCACCGCCGGCCCGGCCCGGGCCGCTGTCGCCAACAGTTGGGGCTTCGCCCTCGTCACCGATCCCACCGTTCCGGCCTGGACCACGCTGGACACGACCCGCCAGTGGGGAAGCTGGAAGACGTCGGCGCCCGATCTGTGGGCCGAGGGAGGCCGGACAAGCGCGGGGGTCTTCCAGGTCAGGTTCCCGCGCATCGGCTCGGGCAGCCTGGGAATCGCGCACGTGACCCCGGTCGACGGCACCGGCAACTACTGCTCCGTCGTCCAGTGGTGGGAGGTGGCGCCGGACCAGATCGTCCTCGTGCAGTGCCGCGCCCCCGGAGGTGTCCTGACCGACACCGCCTTCTCCGTCATGTGGACCTACCGGGTCAGCTACGCCCCCACCGCCACGACCTACGCCTACCTGCACTACCGGGACCAGGAGAACCGCGTCGTGCACTCACACAGCTCGCTCCAGGGCATGGTTCTGGCCGCGCGCTCGTCGACCGGCTCCTACCACGTCCGGTTGTACCGGGTCGGGGTCGCCGGAATCCCCGCCGGGAACCTGCAGGTGACCGCGGTGCAACGTCAGGCGGTCCCGCGTCGGTGCAAGGTGACGAACTGGATGTTCGAGGGAACCGACATCCTGGCGGAAGTCAGCTGTTTCGACCACCAGGGCAGGTTGACCTGGAGCGACTTCACCCTTTCCTACCACCGTGGCCGGTCCCTGACCGCCTCGCTCGGCACGCCGCAGAAGTTCGGCTACTTCCACCACTGGCGGTACGACGCGAACCACAACAGCGTCACCGGCGTCGGCGGCAACACGATCAGCACCGTCGCGCCCGGCCGCTTCACGGTCCGCTACCCCCAGCTCGGTGTCGACCAGACCCACGCCCAGGTGGTCGCCGAAGGACCCGGCCCGAACTACTGCAACCTGGCCCGGCCCTGGTCGCATGTCGGCACCGACGCCGAACTCGACGTCGTGTGCTTCGACAACGCCGGCAACCCGGTCGGCAGCCGGATGATGGCGGCCTTCACCTCGAAGACCTGATTCGAGGGGCGTCGCCGTTGCTCGGGGCTGCCATGCCCCCCCGGGGCCGCCATTTCCTGGAGCGTCGCCCGGGTGTCCGTCACCGCGACCGCGCATCTTGTCCACGGCGCGGTGTTCGGGCAGATCACCGCCTGACCGGAGTGGGAACCCGTGTCCGGACCCAGCACGAGGGTCGAAGCGGCGTTGGCGTGGGGCACGAAGGCCTCCTGGTCGGCGGGGCGGTTCCGCTCCACAACCGGAGGCCTTCGTCATCCAGCGGATTCAGGCCAGGTCGTCACACGACCTCGACCAGCGTTCCCGGGCAGTACGCCTACTTGCCACCGGCGCTGTTCTGGGACTGGTTGAGCATGCCGCCGAGGGCACTGATGCTGTCAGCGACCTGGCCGGCAGGGACGGCCTTCGAGATGGCTTCGACGGCGATCTGGGCCATCTTCTGCATGTGTTCGGTGGCCGTTTTCATGGCCTCGTTGGCACGTTGGGCGGCGGCCTGGTCGTTGCCGGCCGCCAACTGCAGGCCCTTGCTGAGGAGTTGGCCGATCTCGGCCATGCCGCTCATGTCCCGGAACAGGTTGGCGGTGGACAGGGTGCGTAGTGTCGCGTCCATGCCGGTCGGGTTGGGCAGGGCCGGTACCGCCTGGAGCCTGGCCTTGCTGGGGGAGAGGGCGTTGACCTTGACGTCGACGTCGCGGGCGCGTCCGCCGGTGGCTATGGGGGCGATGTCGGTGGGCAGGATCGGGATCGGCGAGTCCTTCCAGTTCCAGAACCGGGTGAGGTCGATCTTCTCGGCGGAGTTGGACCGGCCGAGGACGGCCTCGGCGAAGACGCCGTTGGTGGCGATTCCGACGACGCTCGTCACCTCCGGGCCGAGGCTGAGCGGATCCGGCCGGTTGGCCGGCCGGCGGGCGCTGACCCAGTCGTCGCGTTCCTGCTCGGTGGCGAAGTTCCAGCGGAAGCCGAGGTAGTTGCCGGTTACGGCGACCGGCTTCGGGTCGAGCTGCACCCCGAGCGGCACCGAGGAGTCCTTCCCGCCCGGCGACGTGTACGTGTAGTTGGCCAGGATGCGGCTCAGCGTCAGTTCGTCGGCGTTGGCCCAGACCGCCAGGCTGTAGTGGCGGCGGTTGTCGTTGAGGTGGTCCAGGACGGCCTGCGACGCCATGCCGCCGCGCACGTAGAACCCGAGCGACGCGACGTGGGTGCGGGCGGTGCCGGGCGTTTCCGGCGGCTGCGTGACCACCGTTGATCCGTGCAGGCCGCACAGCACGGCGCCGCCGGCTTCCTCGGCGAGATCCGGGGGGACGGTCGACCCCACGGCGGATCCGAAACTGACCACGCCGGACTGCATGGTCAGCCGCAGCCCGGACAGGCCGCCGTCTGCCGCGGCGCCGGTCCAGTAGCCGACCGAGAGCAGCTTGTCGCCGGCCGGAAAGGTGTGCGCCTTGTGCTGGATCCCCGAGGCGCTGGTGTCGCCGCAGCGGAAGGTGTGGCCGGGCGTGGTGAGCGAGATACCGCGGATTCCGGCACCGTCCCACCAGACGTCGATCTTGGAGGCGGAGCCGGCGTCGGGGTTCGGTTGGTCGTTGACCTTGAACAGCACACCGCGGTTCGCGTTCAGTAGGCCCACGGGCAACTTGGCAGCCGGAACACCGCCGGTATTCGGCGGTGTAGTCCAGGTCGTAGCGCCGGCCTCGACCACAAGCAGCCGGTTGTCTTCCGTGACGCCCCAGATCGCACCGTCCAGCGCCGCTACCAGCCGGACCACGTTGGGGGCGGGTGCGCGTTCCAGCCAGGTGTTCCCGGTGCGCTCGTACGTCCTGCCCTGCCGGCAGCGCCAGAGCGTGTCGCCGACGACGGCGATATCGTCTGCTTCGCCTGGCACCATAAGCCGGCTGCCGGCGCCCGAGTAGAAGTGCCCCTGGCTGATCGTGCTGTCCCTGTGGAGGATGTATGCAGTGCCATCGGCCCCGCAGGCGATGCGGGTGGCGGAAGTGCTCGTGCCGCCCCTCCAGGTCGTTCCGTCGTACATCATGACCTGGTTGTCGGTTTGTATCGCCCAGACCTGGTCCTTGCCTGGCACGATGGACATCAGTCCGGTGCTCAGTCCGGTGGTCGGCATCGGGTTCCACTGCCGGGCGGTCGGGTCGTAACGAACCGGGGCGCCGTCGGGCTTACGTACGCCGTAGACGCCCATGCTCTTCGACTCGGCCATGTCGAGCAGTTCCACGCCCTTGGCGGCCTGCGCGACCGGCGCCTTTGCGGTCTGGCAGCCGTCGAGCTTGCGGACCGTGTTATCGAACGGGCTTGCCCCGCGGATCTTCTTGGCCCAGTCCGTCGGCGCCACCGCGGCCAGCACCTCCTTGTACCGCTGCAGGATGCTCTGGGTGAAGGTGAGCTCCTGCAGCGGAATGAACAGGCACCGTTCCAGCTTCGTCGGCTTGGTCGTCACCTTGTACACTTGGACGACCTCGTAGTACTGCACCGACAGCGCGTGCATGTGGTTGTAGTTGGTGACCACGCGGGTGAGGACGTGCTCCTTCTCCGACTGCGAGGTCTCCCGCACCACGGTCATGTGCCGGCTGCGTGCCGAGGTCGCCAGCTGTTGGGTCCGCGCGTCGATCCGTTGGACGGCCTCCGCGGCGACCTCCCGCTGTCCGGTGGAGCGGGCCACGGACGTCGCGACCCCCGCGTTCGTCGACTTGCTCAGGGAAGCGCCGAGGCCGCCGGAGGAGAACGCGACGCCCACGTTGGCACCCATGCTCTTCGAGTCGCTGAACTGGGACATCTGGGCTGAGCCGTGCTGCTCCTCCCGCGCGACGGCGTTGGCCAGTTCGTTGATCGACCGGTCCTGGTCGGTCCGGCTGGTGAGGACGTCGCTCTCGGCCGTCTTCTCCGTGCCGGTGCCGACCGTACGCCGCTCCCAGTCGATGACCGCGACCTTCGTGCTCTCGCCCGGCGCCAGCGCGAGGCTGTGCAGCAGCCGGCCCAGCGTCACCCCCTCCACCGCCCACGTCTGCTCGGTGGTGACGATCATGCCCTCGGCCGGGCGGTCGTAGAACGGCAGACCCTCCTCGCCGAGGTCGATCGCGCCGGTCAACTTCCGAGATGGTTTCGCGCCGGGAATGTCGGTCAGCACCACGGTCTGGTACCGGACGATCTCCACCGGGTGCCCGCCGCTGACCGGCAACAGGTCTTTCGGCGTCGGACCATCGAGGGCGGCGTTCGTAGCGGGTGTGGTGGCGGCGGTGGTCGACGATCCACTCGGACCTGAACTCATCGTGTTCCCCTCCGTGCAAACTGACAGTGATCGTGGAATCGCTGATCGGAACTTTCCGATGGTCTGTGCATTCCGAAAAGGCTGTCAAGGATGCAAAATGCAGCATTCCCCAAAAGGGACCACTGGCAAATCCACGACAGATCGAAATCGGGGCTCCACGAAATTGCGCCATATCGGTTTTGGGAACTGGCGGGTTCGCGGCGATCCGCAGCCGTCCGACGTGGGCTTTCCGTCAGGAAGTCCGAGGTGGGAACGAAGGTTGCTGGGCCGGTGTCAGGGCCGCGTGGTCGCCGGGTTGGTTTGAGTTGGCTCCGGCACCGTCCGATCCGGACACCGCTGCCCGGCCCGGGGGGTGCGCGGGGCGAGCGGTTCCCCTGCGAGGATGCCGCATGGCGTCATACCGGCGGATTCGTGGCGCCTGGACGCTTTCCGGCCCAGGATGCGAGGTGGCCGGGGGTGGGATTGTGATCCGCTCCGCTGTCAAGCTCCGGATTCACGCTGGCGGGTAGGGCTTGCTGGACGACGTCGGATAGGCGTCGTTTGCGTATCCGGAGGTTCCGGACACATCCTGGGCGGGGCGGCCGGGTGCTGTGGACGTGCTGGCCGCCCACCTCGACGCCCGCGTCGTACGCCGCCGAAGTGCGCCCGAATGGATGTGGTGAACATCCGTGTCGCTTTGTATTGTGGCCGCGACGCAACGTACCGGCGTCTCCGGTGGGCGGCGACTTTCTCGTGGGGCGATTGCTGTATGAGCTCCTTGCGGCAGCTTTTCGGGTTCAGCGGAACGCTGGCGGTTCTGGCGGCCGTAGCCTGCGCTTCGCCTGAGGGGCAGACCTCGTCGCCGAGTGCCGCGCCGGCCGCGTCTCCTGCGGCGGCCTTCGTCGCGATCGTTGGTGAGCGCGTCTACTTTCAAGCCCTTATGAGAGGCGCCACCCTGGTGGTGACGGACGGCTGTGTCTGCGCGACCCTGCCGCCTGACTCGCCCGAGCTGTCCCTGAAGTACCGACTCGCGTTCTCCGAGGGGGCGACGATGGATGGGGAGAGCGTCAGTATTCCGGAAGGCGGGCAGGTCAGGATCGGGGACACCGTCGACATCGGGGGCGGTGGAATCTTCGATCTGGAGTCGCCTCCGATGAACCTCCGGGTTCCCGTGGCCTGTGACCTCGATCTTCCTATCTGGGCGGTAACGAGCCTGGAGATCGCGTGACCGTCCCGGCGTAACCGGGCGTCGGGTGTGCCGTCGTAGGACCGGCTGACGTCGACCCACAGGCTGTGCCCAGTCCGCACCGTGGCCGGCGCGGTGACTCCATGATCTCGATGCGGTGGAAGCCGTACGTGTCCCGGTTCAGTCGTGCTGATGCGCTGACGCCGAGGGGGCGCCGTCGCGCGGGACATCGATGGGCTGCGACGAATCCGCAGGTCACCAGCGATTTTGTGGCGCGTGCACCCTTGCCCTGCACTCCGACTAGGTGTAGAACTATCGCAGCTAGGTACACACCTAGCGTTCACCTGGTTTGCAACAGTTGGAGGTCTGGCGTGGACCGCCTCAGGATCGGCGTCGTCGGTATCGGTGTCCAGGGACAGCTGCACGCCCGCGCGCTGCGCGACGTACGGCAGGCGGAACTGGTCGCCGTCGCCGACGTGTCGCCCCGTAACCGCGACTGGGCACAGAGCAACCTCGGGGTCCGGGCCGTCGAGGACATCGGCGACCTGCTCGCCGACGTCGACGCGGTCAGCATCTGCACCCCCGACCACCTGCACGAGGACGCGACCCTCGCTGCCCTCGCCGCCGGCAAGCGGGTGCTGCTGGAGAAGCCGATGGCGCTGTCCACGGCGAGCTGCGACCGGATCATCGCCGGCTGCCCCGACCCCGACGCGCTGATGATCGGCCACGTGCTGCGCTTCGACCCGCGCGTGATCCGGCTGCGCGAGGTTGTACGCTCTGGCGAACTCGGCGACATCTGGCACGTCAAGGTCTGGCGCTGCACCTCGCAGGCCGTCGGCCAGGGAATCTGGGACCGCACCTCGGTCGCCTGGTTCCTCGGCATCCACGACGCCGACCTGGTCCGCTTCGTGACCGGCCGGGACGTCGAGGTCACCGGTGCCGTCGGCCGCAAGGTGCTGTCGCCCAGCCACGACGTCGTGCACGCGACGATCCGCTTCGACGACGGCGCGATCGGCACGATGGAGAACAACTGGACGCTGCCGCACTCCCGGCCGTCGCGGGCCGACGCCGGCCTGCGGATCGTCGGCGAGCACGGCATCCTCGAGATGAACCTCTCGCACAACGACCTGATGTACGCCCGCCGCGACGGCGTGGCGAGTTTCCAGGACACCTACTTCTGGCCCAGCCGGGACGGCGGCGGCGCCTACAACCTGCGTACCGAACTGGAAGCCTTCGTCGACGCGGCCCTGGCCGGCGGACCCACCCCGGTCAGCGGCGCGGAGGGCCGGGCCGCGGTCGCCGTCGTCGAGGACATCGAGGCGGCCCTGCTCGGCGACCCGGCGTCGCCGCCCGGACGCTGAGGTTCCGGCGATGCTGCGGTTTGCGATCCGCCGACTCGCGATCTCGGCGCTCGTCCTCTTCGGGGCGGCGACGGTGGTGTTCTTCGCGATGCGGGAGGTCGACGGCGACCCGGCGATCAACCAGCTCGGGCCCGACGCGGACCCGGCGGCGGTCGAGGCGCTGCGCCGGGAGTACGGCCTGGACGCGTCCCCGGTGGTGCAGTACGTCCGCTTCCTGCAACGGGCCGTCACCTTCGACTTCGGCGAGTCGTTCCGCCTCAACGACAGCGCGACGAACCTGGTCTTCACCCACCTGACGGCGACGGCCGCACTCGCGGCGGCCGCCTTCGCCATCGCCATCGTCGTCGGGTTCGCGCTGGGCACGCTGGCCGCGACCCGCCCGAACGGGTTCTTCGACCGGGTGGTGTCGGTGCTGTCGATGCTCACCCAGTCGCTGCCGTCGTTCTGGGTCGGCATCATGCTGATCCTGATCTTCTCCCGGTTCCTGCACCTGCTGCCCAGCTCCGGCGCGGGATCACCGGCGGCGATGATCATGCCGGCGGTCACGCTGGCGCTGCCGCTGCTCAGCGTCGTACTGCGGCTGGTCCGGTCGGGCCTGCTCGACGTGCTGCACGAGGACTACGTCGTCACCGCCCGCGCCAAGGGGCTGTCCGAGACGCGCGTCGTCGGCTGGCACGCGATGCGCAACATGCTGATCCCGGTCGTCACCGTGGCCGGACTGGAGTTCGGCAGCCTGCTGGGCGGTGCCGTGATCGTCGAGACGGTCTTCGCCTGGCCCGGCGTGGGCCGGCTGATGACCGACGCCATCGCCGCCCGCGACTACTCGGTCGTGCAGGCGTGCGTGATCACCGTCGCCGCCATCTTCATCGTCATCAACCTGGTCGTCGACCTGCTGTACGTGCGGCTGGACCCGCGCGTGCGCGAGAGCGTCTGAGGAGGTGGCCGACGTGACCGACGTACCCGCGTCCGTGGCGCTCGGGACACCGGGCCAACCCGTCGACGTCGACAAGTCCGGCGACGACGGGCCGCCGGCCGGCACCCCGCGCCGGCGCCGCCGCCGGCTGCGCCTGTGGATCCCGATCGGGGTGATCGTGGCCTACGTGGTGGCCGGGGTGATCGGTCCGGTCATCGCCCGGTACGACCCGATCGCCACCTCCGTCACCGACCGGCTGCTGCCACCGGGCAGCCGGCTCGCCGACGGCAGCCTGGCGCTGCTCGGCACCGACCAGGTCGGCCGTGACCTGCTGCCCCAGATCATGCAGGGCGCCCGGGTCTCGATCATGGTCGGCGCGGCGACGCTGCTGCTGGCCGGCATCGTCGGCGCGGCGATCGGCATCCTCTGCGGCTATCTCGGCGGGATCGTCGACGCGATCCTCATGCGGCTGGCCGACATCCAGCTCGCCTTCCCGTCGATCCTGCTCGCCGTCTTCGTCGCGGCCGTCCTCGGCTCCAGCGTCACCAACGTCGTACTGACCCTGTCCATCACCACCTGGCCGATCTTCGCCCGGGTCGCCCGGGCACAGACCATGGCCACCAAGTCGCGCGACTTCGCCAACGCGGCCCGCACCCTCGGCGCCGGCGCCTGGCACGTCGTACGCCACTGCGTGCTTCCGGCGGTCGCCAGCCCGCTGCTGGTCATCGCCACCGTCCAACTCGGATTCGTCATCGTCGCCGAGGCGTCGCTGAGCTTCCTGTCGCTGGGCATCCCGCCCGGCACGCCGAGCTGGGGCACCACCATCGCCAACGGCCGCGACTACCTGGCGAGCGCCTGGTGGATCGCCACCATTCCCGGACTGGTCCTGGCCGTCTTCGTCGTCTGCGTCGGCGTGCTCGGCGACGAACTGCGGGACCGCTCCGACCCGAACCTATCCACCCGGTAACCGTCAGTGAAAAGGGATGACATGAGATCTCTGACCACCCGCCTCGGCGCGCTGGCCCTCGCCGGCGTGCTCGGACTGACCGCCTGCTCCTTCGACTCCGGCAGCTCCACCGGTGACGGCACCGGCGCCACCACGCTGCGGGTGGCGAACCCGACCCCGGTGGTGTCGCTGAACCCGTTCGCGGCGAACTCGGCCGACCAGCCCACCCTCACCGTCGTCCAGGAGGTCTTCGAGACCCTGGTCGTACGCGAGAACGGCGAGATCGCCCCGAAGCTCGCCGAGAGCTGGACCAACCCCGACCCGCTGACCTGGCAGTTCGTGTTGCGCAAGGACGTCACGTTCGCCGACGGCACCCCGATGACCAGCGCCGACGCCAAGGCGTCACTGCAGGCGCTGATCGACGGCAAGGGGCCGCTGGCCGGCCTGTGGGCCACCGTCGACGAGATCGGCACCCCCGACGAGCACACCCTGACCATCCACACCAGCAGCGAGCTGGGCACCGTGCTGAGCAACCTCACCCTGCTCTGGATCGCCCCGGCCGCCAAGCTCGCCGACAGCGCGTTCTTCAACGCCCCGTACGGCACCGGACCGTTCAAGGTCTCGTCGTTCACCGCCGGGCAGAGCGTCGAACTGACCCGCAACGACAACTACCGGGGCGACCAGCCGAAGCTCGAAACCATCTCGTACCGCTACATCCCCGAGGTCTCCGGCCGCGTCACCGCGCTTTCGAACAACGAGATCGACGTGACCTGGGGGCTGCCGCCGGACCAGCTGACCGGCCTGCGCGACAACGACGCGCTGACCGTCGAGTCGTTCCCCACGTACGCCAACTACTACATCTGGTTCAACAGCTCCCGTGAGCCGTTCACCGACGCCCGGGTCCGGCAGGCGATGTGGCACGCCGTCGACTTCGGCCGGATCAACGACTCGCTGTTCGACCAGGCCGGCACCGCCGCCACCGGACCGCTGCCGGAGGCCATCTTCGGCGCCGCCGGACAGAACCCGTACGCCTACGACCCCGCCAAGGCGAAGCAGTTGCTCACCGAGGCCGGCTACCCGAACGGGTTCACCACCTCGATGATGTGGAGCACCGGCTGCTGCACCAACGGCAACTCCTTCGCCGACGCGATGATCAGCGACTGGGCCAAGGTCGGCATCGTCGTCAAGCCCGAGGAACTCGAGCGGGCCACCTGGCTGGACAAGCTGCTCAAGCTCGACTGGGACAGCACGATGACCACCGGCAGCACCATCACCGGCGACGCCGACTTCACCCTGGCCCGGCTCTACCTGTCGACCGCCAACCGCAACGGCTACGCCAACCCGGAACTCGACCGCATCCTGCTGGCCGCCCGCGCCGAACTCGACCAGGACAAGCGGGCCGACCTGTACGCCCAGGCCGGCAAGATCGTCTGGGACGACGCGGTCGGCATCTTCCCGCTCGACCTCAGCGGCAACGTGGTGCTGCGCAAGGGCGTCGAAGGGTTCACACCGACCCCGAACGACCTGCCCGACTTCGCCGGCGTCTCGCTGCGCTGAGCCGGCACCCGCGCCACATCCCGCCGACCCGGACCCGGAGGACCCGATGGTCGCACCACCACCCGCCCGCCAGCCACTGCTGGCCGTCGACGACCTCGTCGTCTCGTTCGACGGCCCGCTGGGCACCTACCGGGCGCTCAACGGCGTCTCGTTCCACGTCGACGCGGGCGAGACACTGGCGATCCTCGGAGAATCCGGGTCCGGCAAGTCGGTCACCGTACGCGCCGTCATGGCGCTGCTGCCCCGGCACAGCGCCCGCGTCGAACGCGGCACCATCCGGTACGCCGGCGAGGAGATCTCCGCCAAGCCGGTACGCCGTACCCGGGAACTGTCCGCGACCGAGATCGCCATGGTCTTCCAGGACTCGCTGACCGCGCTCAACCCGGTGGTCCGGGTCGGCCAGCAGATCGCCGAACTCTTCCGGGTCCGGCAGCGCCTCTCCCGCCGGGAGGCGTGGCAACGGGCCGTCGCCGGCCTGGACCGGGTCGGCATCCCCAACGCCGCGAAACGGGCGCACGACTACCCGCACCAGTTCTCCGGCGGCATGCGGCAACGGGTCGTGATCGCCATGGCGCTCGCGCTGCGGCCCAGGCTGCTCATCGCCGACGAACCGACCACCGCCCTGGACGTGACCGTGCAGGCGCAGATCATGGACCTGCTGCGGGAACTGCGCGAGGCCGACGGCATGGCGATGATCCTGATCACCCACGACCTCGGCGTGGTCGCCGACGTCGCCGACCGGGTCGCGGTCATGTACGCCGGCACCGTCGTCGAGTCCGGCCCGCTGCGCGAGGTGTACGACGCACCGGCCCACCCGTACACCCGGGGGTTGATGAACTCGGTCCCGGCCCCGGACCGGCCCGGCACCCGGCTCACCCCGATCGAGGGCATGCCGCCGTCACCACTGCGCCCACCGACCGGCTGCCCGTTCCATCCCCGCTGTCCCGTCGCCCGGGCGAACTGCCGCACCGACCGGCCGGCCCTGCGGATCGTCGCCACCGGCCACGAAGCGGCGTGCCACTACGCGCAGGAGGTGATGACCGGTGTCGACACCGTCAAGGGCGCGGCTTGAGGTCAGGCAGCTCCGGATCACCTATCCCGCCGGCGGCGGCCTGTTCAACCGGGGGCCGGACGTCACCGCCGTCGACCGGCTCAGCCTCACCGTGACCGCCGGCCGCACCCTCGGCCTGGTCGGCGAGTCCGGCTGCGGCAAGTCGACCCTGGCCCGCACCATCGTCGGCCTGCGCCGCCCGGCCGGCGGCGAGATCTGGTACGACGGCCAGCGCGTCGACCACGCCGACGCGGCCCTGCGGCGTCGGCTGACCGCCGAGATCCAGATGGTGTACCAGGACCCGTACTCGTCACTGAACCCGCGCAAGAAGGTGTCGTTCATCGTCACCGAGGGCTGGCGGGCGCACCGCGACCTCGTGCCGCGCCACGAGTGGGCGGACCGGACCGTCGACCTGCTCGCCCGGGTCGGCCTGGCCGCCGAGGTCGCCGACCGCTACCCGCACCAGCTCTCCGGCGGGCAGCGCCAGCGGGTCGGCATCGCCCGGGCACTGGCGCTGTCGCCCCGCATCGTCGTCTGCGACGAGCCGGTCAGCGCCCTCGACGTGTCCGTACAGGCGCAGACCCTCAACCTGCTCGCCGACCTGCGCGAGGACCTCGGCCTCGGCTACCTGTTCATCGCCCACGACCTGTCCGTGGTACGGCACATCAGCGACGACCTCGCCGTGATGTACCTCGGCCGGATCGTGGAGACCGGCCCCGCCGCGGCGGTGTACGACCAGCCCGCGCACCCGTACACCCGGGCGCTGATCTCGGCGGCCCCGGTGCCCCGGCCCTGGGCGGCACCGCCCCGCGAACGGATCGTGCTCACCGGCGAGGTCCCCTCGCCCGCCTCCCCGCCGTCCGGCTGCCGGTTCCGGACCCGGTGCCCGCTCGCCCAGCCCCGGTGCGCGGAGACCGAACCGGAACTGCGGATGGTCGCCGGCCGCGAGGTCGCCTGCCACTACGCCGAGCTGAGCCTGTCCGGCGACACCTCCCTCGACAAGGCGGTGCGGTAGTGGACGCCACCGGCGCGGGCGGCCCCGCACCGGCCCGGCCCGGCGCCGTACGGGTCGGGGTCGACCTCGGCCAGGGCGGCTGCCGCGCCGTCGCCCGGTACGGCACCCGCACCGGCCGCGCCGACACCGGCGGCTTCTGGGGCGACGACCCGGACGCCAGCATCGTCACGGCGGTACGTGACGCGCTCGCCGATCTCGGACCGGCCCCGGACCCGCCGGTGCTGGTCGGGGTCGGGATGACCGGCCTCAACGGACAGCCGCCACGGGTGGACGCGATCCGGGCCGGGCTGCGCGAGCTGGGCCTGCGCGGGACGCTGCGGGTGGCCGACGACAGCGTCACCGCCTATCTCGGTGCGCTCGGGCCGGTCCCCGGCGCGGTCGTCGCCGTCGGCACCGGAGTGGTGGTGCTCGCCGTCGGCGCCACCGTCGCCCGCGCCGACGGTTGGGGCGCCGACCTCGGCGACCGTGGCTCCGGGCACTGGATCGGCCGGGCCGGCATCCGGCTGGCACTGCGCGACCACGACCGCGGCCGGTCGGGCCCGCTGCTGGCGGCGGTCACCGCCGCGTTCGGGCCGGTCGGCGAGCTGCCGGCCCGCTGGCGGGACCGCCCGCCGACCCCGGAACAGGTCGCCGGCTTCGCCACCACCGTCGCCGACCTGGCCCGCGCCGGCCATGACGGCGCCCGCCAGATCTGGGACCGGGCCGGCCGGCTGCTCGCCGAGTCGGTGATCGGCGCGGTACGCCGTGCCGGGCCGGTCGAATCCGAGGTGCCGGTCGCCGGCACCGGCGGCCTCTTCCGCGCCGGCGACCTGCTGCTGGCACCGTTCACCGCCGCGCTGCGCGCCGGCCTGCCGCAGGCCCGGCCGGTACCGGCGGCCGGCGACCCGCTCACCGGCGCGCTCGCCCTGTCCGACGGCTCGGCCGTACCGGCCCCGCTCGCCGCACTCACCGTCCAAGTCGACCTGGAAAAGGTCGACGTCGTAGAAGAGGTTGAACCCCGATGAACGTGGCCGATGCCATCCGTGGACGGCTGGTCGTCTCGTGCCAGGCCCAGGACAGCGACAGCCCGTTCGTGGACACCGCGCACATGATGGCGATGGCGTCCGCGGCCGTGCTCGGCGGCGCCGCCGGCCTGCGTGGACAGGGGATCGCACACGTACGCGGCATGGTCGACCTCGGTGTGCCGGTCATCGGCCTGGTCAAGCGCACCACCCCCGGCAGCTCCGTCTACATCACCCCGACCGTGGCCGACGTGACCGCGCTGACCTCGGCCGGCGCGCAGATCGTCGCGGCGGACGGCACCGGCCGCCCCCGGCCCGGCGGGGAGAAGCTCGTCGACCTCGTGGCCGCCGCGCACGCCGGCGGCGCCCTGTTCATGGCCGACGTGGACAGTCTCGACGCCGCCCTGGCCGCCGTCGACGCCGGAGCCGACCTGGTCGGCACGACGCTGTCCGGCTACACCGCCGGCCCGGTTCCGGAGTGGCCGGACATCGCCCTGGTCGGCGCCCTGGCTCGACACTGTCCCGTTCCGGTGATCGCGGAGGGGCGGTACCGTACCCGTGCCCAGGTATCGGCGGCGTTCGCCGAGGGCGCGTGGGCCGTCGTCGTCGGCACCGCCATCTCCGACCCGGTCCGCACCACGCGCTGGTTCGCGCAGGCCTGCCCACACCCCACAGCGGAGCCGTGATGACCACCAAACTGAGCCAGATCCGCGCCGAACTGCGGCACCGCGTCTCGGCCCTGGCGCCGCACGCGGCGCTGCCCCGCGAGCGGGACCTCGCCGAGGAACTCGGCGTCAGCCGGACCACCCTGCGCCAGGCGCTGCGTGAACTGCTCGACGCCGGCCTGATCTACACCATCCGGGGCCAGGGCACCTTCGTCTCCGACACCCGTATCGCCAAGGACACCAGCCTCAGCGGGTTCAGCGAGGACATGCGGGCCCGTGGCCTCACCCCGAGCAGCAAGATGATCGACGCCGACGCGGTCGTCGCCCGCGACGCCGTGGCCACCGAACTCGGCCTGCCCGAGGGGTCGCTGCTCTACCGGATCGAGCGGCTGCGGCTGGCCGACGGGGCGCCGATGTGCCTGGAAGAGGTGCACCTGCCCGCCGACCTGTTTCCGGGACTGCTGGTCGAGGACCTCGGCGGCGGGCTCTACGAGACCATGAAGGACCGCTACAGCGTCCAGGTCACCGTCGCCCAGCAGATGATCGCCGCCGTCGTACCGACGCGGCGGCAGTGCGACCTGCTGGAGATCCCGGCGACGGCGGCCCTGCTCGAGGTACGCCGCATCGGCTACGACGGGCGCGGCCGGGCGATCGAACGCGCGGTCTCGTTCTACCGGGGCGACCGGTACCACTTCTCACTGACGGCACGACGAGGCGAGGGCGGCTGATGGGCACGGGCACGACGACGGTCGAGGAGTTCACCGACGTACTCGTCGTCGGCGGGGGAGTGGGCGGGATCGCCGCGGCGCTCGCCGCCTGCGAGGGCGGCGCCCGGGTCGTCGTCGTGGAGCCGTACGAGTGGATCGGCGGGCAGCTCACCTCGCAGGCGGTGCCGCCGGACGAGCACCGGTGGATCGAGACGCACGGCTCGACGCGCGCCTACCGGCGCTTCCGGCAGGGCGTACGCGGTCACTACCGCGACTGGTACCCGCTGGCGTCCGGAACGGCCGGCGACCTGCTCAACCCCGGCAACGGCTGGGTGAGCCCGCTGTGCCACGAACCCCGTGCGGCGCTGGCCGTACTCCAGGCGATGACCGCCCCCTGGTGCGCGGCCGGACGGCTGACCATCCACACCCGGGCACAACTGCGGCGGGCGTACACCGACCGGGACACGGTCACCGGCGTCGCCGTACGGCTGGCCGACGGCACCGTACGCCACATCGGCGCCCGGCTGGTGCTGGAGGCGAGCGAGACCGGCGAGTTGCTGGCCCTGGCCGGCATCGAACACCGCACCGGCACCGAGTCGCAGGCGCAGACCGGCGAGCCGAGCGCGCCCCGCGAGGCGGCGCCGCTGAACATGCAGGCGGCCACCGTCTGCTTCGCGCTCGAACATGTCGACGGCGACCACACCGTGGACCGGCCGGCCGACTACGCCCACTGGCGTGACCAGTCGGCGCCGGGCTGGCCCGGCCGGCTCTTCAGCTGGACCTACCCCGATCCGCGCACCGGCGAGCCGGTCACCGGCCGGTTCGTCCCGAACCCACCGGCGACGGCGACGACGTCGATGGAGGAGGCGCTGCTCGCCCCGGAGCTGTGGACCTACCGGCGGATCCTGGACCGGCAGGCGTTCCGGCCCGGCCTGCTGCGCAGCGACGTCACGATCGTCAACTGGCCGATGACCGACTACCTGGACGGGCCGCTGTTCGACGTGCCGGACGCCGAGCGGCACGTCCGGCGGGCGAAGGAGTTCAGCCAGGCGTTCCTCTACTGGATGCAGACCGAGGCGCCCCGGCCGGACGGCGGCACCGGCTTCCCCGGGCTGCGGCCGCGGCCCGACGTGACCGGCACCGCCGACGGCTTCGCGCAGGCGCCGTACATCCGCGAGGCCCGCCGGCTCGAGGCGGTGACGACACCGACCGAGCAGGACCTGTCCGTCGCCGTACGTGGCGACGCCGGGGCGGTGCGCTACCACGACTCGGTCGGCACCGGCCACTACCGGATCGACCTGCACCCGACGACCGGCGGCGACGGCTACCTCGACGTGGCCGCGCACCCGTTCGAGATTCCGCTCGGGGCGCTGCTGCCCAGACGGGTCACGAACGTGGTGGCGGCCGGCAAGGCGATCGGGACGACGCACATCACCAACGGCTGCTACCGGGTGCACCCGGCCGAATGGTCGATCGGCGAGGCGGCCGGCGCGCTCGCCGCCTACTGCCTGGACCGGCAGACGTCGCCGCACGCCGTACGCGACGACGCGAAACTGCTCGAGGACTTCCGGGCCGAACTGGACCGGCGCGGCGTCGACCTGCACTGGCCGGCCACCGTCACCGGTGCGCCCGCTCCAGTCCCGGTGACCTGAGCCGGGCGCCCGGATTCACCGGTAGGCCTCCGCCTGCAGCTCGTACAGCTCCGCGTAGAGGCCGCCGGCCCGGACCAGCGCGGCGTGGTCGCCGGCCTCCACGATCCGCCCGTCGGCGACCACGATGATCAGGTCGGCCATCCGGACGGTGGAGAACCGGTGCGAGACGAAGACGGTGATGGCCCCGGTCTTCGCCGCCAGCTCGCGCGACTGGGCGGCGTACCGCTCGAACAGCGCGTGTTCGGCGGCGGCGTCCAGCGCCGACGTCGGCTCGTCGAGGACGAGCAGGAGCGGCTCCTCGCGCATCAGCGCCCGGCCGAGCGCGAGCTTCTGCCACTGCCCGCCGGACAGTTCGGTGCCCTGGGGGAGGGTCTTGCCGAGCGGGGTCTCCAGCCCGTGGTCGAGCCGGTCCACGACGTCGGTCGCCTGTGCCCGCCCGAGCGCGGCCGACACCGCCGGCCCGGAGGTGATCCGGGGCAGGTCGCCGACGCCGACGGCCTCCCGGGCCAGGAACTCGAAGCGGACGAAGTCCTGGAAGCCGGCCGCGATCCGGGACCGCCACTGTTCGAGCGGGATCCGGCGCAGCTCGACGCCGTCGACGAGGATCTCGCCCCGGACCGGCTGGTAGAAGCCGCAGAGCAGCTTGACCAGGGTGCTCTTGCCGGCCCCGTTCTCGCCGACGATGGCCACGGAGGTGCCGGCCGGCAGGGTCACGTCGACGTCCCGCAGGACCGGGGCGGCGGCGCCGGGATAGCCGAACTCGACACCACGCAGCCGGATGCCCTCGCTGAGCCGGGTCGGCGGCTCGCTGTCGGCGGCCACCGGTTCGGCCGTGTCGATCAGTTCGCGCATCTCGTTCAGGCGTACGAAGGCGTTGGTGATCTGCTGGAACTGCTGCAGCTGGGCCACGGCCGCGGCCACCTGCTGGTTGACCTGGGCGGCGAGGGCGATCGACAGCACCACCTCGCCGACCGTGCGCCGGCCGGCGGCCGCGTCGCGGACCACGAGCAGGATGCAGACGACGTATCCGGCGGCGAAGCAGAGCTGACCGGCGGTCCGCACCAGGGTCGCCGCCTGGTGCGAGCGCCACAGCCGCCGGGTGACGCCGTCCCACAACGACCGGTGCCGGGCCAGCACCTCCCGCTGGAGCCGGAAGACGCGCAGCTCCTTGGCCGGTCCGGCGTCGGTGGTGATCTGGAACAGGCGCTGGGCCACCCGGTCGTCCTGGGCCGTGGCCAGCTTGGCCCGGTCGACCATCCGCTCGGCGATCCGCCCGGTGACCAGGGGCGGTACGGCGGCCAGCGGAAGCAGGAGCAGGAACGGGTTGACCATCGCCAGCAGCACCGCGGTGAGCACCATCGCCACGGCCAGCCCGGCGAGGGCGAGCAGCGCCTCCAGGCTGCTGCGCAGTTGCTGCATCTCGCGGCGGAGCACGGTGAGCTTGTCGGCGTAGTCGGCCCGCTCGTGGTGGGCCAGCCCGGGCGACCCGTTCGCCAGGGCGATGATCTCCCGGTCCATGTGGACCACGTTCAGTTCGGACAGCTCGAAGTGTGCGATGTGGGCGAAGTGGCCCAGGGTGAGCGCGGCGACGGCCAGCGCGGCGACCGTGACACCGGCGGACACGGCGTCGGCCACCCGGCCGTCGAGGGCGGCGTCGATCAGCCAGCGCAGGCCGAGCGCGGTCAGCGGCGCGGCCACCGCACCGGCGATCATCAGCGTGACCGCGACGATCGTCTTGCGCCGGTTCTGGTGCCAGCAGATCGACAGCAGTTGCCGGGCGGTGGAGAACAGGTCCCGCATCAGGCCGCCTTCGCGTCGTCGGTGAACCGGCTCGCCTGCAACCGGAACAGTTCGGCGTAGCGGCCGCCGAGGCGTACGAGCTCGTCGTGCGAGCCCTGCTCGGCGACCCGCCCGTGTTCGAGTACGACGATGTTGTCGGCGTGCCGGACGGTGGAGAACCGGTGTGACACGAGGATCGTGGTCATCCCCTCGGTGAGCCGGACGAACTCGTCGTAGAACTGGGCTTCCGCGCGCACGTCGAGGTTGGCGGTGGGCTCGTCGAGGACGAGGATCGAGGCGCCGTGACGCAGCGCGAACAGCGCCCGGGCGATCGCCACCCGCTGCCACTGCCCGCCCGACAGGTCCACGCCGCCGTCGAGGTGCCGGGCCAGCGGACTGTCCAGCCCCTTGGGCAGGCGGTCGAGGGCGTCGAGGATGCCGGCCGCGTCGGCGGCGGCGCGGATGCCGTCCCGGTCGGACAGGTGCTCCACCGCACCGAACCCGATGTTCTCCGCCGCCGACAGGTCGTGGCGCAGGTAGTCCTGGAAGATGACGGCGATGTGCCGCCGCCACCCGTCGACCGGCAGCTCGCGTACGTCCACCCCGTCGACGCGTACGCTGCCCTTGGTCGGTTCCTGCAGCCGGGCGAGGAGCTTGACGAGGGTGGTCTTGCCGGCTCCGTTGACACCGACGATGGCGGTCGACCGGCCGGCCGGGATGGCCAGCTCCAGCCCGTCGAAGACGGCCCGGTTCTCGCCCGGGTAGCCGAATCCCACGCCTTCGAACCGGATGCCGCTGGCCGGGGCCCGGACCTCGTCCCCGTCGTCCGGGCCGGTCGCCGGGGTCATCGCCCGGACGCTGCTGTCGAAGGTGCGGACCGCGTCGTAGGCGTTCATCCCGAACTGGGTCGGTACGTCGGACTCCGGGTACTGCTCGCCGAGGCGCAGCGCCGCCAGGACCGCCTGAAGGGTGACGACCAGGTTCGTCAGCGGCAGCGCCCCGGCCGCCTCCGCGCCGACCGATCCGAGCAGCGCCGCGGTGACCAGCAGGGCGGCGGCGGCCATCCACAGGTGCGGCTTGAGGAAGACCCGGCGCCGGGCGGCCCAGACCAGCACGATCCACTTCATGTATCCGTCGCGGTAGCGGTCGGCCAGCCAGCCGGCCAGCCCGAAGACCCGGATCTCCTTGCCGCCCGGTGCGCCGGCGGCCACGTCGCGCAGGTAGTCGCTCCGCCGGCGGTCGGCCGCGATGACCCGCCCCACCTGCGAGTATCTGCGTAGCCCGCCGCGCTGCCCGTGGCGCAGGAACATGACCACGGCGGCGACCGCGACGCCCATCAGCCACGAGAAGAACAACCCGATCAGTACGACGTGGCCGGCGAGTTGCACGTACCGGGCGACGAGGGCGAGCAGTCCGGCGCACGCCTTGCCGGGGCTGGTGAAGCCGTGTTCGAGTTCGCGGCCGGCGTCGCCGAGCTCGTTGAGCAGCCGCTGGTTCTCCAGCGGTGCGACGGTCGGGCTGCGCAGCGAGGCCGCCATCAGCATCCGGGTCACCTTGCCGTCGACCCGCCGGGCCACGAGCTCGCCGAGGGCGCTCTGCAGCGGGGCGAGCACCTGCTGGCCGACGAAGGCCGCGGCGGCGATCCAGAAGGCGAGCATCATGTCGGCCCACGCCGCCGAGTCGGCGCCGCCGGTCACCGCGGCGGGCACCTGGCCGAGCAGGACGCTCGTCGCGACCACGAACGCCACCGGCAGCAGTCCGAACACGACGTTGAACAGGGTGAGGGCGACGGTCAGCGGCCAGCCGGCCGTCGGGATCAGTTTCGCGATCTCCCACCGGGGCCGGGCGATCGCGCCGGCATGGACGATCCCCTGCCTGATCCGGTCACGCCGCCGGGGATGGGCTGGGGCGTCGTTTCGCAATTCCGTCTCCAGAACGTGATCGGTGGCGGTGGCGGTGGCGGTCGCCGGCCGGAACGGCGACACCGTGCGGTGCGCACCGTCCTCTTCGGAGCATCGCCGCTCGGGAACGTCACTTCTGCGGGACGTCACTCTGATGTCGCTCGCCGGAACGTGGTGCCACGCCGGCGGCCGGCGCGATCGACGCGTGGCTATCGGACGGACGATACCGCATCACCGGGACGTCGTGCCGCCTCGCCGGAACGGCCGGCGACGCGACTCGTTGACCCCGGTCCGGGCGCGACGGTACGCTCCAGGGCCCGCTGGATCATCAACGACGCCCGCCGATGCGACGACCGGGGACATCATGTGCGCCATGCCGATCCGTCACCTGACGTTCGACGCCGGTGAGTCCGTCACCGCCCCGCTGACCTGGGGCCAGTACGCCATCTGGAAGCCGTTGCAGTGGTTCGGCGACGCCACCGCGTCGTTCAACCTCAGCCGGTCGTTCGAGCTGGCCCGGCCGGTGAGCGGCGAGCGGTTCCTCGACGCCGTACGCGCCCTCGTCGAACGGCACTCGTCGCTGCGTACGCACTTCGTCGACGGCGAGCAGCGGATCGCCGGCACCGGTGAGATGGCGGTCGCCTTCCACCCGCTGCCGGACGGCGCCGACGCCGCCGCCCACGCCGCCGACATCGCCGGGACGCTGACCGCCGACAGCTTCGACCTGACCTCGCTGTGGCCGGTCCGGTTCGCCGCCGTGCTCTCCCCGGCGGAGCAGGTGGTGGCGGTGGTGCTGGTCGCCTCGCACGTGGCGGTCGACAACTGGGCGGTGGAGAGCCTGGCCGAGGACCTGCGGGTGCTGCTCGGCGCCGAACCCGCGCCGGCCGCCGAGCCCGACACCGCCTGGTCGCCGCTCGAACAGCTTGAGTTCGAGCGGTCGGAGGCCGGCCGGCAGTTGGCGGCGGGGGCGCTCCGGCACTGGGGGGAGCGGCTGCACGCCGCGCCCGCGACCATGTTCGACTTCGCGCCGGTGCCGGCCGACGGTCCGCCGATCCACCGCTACCGCATGGTGTCCCCGGCGGTCGCGGTCGCGACGCCGATCCTCGCCGCCCGCTCCAACACCTCCATCTCGACGGTGCTGCTGACGGTCACCGCGCTGTGGCTGGCCGCCTACTCCGGTCAGGACGCCGCGGTGCTCCAGTTGATCACCGGTAACCGCTTCGACGCCCGGCTGCGTGCCCTGCGGGCGCCCACCGCGCAGGACGGCCTGTTCGTGCTGCCACGACAGGACGTCGCGCTGTCGGCGGCCTTCCGCCAGGCGTTCCCGGCGGCCGTACGCGGCTACCGCAACGGCCAGTACCACCTCGACGACCTGGCCGCGCGGCAGGCGGAGGTCGGGCTCGCCCGTGGCCTGCGCTTCGACCTGTCGGCGTACTTCAACGACGCGCGCCGCGACCGCGACTGGGCGCCGCCGGCCACGGTTCCGGACCCGGCCGAGCTGGCTGAGCTGCGGGCCGCGAGCACCTTCAGCCGGTTCGAGTCGCTGCCCCGGCACGACATGAAGTTCATGCTCAGCTTCAACCGGCCCGAGCCGGACCGGTGCGGGCTGGTCCTGCTGGCCGACGGGCGCTACCTGCCCCCGCCGGTCGGGGAGCGGTTCCTGCGTGGCCTGGAACTGGTCGTCTGCACCGCCGTGCACGAGGAGTTGTCGGTCGCCGACGTGGCCAGGCTGTGCGGGGTCGCGCCGGTCGTACGGGGCCCGGACTGGGTCCGTACCCGGGCCGGCTGGACCCGGCCGGAGGCGGTGCGGCGGCTGGTCGCCGGCCTGCTGCCCGGCACCGCGGTGACGGTCGCGTGCCGACCGGCGGCCGGCCCGGAGCAGGTCGTCGACCTGGAGGTCTACGTCGCCGTCGACGGGGCGACGCCCCCCGAACCGCTGCCGGACCTGCACCGCCGGGTGGTCGCGGCGCTGCCGGACGAGCCCGGCGTCGTCGCGCCCGACCGCTACACCCTGTGCCGGGGGCCGGTGGGCCCGGACGCGGACCTGGGGCGGTGGGAGGCGCTGCCGGTCATCGACGACGGCACCGGGCGCCAGGTGCCGGTGTCCCGATGAGACGAAAGGCGCCACTAGTCGTGTCGAAATCATTTCGACGGACGGCTCCATTGCCGATAACCGGGTTTGCCGGCGGTTTCCCCGTCCAGGTCTCGGGCCGGAAACAAGTTTTGCGCACCGGGTGTGAGCGGAAAGGGCCGGGTTCGGGCGCCGTCTGATCGAGGGCCGTGCTTGCACCGTCCGTCGCGCCGTGAATAGCATGGCCGGGTGGGAGACTTCGAGATCCTTTTCGAGCATCACATCTGGGCCACCCGGGCGCTCATCGAGCATTGCCAGACGTTGACGCCCGAACAGCTCGCTCTCTCGACGCCGGGCACGTACGGCGCCATCGTCCCGACGATCACCCACATCATCGCCGAGGACCAGCGGCTCCTGCGGCGGCTCACCGGCGAGGCGGCCGAGGTGCCGGTGGTCGAGGAGGAGTCCTTCACGCTCGCCGAGTTGCACGCGGTGTGGGCCGGGCAGAGCGAGCGGTGGCGCGACGTGCTGCGGCGCCGGGAGGAGATGGAGGTCACGTTGCCGCCGCGCGGCCCGTGGCCCGAGGTCACCGGGGCGCGGCCGCTGGTGCTCCTGGAGGCCCTCCAGCACGGCAACGACCACCGGACGCACGTCTGCTCGGTCCTCGGCGCGCACGGCCTGACCGTGCCGTTCCTGTGTGGCTGGATGTTCTGGCGGTCGACCGGTCGGGTGACCGCGGCGGAACCGGCGACGGCGTAGCGCCGGCCGTCCGCAATTCATCCCGGAATCGGCTGAACGGTCAAGATTCCAGGCATCTCCGATCCAATTTGTGTGGACGGACAGCCCGCCTTTGTCGACGTGTCCGGGCTCGCGTTAATGCGACCGCTGGCCGGCGTGGGAGCGATCCCGCCGACTGTCACCAGTTTTGCCCGATATGGATGGCCGACGCTGTCTACCTCGCCGTCGGCGGCTTCTCCCTCGGCTCATTTGATGGCCGTCCACATGAGTTACATTGGTTAATGCGCAATGAAGATCATCATTGAGTGGGACGGTGGCTGAGTGGGTGAGCCTGTGTCAGGAGTCGACGACGTCTCGGCGCTGCGAGGCGCGGACGCGACCATCGCCCGGATGATCGAAGAGGAGCTGACCCGGCAGTCCACCACCATCAACCTGATCGCCGCGGCGAACTACCTGACCCCGGCGGTGCGGGCCGCCATGCACCCCGCGCTCGAAGCGGTGCACTGCGAGGGATACCCGGGCCGCCGCTACCACCAGGGGCAGGCGGTGTCCGACGCCATCGAGCGGCTCGCCGTCGAGCGCGCCTGCCGCCTCTTCGGCAGCGAGCACGCCAACGTCCAGCCCTACCGGGGCACCATGGCCAACCTCGCGGCGGCGCTGGCCGTACTCCAGCCCGGCGACCCGGTCCTGGGCCTGCAGACCGCCGCGGGCGGCCACTACTCCACCGGCGGCTCGCTGCACCTCATCGGCCGGATGTTCCGGGTGGTCCCGTACGGC
Source organism: Polymorphospora sp. NPDC051019 (assembly GCF_040683055.1). Lineage (NCBI taxonomy): Bacteria > Bacillati > Actinomycetota > Actinomycetes > Micromonosporales > Micromonosporaceae > Polymorphospora > Polymorphospora sp. NPDC051019. The sequence continues at coordinate 632,082 of NZ_JBFBCH010000001.1, read as the reverse complement.
CTGCGGCCCGACACCGGCCGGCTCGACCACGACATGATCCGCGCCCTCGCCCACCGGGAGCGGCCCCGCGCCATCTTCTGCGGCGACACCTCGTATCCCCGGCTGTGGGACTTCCGCGCGCTGCGTGACATCGCCGACGAGGTCGGTGCCGTCCTCATCGCCGACATCTCCCAGTCGGCCGGGCTCATCGCCGGCGGCGCGATTCCCAGCCCGGCACCGCACGTCGACATCATGACCGCCGCCACCTACAAGACCCTGCGCGGTCCCCGCGCCGGACTCATCCTGAGCACGGCCGCACTGGCCGACAAGGTCGACCGGGCCGTCTACCCCATCTGCCAGGGCGGGACGAACGTGCGGATCGTGGCCGGCATCGCCGCCGCGCTCGGCGAGGCGCTGACCGACTCGTTCCGGGCCTACACCAGGCAGGTCGTGGAGAACAGCCGCTGCCTCGCCGACAACCTCGTGCTGTGGGGCTTCGACCTGGTCACCGACGGGACCGAGAACCACGCCTGCCTGGCCGACGTACGCCCCATCGGGGTGACCGGCGACGTGGCGGCGCAGTGGCTCTCGGCGGCCGGCATCCTCAGCAACGGCAACCAGATCCCCAACGACCCGAGCGGCCCCCGCCGACCCAGCGGGCTGCGCCTGGGCACGGCGGCGGTCACCACCCTCGGCATGGACCCACCGGTGATCGCGGAGGTGGCCGGGCTGGTGGCCCGGGTGCTGCGCAACGGCGGCCGGCAGAACGCGGTCGAGGAACAGGTACGGGCCAGGGCCGCGGAGATCCGCTACGGCTACCACGCCTGGAACGACGCCTGGTGGGGGCTTGATGTCGAGGAACTGGTCTGATACCGGTAAGCCCGGACCGACCACGCCGCCACGACACCGGCCGGATGTCTCATGTCGACAGGGGAACCACCGATGACCGACAAGGAAGCGCTGAAGCGCCGGTACGCGCTGGAGCGTGACAAGCGGCTACGGCCGGACGGGCCGCTGCAGTACCGCCGGTGGGAAGACGGCCGCCCGGATCCGTTCACCCCGGTCACGCCACGTCCGCCGAAACGCGACCACGTCACCGTCGTCTTCGTCGGTGGCGGCTTCGCCGGCCTGGCCACGTGTGCCCAGCTCAAGCAGGCCGGCGTCGATTCGGTCCGGATCGTCGAGAAGGGCGGCGACTTCGGCGGCGCCTGGTACTGGAACCGGTACCCGGGCGTGCAGTGCGACACCGCCTCGTTCGTCTACATGCCACTGCTCGAAGAGACCGGCTACATGCCGTCGGAGAAGTACGCGCACGGGCCGGAGATCCTGGAGCACTGCCGGCGCATCGGCAAGCACTTCGACCTCTACGCCGACGCGCTCTTCCACACCCAGGTGACGGACCTGCGGTGGGACGGCGACCACTCGCGGTGGATCGTGCGTACGGACCGGGGCGACGAGTTCACCGCCCGGTTCGTCGCACTCGGGACCGGGCCGCTGCACGTACCGAAGATCCCCCGCATCCCGGGGCTGGAGACGTTCGGCGGGCACAGCTTCCACACCAGCCGCTGGGACTACGAATACACCGGCGGCGACCCGCTCGGCGCACCCATGGACCGGCTGCGGGACAAGCGCGTCGCCGTCATCGGCACCGGCGCCACCGCAGTGCAGTGCGTGCCGCCCCTGGCCCGCGACGCCGCCGAACTACTCGTCTTCCAGCGGACGCCGTCCTCTGTGGACGTACGCGGCAACCGGCCCACCGACCCGGCCTGGTTCGCCGAGATCGCCACCCCCGGCTGGCAGCAACGCTGGCTGGAGAACTTCACCGCCAACCAGACCGGCTCCGCGCGCGAGGACCTGGTGATGGACGCGTGGACCGATCTCGCCCGCCGGGCCCGCGACCGGATCCGCAAGCTGCCCCGCACCCAGCTGACCCGCGACGGCATCAACGCCGCGTACGAGGACGCGGACTTCGAGAAGATGGAGGAGATCCGCGCCCGGGTCGACACCGTCGTCGACGACCCGGAGACGGCGCGGCGGCTCAAGGCGTGGTACCGGCAGCTCTGCAAGCGGCCGTGCTTCTCCGACGAATACCTCCAGTCGTTCAACCGGCCCAACACCCACCTGGTCGACACCGACGGGCGCGGCGTCGAGCGCATCACCGCGACCGGGATCGTCGCCGGCGGTGTCGAGCACCCGGTGGACTGCATCGTCTACGCGACCGGGTTCGAGGTCAGCACCCCGTTCACCGAACGTGGCGGCTTCGACATGACCGGTCGCGACGGGCGACTGTCGGACTACTGGGGCGAGGGGATGCGTACCCTGCACGGCATCCACGTGCACGGTTTCCCCAACGCGTTCTTCGTGCAGCCCTCGCACGGCGCCCGCCTGATCGCCAACATCCCGCACAACCTGACCGAGTCGGGGACGACCATCACCGGCATCGTCCGGCACGCCCTCGAGCACGGCCACGACGAGGTCGAGGTGACCCGCGAGGCCGAGGACGCCTGGATGGAGCTGCTGCTGGGCTCGACCAGCAACGTCGGATCGGCCGACTGCACGCCCGGCTCCTACAACAACGAGGGCCAGGACTCCGGCCCCCGGCGGGCGTTCTTCGTCGGATATCCGCAGGGCGCCCAGGCGTTCTTCCGCTTCATCGGGCAGTGGCGCGCGGCGGGGACGTTCGACGGCCTGGAGTTCCGCCGCCGGGATTGACCGACCGGGTCAGAACAGCGTTTTGAGGATCCGCAGCGAGTCGCCGACGTTGTCCAGCAGGCGGTCGTTGCGGATCATCAACGGCGCGCTCATCGCGTCCCGTAGCTGACGGCCGAGGGCGACGTCGGTGTCCAGCAGGTAGGCGTCCAACCCGACCGCGGCCATCGCGCCGACGACGATGTCCACCACCCCACGGGACACGCGTACCTTCAGGCTGTTCAGTTCGACGGCGCCGCGGAGCCCGGCGGACGGTCCGGCCGTACCACCACCCGGCCGGACCGACACCGCCGCCGCCTGCCGCCGGCAGAACCCGTCCAACTCGTAGAAGGCCGCTACCTGCTCGGTGTAGCCCGGCGGCAGCGCGCGTTGCCCACGGCCCGGCCGACGCAGGTGCCGGCCGGCGGTCTCCAGCGCGTCGGCGGCGATGCCCAGCCACACCGCCGACCACAGCACGTGGCTGACCGGGAACATGGTCGCGGCGAGGATCTCCGCGAACGCGGCCGGCAGGACGCCGCCGGCCGCCGCCCGGGCGTCGACGGTGGCGCCGACGCTGGCGGTTCCGCGCAGGCCGAGGGCGTTCCACGGCCGGGTCGCCTCGACCTTCGTCCACTCGCCGGCCGGTGGGTCCGTACGGCGCAACAGGACGAGGACCTGGTCGGTTCCGGCCGCGTCGGGGCCGCGGCGGGCGGTGACCAGCAGGGCGTCGGCCTGCTCCCCGTACGACATGGTGCCGACGTGCTTGCGCAGCCGGACGTGGTCGCCGTCGGCTTCGACGGCGGCGGTGCTGGAGCGGATGTCGCCGCCGTGCCCGTCCTCGGAGGTCCCGGACGCGACGAGCAACTGCCCGGCGGCGGCGGGGCGCAGGAAGTCGCGGCCGGGCGCCCCGCCGTGCGCGACGAGGCACGCGACCTGGATCTGGTGCATCGCGAAGATCATCGCCGTCGACGCGCAGGACTTTCCCAGGATCGTGCAGACGTCGGCGACCTCGGCGACGGTCAGCCCGCCGCCGCCGAGGTCGCCGGGGATCAGCGCGGCGAGCAGCCCCTCGGCCCGCAACGCCGCCACCGACTCGTGCGGGAAGCGGCCCTGCCGGTCGACGTCGTCGGCGTGCCGGCGCAGGACCACCGCCGCCCGCCGGGCGGCCTCTCCGGCGGGCGGCCCGCCGGTCACCGGTCCGCCGCGGCACCGTCGTCGGCCGCCCGGTCCGGCCGGCCGGCACCGAATGCCCGGCGGGTGATCTCCGGCCAGCCCCGCGGACTCGGGCCGTGCTGGAGGAACGCGGCCAGGACGACCCGTTCCAGCCCGAACCCCACGCACGCCGAGACCGCCGGCTGCCCGTCGCCGCCGGTGACGCCGTACGGGCGGGTGAAGTGCGTCTCGTGGTCGTTGACCGAGGCCAGCGCGACGCCGCCGTCGTCGGTCGGGCAGACGTACTCCTGCTTGAGATCGCGTTCGAGCTGCTCGCGGGCGAGCATCCGGCCGCCGGAGCCGAAGAACGGGTCGGTGGCGACCGCCCGCGTGACGGTCAGCCCGAAGCCGGTGAACAGCCGCCCGGCGAAGTCGTGGGCCCGGGCCAGGAACCGGTCGACCGTGGCCCGGTCGCCGACGCAGACGATCTCGTGCATCCGGAACAGTTGCATCCGGAAGGGGTCGTCGCTCGGCTCCCGCCGGAAGCAGTAGCCCATCGTGTCGTACCACTCGCCGCCGCCGACGTCACGGCCGGCGAGGTGGGGGTAGACCGGATAGCAGGCGGCCGGGCACGGTGCCAGCTCCGACGGCCGCAGCAGTTCCTCCCACGCACCGTCGCGGTGCAACCGGGCGGCGACCGCCGTCTCGCGGCCCGTGGTGTCGGCGCAGACGCTGATCGTGCCGGCCAGGTGTGGGAACGAGCGCAGGTAGCCGACCCGGTGCAGTTCGTCGGCGGCGACCGCCGGCGGATACCGGACCACCGCCGCGCCGACCTCGGCGGCCATCGCCGAGACGGCCGAGCCGACCGCGTCCACCAGGCTCTCGAAACGCCCGTCCCGGCCGTACAGGCCGGCGACGGCGGTGGGGAACAGGTAGCCGTCCCGGCACAGCGCCTGCCGAAGCCGCTGGCGCACCGGGTCAGCGGCCCTCGGGAAGGAACGGGGAGACGGCCGCCCACAGCGTCGCCGGGGTCTCGAAGTTCTTGCCGATCAGGACCTCGTCGGGAAACTCGACGTCCCACTCGTCCTGCAGGAGCAGCACCAGCCCGGTCCGGCCGAGGCTGTCCAGGCCGAGCGCGGCGAGGTCGGTGTCCGGCGCTATCCGGTGGCCGCCCGGGACCTCCGGCAGCATCGCGAGGACCGCCTCCTCGAACGCGGACGGCCAGTCGCCGGGCCGCTCGGCCCCCTGGTCGGCGCCGGTGGTCGACGGGGCCGCCGGATCCCCAGTTGTCTGCACGTGCGGGCCTTCCTTCGCTGGCTGGACCGGGCCCGACCGGCGTCGTGGGTCGACGCCCCGTCGAGCCGGTCAACGCCCGTCGATTCCGTTCACGCCCGTCGATTCCACTGTGGCATGCTTGTCGCGGTCCGCAATGGTCCGGGTGGCATCACGATCCTGGTCAACCAGCCGATCGATGTCAATCACCGCAGACCGTAGGGTGAAGCGCGGGCCGTCCGGTGGACCGGGGCCGTAGGGTCGACCGCCCGGTCGGTGGCCGGGCGGGACAGGGCGAGCAGGGAGATCGATGGTGGAGCGGGCGTGGGACGACACCTTCATCACGGTGCTTCGCAAGCATCTGAAGCTGCTTGCCGCGGATGACCCGCTGGCGCCGGACGCGAGCCTGGTCGAGCTGGGCCTCGACTCGCTGGAGATGGTGGGGTTGCTGATCGACCTGGAGTCCGTCTACGGGATCTCGTTCCCGGACAGCGAGATGAACTTCGAGACGTTCGCCAGCGCCGAGCGGCTGTGGGCGGTCGTGGCCCGGCTGCGGGCGGCGGGCTGATGGACCTGACGACCCTTCGTCATCAGGAACGCGGCCAGGGCACCCCGCTGCTGTTGATCAACGGGCACTTCCAGTCCCGGGACAGCTGGGATCCCACGGTCGCCCAGCTCGCCCGGCACTGCCGGACGCTGACCTTCGAGTTTCCCAACCAGGGCTCGTCGCCGACCGACCCGGACATGAACATGATCGCGCACTACGCGAGATACACCGCCGCCTACCTCGACAGCATCGGCGTCGATCCCGCCGACTGCGTGGTGCACGGCTACTCCTTCGGCGGCAACGTCTGCCGCTACCTGCACCTGGAGATGGGTGTCGACTTCCGGGCGATCATCCTCGGCGGGGTGGGTTCGCACCGGCTGGCCGAATACCAGCTCCGCCGCCTGGCAACCTGGAGCGAACTGATCGCCAAGGGCGAGACCGACCTGTTCGTCCGGACGGTGCTGCTGCAGATCTTCTCCCCGGACTTCGTCTGCCGGCACACCCGGCACTTCGACGTCACCATGAAGGCGTTCGCCGGCCAGTACGGCCGGCGCCCGGAAGCCGTGCTCGCGCTGATCGGCGCGCTGGAGGACTTCTTCCGGCTCGGCCGCGACGGGCCGGACACCTACCGCTGCCCGGTCCACCTGGTGGGGTCCTCCGCCGACCTGCTGACCCCGTGGCAGTACGTCGAGGAATACGCCAAGGAGATCGGCAGCGTGAGCACCCACTGCCTGCGCGGCGGGCACCAGACCCGGGTCGAGCACCACCAGGACTTCGTCGACCTGATGACCGAACTGATGGCGCAGTATGGGTGAGCCGACGCGGGACGGGGCACCCTGGGGCGTACGGCTGCACTCCATCCTGGACGATGCCGCCCGGCGGCGCCCGGACGCCCCCGCCGTACGCGACGAGCGGGGCGGCTGGTCGTACGCCGAACTGGCCGACCACAGCCGGCGGTTCGCCCACTGGCTGCGCGAGCGGGGCGTACGGCCCGGCGACCGGGTGCTGCTGCGTACGGCGAACCGCCGCGAGCAGGTGGCCATGGTCTTCGGCGCGGCGCGGGCCGGGGCGATCGCCGTACCGGTGCACCGCGACCTCAAGCCGTTCCTGCTCGCCGACCTGGTCGCCGACGCCGACCCGGCGGTGGTGGTGCTGGAGGACGGCGACACCGACGGCTGGGCGAGCGTCGGCGGCCGGGCCGCCGTCGGCGTCACCGAACTGTGGACGCGCCTGGACGGCACCGGCACCGTCGCCGACGCGCCGGAAGCGGACACCATTCCCGCCGACCTCTGCCTCATGATCTACACCTCGGGCAGCACGTCGCGGCCCAAGGCGGTGACGTCGAGCCACGCGCAGGTCCACTTCGCGACGCTGGCCATCGCCGAACGCCTCGGCTACCGCGCCGACGACGTCGTCTTCGTCCGGCTGCCGCTGTCCTTCGACTACGGCCTCTACCAGGTGTTCCTCGCGGCGCTCAGCACCGCGTCGGTCGTCTTCAGCGACTCGGGGCCGGACCTGACCCTGGACCGCCAGATCCGCGCCGCCGGAGCCACGGTGGTGCCACTGGTGCCCTCGATCGCGGCCACCCTCACCGCGCTCGCCGAACGCGTACGCCCCGGCGCACCCCAACCCGCGCCGAGCCCGGTCCGGCTGTTCACCAACACCGGCGCGGCGATGTCCGCGCAGACCATCGACCGGCTGCGGCGGGCCTACCCGGACGCGCGGATCTGCCTGATGTTCGGCATCACCGAGTGCAAGCGGGTCACCATCGGCGAACCCGACGGCGACCTGACCCGCCCGAACTCCGTCGGTCGGCCGCTGCCCGGCACCCAGGTGCAGATCCTGACCGAGGCCGGAACCCCGGCCCCGGCCGGCGAGGTCGGCGAGATCGTGGTCCGTGGCCCGCACGTGATGACCGGCTACTGGCGGGCGCCCGAACTGACCGCCGCCCGGTTCCGGGCCGATCCCCGCACCGGCGAACGCCGGCTGCACACCGGCGACTACGGCTACCTCGACGCGGACGGCCACCTCTACTTCACCGGCCGGCGCGACGACATCGTGAAGCGGCGCGGCCTGCGGGTAAGCCTCATCGAGATCGAGTCGGCGGTCAGCCGGGTCCCCGGCGTCAGCCAGTGCGCGGCGGTGCACGACGCCGACGGCGACCGGCTCGACGTCTACGTCACCGGCACGGTCACCGCCGACGACGTCCTGCGCCAGCTCGGGCAGTGGCTCGACCCGGCCCGCCGCCCCGACTCCTGCCACCTGGTGGACCGGCTGCCGGTCACCGGCAACGGCAAGATCGACCGGGCCGCCCTGCGGCGGCGTACCGAGGAGCTACCGGCATGACCCCGAACGGCGTACGACCGGCCGACGCCACCGGAGCCGGCGACCGGGCCGGCCACCCGGCGGCCCCGACCACGGTCGCCGCACCCGACCACGCGGCGCTCGCCCGCCGGTTCGGCACCCCGGCCTACGTCTACGACCTGGACGAGGTGACCCGCGCGCTCGGGGACCTCTCGGCCAGCCTGCCCACCGGCACCCGCGTCTACTACTCGCTGAAGGCGAACCCGCATCCGGCGCTGGTGGCGGCCCTGGTGTCGGCGGGCTGCCACCCCGAGATCACCTCGTCCGGCGAGGTCGACGTCGCCCTCACCGCCGGCGCCGACCCGGCGGACTGCCTCTACACCGGGCCGGGCAAGACGCCCGGGGCCCTCGCGTACGCGCTCGACCGGGGGGTCCGGGTCTTCTCCGTCGAGTCCCGCACCGACCTGCTCCGCCTCGACACCGCCGCCACCGGGCACGGTGTCCGGGTCGACTGCCTGGTCCGGGTCAACGGGTCCGCGGCCGGCGGCTCCGGACTGCGGATGACCGGCACGGCCAGCCAGTTCGGCGTCGACCTCGCCGACGTACCGGCACTGCTGGACACGGCGGCGCGCTGCCCCGCCGTGACCGTCCGGGGCGCGCACTTCTACTCGATCACCAACGCGGCCACCGAGGAGGCCCTCGTCGCCGAGCTGTGCGGCAGCATCCGCACCGCCGCCTGGCTGCGGGAGAAGGGCCTGCCGCTGGAGGTCCTGGACATCGGCGGCGGCTTCGCCGCACCGTACGCCCGGCCGGGGGAGCGGGTCGGCTACCCCGGGCTGGCCGCCGCCCTCACCGCCGAACTCGACGACCGGGTCGCCGGGTGGCGCGACGGCGACCCGCGGATCGCCGTCGAGACCGGGCGGCACCTGGTCGGGACGTCCGGCACCCTGCTGACCACGGTGCTCGACGTCAAGGACAGCCACGGGCGCCGGTTCGCCGTCCTCGATGCCGGCATCAACCACCTCGGCGGCCTGTCCGGCCTGCGCCGGCTGCTGCCGACCTCCGCCCAGCCGATCCAGGCCGTGGCGAAGGAGGCCGACGACGCCGGGGTCGACCTGGCCGGGCCGCTGTGCACCCCGCTCGACATGCTCGGCCACGGGCTCGGCCTGCCGGGGCTCGCCCCGGGCGACGTCCTGGCCATCCCGAACGTGGGCGCGTACGGGCTGAGCGCCAGCCTGCTCGGCTTCCTCAGCCACCCGGTGCCGACCGAGGTCGTGGTGGCCGGCGGCCGGGTCGTCTCCGCGTCGCGTATCGAACTGCGGCGCGAGCCCGTCCCGGCCGGCGACTGAGACCGCTGGCCCGCCCGGGCGTGGCCCGGAACCGGAGAGGAGGTGTCCGTGGCGGACATCCATCTGTCGTCCATCTCGTACGTCCACGGCGACCCGCGCCCCGTCGTGGGGCTCGGCGAACCCGGCTGCGACGACGAGCGGCTGAGCCAGGACGGCCTGCGCGACTACCGGGAGACGACCGCGTCGTCCCTGGAGATGGCGTGTGACGTCGGCGCGAAGACCCTGGCGGCGGCCGGGGCCAGCCCCGACTTCGTCCTCTACGCCACCGAGACACCGCAGGAGAGCGAGGACGCGCTGTCCACCAACGCCCGGTTGGCCGTCGCGCTGGGCATACCCGGCACGGTCGTGCTCAACCTGGCCGGGCACGGCTGCGGCAACCTCGGGCTGCTGGTCCAGGTCGCCGACGCGCTGCTGAGCCGCCACCCGACCGGCTCGGCCCTGATCGTCACCGCCGACCGGGTGGCCAGCGGCCGGGGCCGGATGATGACCGGCCCGCTGTCGGTGCTCAGCGACGGCGCCGCCGCGGTGCTCGCCACCCGGGAGGCTCCCGCCGCCCGGCCGGCGCTGCGGGTGCACGGCGTCGCCGTACGCACCGACGCGCAGGGCGGCACCGCGGACGTCAGCCCCGCCGGGCAGCGCCGGACGGTCCTGCTCGGCCGCTCGGCCGCCGCCGGCCTGAAGGAGGTGACCGGCCTCGGCCCGCGCGACTACACCCACGCGCTGTTCAACAACTACCGGCTCTCGTCGCAGCGGTTCCTGGCCGGGGCCGCGGGGTTCGCGGCGGCCCAACTGGTGCCGGGACCGGTGGCCGATCACGGACACAGCTTCGCGGCCGACCTGTTGGTAAACTGCGCCCTGTTCGCCAGGGCCGGCACGTTCGAGCCGGGTGCCAGGCTCGCTCTCTCGGCAACGGGACCCAATTCGTGGGCATTGATAGACGTTGAGGTCGTCGGCTGACCGGCGACCGGGATCAAGAGCGAAGGTTGATTGATGACCAAGTTGGAAGGCGTGTACCTGCCCCTGGTGACACCGTTCTACGACGGTGCCGTCGACCTGGAGTCGCTGCGGCGGCTGGTCGATCACTACTCGGGCTTCGGGCTGGCCGGTCTGATCATGATGGGCACCACCGGCGAGAGCCCGACCGTCGAGCCCGACGAGCAGCGGGCGGTGGTGGTCGAGACCATCCAGGCGGTGGCGGGCGCCCTCCCGGTGTACGTCGGTGTCGGCGGGAACTCGACCCGGCACGTCGCCGCCGGCATCGCCTCGTACGAGTCGCTGGACGTCGCCGGATACCTGGTCGTCACGCCGTACTACAACCGGCCCCCGGCGGACGGCCTCGTCGAGCACTACCGGGCGGTCGCCGGTGAGACCGAACGGCCGGTCATCGTCTACAACGTCCCGTACCGGACCGGGGTCAACCTCTCCAACGACGCGCTGTTCGAGATCGTGGCGGCCGCGCCCAACGTACGCGCGGTCAAGGACTCCACCGGCAACCTCATGCAGAGCCTCGACCTGCTGCACCGGGCGCCGTCGGAACTGTCGGTCCTCACCGGCGAGGACCCGATGTTCTTCACCAGCCTCGCCAACGGTGCCGCCGGCGGCATCCTCGCCTCCTCGCACCTGGCGACCCGGACGTTCGTCGAGGTCGCCGACGCCATCGCGAAGCAGGAGCTGGTCCGGGCCCGGACCGCCTGGGGCACCATCAGCCCGATGATCCCGTCGTTGTTCGGCGAGTCCAACCCGATGCCGCTGAAGTACTGCCTGTGGCGGCAGGGCCTGCTGCGTTCCCCGGAGTGCCGGCTGCCGCTGACCCGCGTGTCGGCCGGGCTGGCCGCGACGCTGGACGAGCTGACCGCCCAGCTCGCCGCGGCCTAGCGATCCCTCGCACCGGGCGCCACCGGGTGGTGGCGCCCGGGCGCGGTCCGCGCCGGTGTCAGATGGCGGCGACGAGCCGGTCGAGTGCGGTGGCCAGCCGTTGCGGATCCTGCGCGAAGCAGATCCGGAACCAGCCCTCGTTGCCGGGACCGAACGCCGAGCCCGGCGCCAGGCCGACGCCGGCCCGGGCCACCAGGTCCTTGGCGTACGCGAGATCGTCCTCGACCCCGTCGATCCGGAAGAAGGCGTAGAAGGACGCGGGCACCGGCGGCGCCGAGACCCGCGCGATCCGGCCGAGGGCGTCGTCGACCATGTTCCGGCCGTCCAGGCAGCGGGCCATCAGCTCGCCGACGAACGGTTCGCCCTGCCGGATCGCGGCGACGCCGGCGTGCTGCACGAACGTGGCCGACCCGGTGCTGTTGATCGCGCTCAGGTTGCCGACCTGGTGGGCGAGTGCCGCCGGATGCACCAGCCAGCCCAGCCGCCAGCCGGTCATCGCCCACGTCTTCGAGAAGCTCTGCACCACGAATACGGCGTCGTCGTCGCGGGCCACCTCGAGGAAGGAGGGGGCGGCGAACGAGCCGTCGTACACCAGGCGGTTGTAGACCTCGTCCGAGATGATCCACGTGTTGTGCTGCCGGGCCAGGTCGAGCAGTTCCCGCTGCTCGTCGGAGGTCATCGTCCAGCCGGTCGGGTTGCCCGGCGAGGCGACGAAGATCGCCCGGGTCCGCTCGTCGCAGGAGGCGTCGACGGCGGACAGGTCGAGCGACCACCGGTCCTGCTCGGCGTCGAGCTGGACGAAGCGGACCTCGGCCCCCAGTGCCTCGATCGCGATGACGATGTTGGGCCAGATCGGCGCGACCACCACGACGTTGTCGCCCGGCTCCACGAGGCACTGCAGGGCGATCATGATCGAGGTCATGCCCGACGAGGTCGCCGAGATCCGGTCCAGGTCGATGTCGAGGCCGTGGGTGCGGTGGTGGTATTCCTGGATCGCCGCCCGCAGCGGCGCGATGCCGCGCCGGTCGGCGTAGGTGGTCTTGCCCTCCCGCATGGCCTGCTCGGCCGCCTCCCGTACGACCGTCGCGGTCGGCAGGTCCGTCTCACCGAAGCAGAGGCTGATCGCGCCCGGGTGGCTGCTGGTGACCTTGGCGACCTCGACGATCCGCTGGCTGCGCATGTGCGCCAACGCCGGGCGGAACGGCAACGTGTGTGGCGTGGCCTGGGCCATGTCGACTCCTCGGAAGCGGCGTGGGACGGACGGCCTCCCGGCCGGTGCGGGATCGGCGTTCACCTGACCCGCGGCAGGCGGATCAGCGGCCACGGGCTCGGCATCTCGCCGACCGGCACCTCGATCACCGTCGGCGCGTCCGGCCGGCCGAACGCCGCGGAGATCTCGGCCGCCAGCTCGTCGGGCGTGGTCGCCCGGACGCCGTACGCGCCGAACGCCTTCGCGAACGCGGGAAAGTCGGGGTTGTGCAGGTCGGTGCCGACCGTCGCGCCGAGACTGCGCAGCTGCGAGCGGCTCACGTTGGCGTACGAGCGGTCGTTGAAGACGACCGCGACGACCGGCAGCCGCTGCTGCACGGCGGTCGACAGTTCGACGGCGGTGTAGAGGAAGCCGCCGTCGCCGGAGATCGACAGGACCGGCCGCCCCGGATTCGCGGCCTGGACCCCGAGCGCGGTGGCGAAGCCGGACCCCAGCGCGCCCTGGTAGGTGACCGGCACGTACGTCGAGTGCGCGTAGATCGGGAAGGCGAACCGGGAGACGTAGCCGACCTGGGTGAGCTCGTCGACGAAGAAGCCGTCGTCCGGCAGCACGGCCCGCATCGCCCGCAGGAAGTCGACCTGGGGCACCAGCCGCGCGGCCTCGGCCTCGACGTCGTCACGGGCCCGCTTCACCCGGGCCAGCCAGTCCTCCCGCTGCGGCGCGTCGTCGACCCGGTCGAGCAGGGCCCGCACCGCGAGGGTCGCGTCGGCGACGAGCGGGACCGCGGGCGGGCGTACCCGGTCGATCTCGGTCGGGTCGAGGTCGACCCGGATGATCTGCAGGTTGTCGTCCAACCCCCACTCGACCTGCGGGCGCATCAGCCGTGTGCCGATGCCCAGGACGACGTCGGTCTCGGCCCAGAGCCGGTGGGCCACCGGAAGCGTCACCGACAGTTCGTGGCGGTCGCCGACGATGCCCCGGCCGCCCATGTCCGCCGTCACCGGGCACCGCAGCCGCTCGGCCAGCCGCTGGATCTCGGCGGCGGCCCCACGCGCCCCGCTGCCGACCATGATGAGCGGGGCCTTCGCGGAGGCGAGCAGCGCGGCGGCGGCCTCGACGGCGGCGGCGTCCGGATGCTGGTCGACGGCCGGCCCGGTCCAGCGGTGCGGGTCGCCGGCCTCGGCCCCCCACACGTCGGTCGGCACCTCGACCGCCACCGGGCGCGGCCGGGTCCACCGCAGCCGGTGGAACGCCTCGCCGAGTACGGCGTCGATCTGATCCGGTGTGCCGACGCGTTCGGCCCAGCCGGTCAGCCGGCGCAGGATCCCGAGCTGGTCGGGGACCTCGTGCGGTACGCCGTAGCCACGGCCGAGCAGCGGCGAGGGGATCTCGCTGGCGAGGCAGAGGATGCGGGCGTCGCCGGCGTATGCGGTGGCGAGCGCGGCCGTGGAGTTGAGCACGCCGGGGCCGGAGATGACGGTGTAGACGCCGATCTTGCGGGTGGAGCGGGCGTAGCCGTATGCCATGAAGGCGGCGCCCTGCTCGTGTCGGGTGTGGATGACCCGGATGTCGGTGTCCGCCAAGGCGCCGAAGAGGGCGTCCATCTGCTCGCCGGGCACCGTGAAGAGGACTTCCACGCCCTCCTCGACCAGCTTGCGGACGATGTGCTCGGCTACCCGCACCGGACGCCCGTGGTGGTCGCCGCCGGAGACGGCACGGTCGTCACGACGACCGCCGCTGATCCGTGGTGCGATCCGGCGGACCCGGCACTGTCCGTCCGATCCGGAGAGGCTGGCATGGCGTGCAGTGTTGCACATCGCATCGACGCGGTCCATGGTGGATGAGCGGGCCGCCAGCGCACGACGGATGTCAATGGTCGATCGGTCAGCTCGGGGTTCCGAATCGTCATTGATATTCCATCGCTGTCGATTGACAGGCGGCCGAAAGGGTTGACCGGTAAGGCTTGCGGCCGGCAGTTTGGCGGCGGCCCGAAGGTATCGAAGATTGCGATAGGATCACCGGCGCCCGGCGGCGTCACCAGGGGAGTGAGATTGCAGACGAACGGTGTGCTCCTCTTCCGTGACCACGTCGAGGCGGCGCCCGACCGGGCCGCGTTCGTCTTCGTCGGCGACGGCGACGACAGGGTGGTGACCTACGCCGAGTTCGACGCCGACGTGCACCGGGTGGCGTCCGGGCTCCTGGCGGACGGGCTGGCTCCGGGGGACCGGGTGCTGATCTCGGCCCGGCCCGGGCCCGAGCTGTTGCAGGCGATCTACGGGACCGTCCGGGCCGGACTCACCGCCGTGCTGTGTGACCCCGGGCTGCCCGCGCCGGCCGCGGAGGCGATCCTGGCCGACGCCGGCTGTCTGGCCGCGGTGGTCGACGGCGGCGACGGCGGTGTCACCACGGCGGCGGTGCGCCGGCTGCCGGCGCGCACCTTCACCATCGGCGGTCCCGGGCCGCGCGGTTTCGCCGAACTGCTCGCCGCCCCCGTGGCCGACCTGCCGGTGGAGGTCCCGGACCGGTTTCCGGCGGTCGCGTTCCTGACCTCGGGCAGCACCGGCCGGCCCAAGATGATCTTCAAGACGCACGAGCACTTCCGGCTGCTGACCCGCTACCGCAGCGGCGGATACACCGCGTCGGCGGGGGCGGCCACCGAGGCCGAGGGCCGCTACCTGGTCGCCACGTCGCTCTACCACACCTCCGGCCTGAACGCCGGTGTCATGCTGGGACTGCTGCGCGGCTGGACGGGCGTGGTCGCCGACTCCTTCCACCCGGCGAAGATCCTCGTCAAGCTCGCCCTGCACCGCTGCGCCACGGTCGTCTTCACCCCGTCGCAGGCCGCCGCCCTGCTGCGCGAGCGGGACCTGCTGCGGGCCCTGGACCTCAGCGCGCTGCGCTCGATCCGGGTGGGCAGCGGCCCCTCCACGCCCGGCATGCTGGACCGGCTCCGGGCGGCCGTGCCGACCGCCGAGATCCTGAACATCTACGCCCTCACCGAATGCGCGCCCTGCCTCGGCCAGCCCCCCGGCGAGAAGCAGGCGCCGGACAGTTGCGGCCGGCCATGGGCCGGCGTGGAGGCCCGCCTGCTCGACGAGTCGGGCCGGCAGACCACGGAGGGCGAACTGTGGATCAAAAGCGATCTCATCTCCGCGGGCACCATCCTCGACGAGGTCACCACGCGTGAGCGTTACGTCGACGGCTGGCTGCGCACCCGCGACATCTTCCGGGTGGACGACGAGGGCTGGTACCACTTCGTCGGCCGGATGGACGACATGTTCGTCTGCGGCGGCGAGAACGTCTTCCCCGGCGACGTCGAGAAGATCCTGGCCAGCCACCCGGACGTGAGCGACGTCTGCGCCACCGGGCTGCCCGACGAGATCCTCGGCGCCGTGCCGGCCGCCGCGGTGGTGCTCCGACCCGGTGCCACGGCGCGGCCGGCGGACCTGGTGCGCCACGTACGGGACAACGCGCCGGTCCACCTCGTGCCGCGGCGCGTCGTGGTCGTACCCAGGATTCCCACCCTCGGGCCCGGCAAGGTCGACCGGCGGCAGGTCCGCAACGACCTGACCGACGCCGCCCCGGCGCCGGTCGCCACCGCCCCGGTCGCCACCGTGGCCGGCGACCCGCTGCACGAGCGGATCGCGCGGATCTGGGGCGAGGTGATGCAGGTGGCCGACCCCGATCCCGGGCTGTCGTTCCTCGACGCGGGCGGCACGTCGGCGCTCGCGCTGGCGCTCACCACCCGCCTCAGCGACGTCGACCTCACCGTCGAACTCGGCGACCTGCTCACCGACGGCAGCATCGACGACCTCGTCCGCCTGGCCCGGGCGGGCCGGTCCGACACCCGGGTCGGCTGAGCGGTCCGGCCGTCGTACGCGCAAGGGAAGCGGGTCGCGGCAGCCACCCGCGGCGAAAGGAGACGATCCTGCTACCACTGCCCCGCGACTTCGGTCGCGCCATGGTCATCACCGCGCATCCGGACGACGCCGAATACAGCTTCGGCGGCACCGTCGCCCGGCTCGCCGACGCGGGCACCGAGGTGGTCTACGTCGTCTGCACGGACGGCTCGCAGGGCGGGGAGGACCCGTCGGTGTCCGACGCCGACCTGACCCGGCGCCGCTACGCCGAGCAGCAGGACGCCGCCGACCTGCTCGGCGCCACCGAGGTCGTCTTCCTGGGGCTGCGGGACGGATCGCTCACCCCGGACGTCCCGCTGCGCCGCGCGCTCACCCGCGAGATCCGCCGCCACCGGCCCGAACTGGTGCTGACCCACCAGCCGCTGCGTTCCCTGGTCTTCCCGATCGGCGCGTCGCACCCCGACCACCTGGCCACCGGCGAGGCCGCCCTCGCGGCCGTCTACCCGGACGCCCGCAACCCGCGCGCATACCCGGAGCTGCTGAGCGAGGGGCTGACCCCGCACCGGGTCCAGGAGGTGTGGATACCGGGGCACGAGCACACCGACTTCTACGTCGACGTGTCGCCGTACCTGACCCGCAAGATCGAGGCCATCCAGCGGCACAAGAGCCAGTTCGCCGACGACGTCGACCCGACGGCGGCGCTGGCCTGGGTGGTCAACCGGCTCAGCGGCAACGGGCAGGTGGCCGGCTGCCGCTACGCCGAGTCCTACCGGCGGATCATCACCGAGGCGGCGGCCGGTGCCGAAGCCGTGACGGCGGAGGCGACCCCGTGACCCCCACGATCAAGGCCGTGATCCCGGCCAAGGCGTCCTCGACCCGGGTGCCGGACAAGAACTTCCGTCCCTTCCACGGCACCCGTTCCCTGCTCGACATCAAGGTCGGCCAACTGCTGACCGTGCTGCCGGCCGAACAGATCTACGTCAGCAGCGAGGAGCCCGCCTGCGCCGCGCACGCCGAGCGGCTCGGCATCAACTTCCTGTCCCGGGCACCGGAGCTGGCCCGCAACGAGACGCCGTACGCGTCCGTGGTGAGCCAGATCTGCCGGGACACCCCCGGCGACGACGACATCATGTGGTGTCACGTCACCGATCCGCTCTTCGACCAGTACGCCGAATGCCTGGCCCGGTGGCGGGAGGCCCGCGACCACAACGACGCCCTGGTCGTGGTCTACCCCCGCCAGATGTACCTGCTCGACCACGACCACCGGCCGATGGGCTTCGGCTTCGGCCCCTGGCACCGGCCGTCGCAGACCCTGCCGATGCACTACCAGCTCGGATTCACCCTCTCGATCCTGCGCCGCTCCACCGCCACCACGCTCGGCCCGATCGGCGCGAACCCGTACTGGTTCCACGCGGCCAACCAGCCGGTGGACATCGACACCGAGGACGACTTCCGGATGGCCCAGGCGATCTACGCCTACCTGCACGAGCAGGACCCGGCGCGGGCGGCGGCCCGATGACCGCCCCGGCGTACGACGACGCCCCCGACCTGGTCGTACGCGACGTCACCGTGGTCGACGTCGAGGCCGGCGCCCACCGGCCGGCCCGCGACGTGTGGGTGGCCGGCGGGCGGATCACCCGGATCGAGCCGACCGCCGCGGACGACCCGCCACCGGCGTCGGCGCGGGTCGTCGACGGCGCCGGCCGCTACCTGATCCCCGGCCTGTTCGACTGCCACGTGCACATCGCCTTCAACGGCTTCCTCGGCGTCGAGTCCGACTTCCGCCGCACCCTCAAGCAGATGCTCGTGCACGGCGTGACCCAGGCCGTCGACTTCTTCACCGCCGGCGGCCACTTCCCGGGCTCGGCCGCCGACCGGGTACGCGACGACGTGAACGAGGGCCGCTTCCTCGGGCCGTGGCTGCTCACCTCGTACGGCTGCCTGAACGCCCCCGGTGGCTTCTGCAGCTGCTCGGTCGGCGACGCGGCGAGCGTCGTGGTCACCATGGACGACGTACGCGAGCAGATCGACCGGATCACGGCGGCCAACCCCGATTTCGTGAAGATCGTCTACGACGACGTCTTCGGCACGCTGCCGAACCTCAGCCCGGACCTGCTGGCCGCGCTCATCGACGAGGCACACCGGCGCGGATACCGGGCGGCGGTGCACATCGCGACGGTCGACGACGCCTCGGTGGCCGTCGACTGCGGGGCGGACATCATCGGGCACGGCGTCATCGACCCGATGCCGCCCGAGCTGCTGGCCCGGATGGCGGACGCCGGCACCATCCTGATCCCCACCCTCGCCTCGTACGAGTCGCGGTCGCTGCCCCGCTGGCGGATCTCGCTGCCACCCGCCGCCCCGCCGGACAGCGTCGCGCAGTACCAGCGCCAGCACCGGTCGATCTACGAGATCAAGGACCAGATCGACGACTACGCGCGCGCCTACGAAGAGGCGTGCGCCAACCTGGTGCCGCTGCTCGACGCGGGCGTCACCGTCGTCGCCGGCTCCGACGCGGGCACCTGGTACACGTTCCCCGGCGACGCGCTGCACCGCGAGCTGGCGATCTACGCCGAGCAGGGCCTCGCACCGGCCCGGGTGCTGCGGATGGCGACCATCGACGCCGCCCGTGCCTTCGACCTGGCCGACCGGTTCGGCACCGTCACCGAGGGCAAGGACGCGAACCTCGTCCTGCTCGGCGCCGACCCGCTGGCGGACATCGCCGCCGTCCGCGCGATCGACGCCGTGGTGTTGCGCGGTCGGCTCCTCGACCTCGACGCGTTGCGCGCCGACATCACCGCGCCGCACGAGACGCCACCCGCCGAGATCGACGAGGAGGTCTGTAGCCCGCACCACCTGCGGACCTCGGTGCACTGACCGGGAAGGGAACACCGTGCTGCGCCCTACCCTGATCGCCGCCGCCAGCCAGGACCGGGTCAAGGCGGCCGTCCAGGCCGTGCCGGCGACCCGCGCCGTCGTGGCCCGGTTCGTCGCCGGCGAGACGACGGCGGACGCGCTCGCGGCCGCCGCGACGCTGGTCGCCGCGGGGCTCCGGGTGACGTTCAACCAGCTCGGCGAATACGTCACCGATCCGGGCCGGGCCGGGCAGACCCGCGACGACTTCGTCGCGCTCGCCGGGCGGCTGGCCGACAGCGGGCTGGCCGGCCCCGGCAGCGAACTGTCGGTCAAGCTGTCGGCCCTCGGGCTGCTCGACGGCGCGGACGGCCCGGCCCGCGCCCTGGACCACGCCCGGCTGATCTGCGCCGCCGCCGACCGGGCGGGCGTGCTGGTGACACTCGACATGGAGGACCACACCACCACCGACAGCACGCTGGAGATCACGCGGGCCTTGCGGCGGGACTTCCCGTGGGTCGGTGTCGCGATCCAGGCCGCGCTGCGGCGCAGCCCCGCCGACTGCGCCGACCTGGCGTACGCCGGCTCGCGGGTCCGGCTGGTGAAGGGCGCCTACCGGGAGCCGGCCGCGGTGGCGCTGCACCGGCGGACCGACGTCGACCTGGCCTACGTACGGTGCCTGCGGACCCTCTTCGCCGGCGCCGGACATCCGCTGGTGGCGACCCACGATCCACGGCTGGTCGCGATCGCCGCCGAGCTGGCCCGACGGACCGGTCGGGGAGCCGGCGACTTCGAGTACCAGATGCTGCGTGGCGTGCGTGACGGCGAGCAGCGCCGGCTGGCCGCCGCCGGCCACGGCGTACGCGTCTACCTGCCCTTCGGGCCGCAGTGGTACGGCTACTTCACCCGCCGGCTGGCCGAGCGGCCGGCGAACACCCTGTTCCTGTTGCGGGCCCTGGCCTCCCGGCGGTAGCCCGGTCCGCGCGGGTAGGCGCCGGTCGCCGACCCTGGTCAAGCGCCGCGGATCCGGAATCGGTTGCCACCGAACGGGTGCGCGTCACGACTGCCTATTGTGGAATGTCCGGGCTCGCATTAGCGTTCATGCATGATTCTCCCGACGGAATCCATCGGAAGCATCCCACGACCGCAGCGGCTGATCGCCGGCATCGCCGACCACGCCGCCGGCCGGATCGACACGGCCGCCCTCGACGCCCTCTACGACGACGCCGTACGCGACACCATCGCCCGCCTCGAGGCACTCGGCTCGCCCGTGGTCACCGACGGCGAACAGTCCAAACCAAGTTTCGCCACCTACCCGTTGCAGGGCCTGCCCAACCTGGCGCCCGACGGGACGGTCATCCCGTTCGCCGACGGACACACCCGCCAGCTGCCCCGGCTCACCGCCGGCCCGTTCCGCTACGCCGTCCGCTCCGGCCAATACCTGCGGGCCGCGCGCAAGCACGCCACGGTGCCGGTCAAGCAGGCGGTGATCGCGCCGTCGGCGCTGAGCCTGTTGTATCCCGGCGGCGGCATCGACGGATACGACCGGGAGGCGTTCCTCGACGACCTCGTCGACGAGGCGGAGGCGGACATCAGGTCGGCGTTCGACGCCGGGGCGCACTCGGTGCAGCTGGACTTCACCGAAGGCCGGCTGTCGATCAAGCTCGACCCCTCCAAGGGCGTGCTCGACGCGTTCGTCGCGCTGAACAACCGGGTCCTGGACCGCTTCAGCGACGAGGAACGGGCCCGGATCGGGGTGCACACCTGCCCCGGTGGCGACCAGGACTCCACGCACAGCCTCGACGTCGACTACACCGAACTGCTGCCGCACCTGTTCGCGCTGCACGCCGGCGCGTTCTACGTGCAGCTCGCCAGCGAGCCGGACCCCGACCGGGTGCTGGCGGCGATCGCCACCCACTCGCGACCCGACCAGCGGATCTTCGTCGGGGTGACCGATCCGGTCGACCCGGTGGTGGAAGCCGCCGAACTGGTCCGCGACCGGGTGCTGCGGGCCGCCGAACACATCCCGCCGGACCGGCTTGGCACCTGCGACGACTGTGGATTCGCGCCCTTCGGCGACGACGTCTCGACGTCCCGGGACACGGCCTGGGCGAAGATCAGGGCCCGGATCGAGGGGACGGCGCTGGCGGCGCGGCAGCTCTGAGCCCGGGCCCGGGGTCGGCGGAACGACATCCGTCGACCCCGGCACCGGCCGGCTCAGTCGTCGAACTCGAACCCGTTCGCCTTCGCCAGCTCGACCAGCTCCCGGATCCGTCCGGCGTCCGAGGCGACCGCCGCCATCCGGTTCGCCAGGTCCTCCAGAGCCTCCCGATCCGTGCCGTAGGCGCAGAACATGCCGCCCTCCGGGTCGTACGAGAAACGCCCTTCGAGCGCCGGAGCCTCGGTGCTGACGAGAAGCTGGGCGACGCCCTCCCAGAAGTATCCGTTGGGTTCGTGGCCGAGTTCGGCGATCACGTCGTCGACGGCGGTGGTTCCCGCGTCGAGCAGCAGGGAGTACTTGCCGGGGGACCGCTCGATCAGCCGCATCGGTTCCATGCGGGCAGCCTCGCAGGTGCCGGCCGGCGCCGGCAACCGTGACCCGTCAGGCATCCCGGCAGCCGGGGGACCGGCCGGCGGTCACGGCACCTGGTTCCCCACGAGCAGGGCCACCTTCCCGTACCCGTGTCCGGTCTCGACGTCGCGGTGCGCGTCGGCGGCCCGGTCCAGTTCGTACGCCGCGCGGATCGTGACCCGCAGCGTGCCGTCCGCGCACCTGGCCAGCAGTTCCGTCAGCCGCGCGGCCGACCGGTCGCTGCGCAGCTGCCGGCAGCCGAGTTCCCCGGCGAGGTCGAAGTCGGCGATGGTGCCGATCCGGCTCCGGTCGGCGACGAGTTCGACCGCCGTACGCAGGTTGCCGTGCCCGGCCGCGTCGAGCACGAGGTCGATCCCACCGGGGGTGGCCGCCCGGATACGGTCGATTTGGCCGTCGCCGTAGCGGACCGGGATCGCGCCGAGCGAGCGGACGTACTCCTGGTTGGCCGCGCCGGCCGTTCCGACGACGGTCAGTCCGCGGGCCCGGGCGAGCTGGACGAGCATGGTGCCGACCCCACCGGCGGCACCGTGCACGAGCAGGGTCTCGCCGGCCGTCGCGGCCAGCGCCTCCAGTGCGGTGTGCGCCGTCTGGCCGGACGCCGACAGGGTGCCCGCGGTGCGCCAGTCGACGGCGGCGGGCTTGCGTACGACCTGGGTGGCCGGGACGGCGACGAACTCCGCGTAGCAGCCGAGCACCCGGAATCCGGCGACCTCGTCGCCGACCGCGAAGCCGCGCACGTCCGCGCCGACGGCTTCGACCGTGCCGGCGAACTCGTTGCCGACGACCTGCGGGAACGTGATGTCCGCCCAGGGCGGGAGGGCGCCGGAGCGTACGGCCACGTCCACCGGCTGCACCCCGGCGACGGCGACCCGTACCAGCACCTCCTTCGGCCCGTACGGCGGGCGGGGCAGCTCGCGCGTCCGCAGCACGTCCGCGTCCCCGAACTCGTCGAACGCCGCCGCCCGCATCGTCGGTGCGTTCATCGGGGACCGTCCGCCGACGTCGGCGTACCTACCGGATTCGACCTGGTCATAATGCTTCCCTCCTGGTCAAGTTCACTTGATGTAGAGTCAACTTCGTCAAGTGCACTTGACGTCAAGGGCCGATCGGTCGGGACAGAGCAAGGGCCGACGGGTCGGGTGACCGAACGGGGAAGAGGATGCCGCAACTCGACGCCGACCTCGTGTGGCTGCGGCCCGGCCAGGTCGCCGCCCGGGCCGGCGTGGCCGTCTCGGCGCTGCACTACTACGAGAGTCTCGGCCTCATCCGCAGCCGCCGGACGGCGGGTAACCGTCGCGAATACCGTCGCGACACGCTGCGCGTCATCGCCTTCATCAGGGCCGCCCAGCGGGTGGGGGTGTCGCTGGAGCGCATCAAGGAGGCCCTCGACCAGTTGCCCGACCAGGGCCTGCCGACCAAGCGGGACTGGGCGGCCATCTCCCGGCAGTGGCACGACGACCTCACCCGTCGCATCGCCGAACTGACCGCGTTGCGTGACCAGTTCTCCGACTGCATCGGTTGCGGGTGCCTGACGCTGCGGTCCTGCCCACTGTCCAACCCCGGCGACGTGCTCGGCCGCGAGGGCCCCGGCCCCCGCCGGTTTCCCTGAGCCGGCGCCGGAGGCTCAGCCGAGCAGCAGCGTGACCGCCAGCACGACCATCAGCACGGCGACACCGCCGTCGACGACGCGCCACGCCGCCGGTCGGGCCAGCACCCCGGCGAGCCGGCCGGCCCCGAAGCCGAGGGCGGCGAACCAGACCACGCTGGCCAGCATCGCACCGCCGCCGAACCACCACGGATACGCGTGCTGCCGGGAGATCGAGCCGAGCAGCAGCACCGTGTCCAGGTACACGTGCGGGTTGAGGTACGTGAAGGCGAGGCAGGTCAGCAGCGTGGCGCGCAGCGTGCCGGCCGGCCGCCCGGCCGGCGTCAGCGCGCCGGGCCGGATCGCCCGGCGGGCCGCGAGCACCGCGTAGCCGAGCAGGAACGCGACACCGCCGTAGCGGACGGCCGCGAGGACGGCGGGCCGGTCGGCGATCGCGGCGCCGAGGCCGGCGATGCCGGCGGCGATCAGGGCCGCGTCCGAAACGGCGCAGGTGAACACCACCGGCAGTACGTATTCGCGGCGCAGCCCCTGCCGCAGCACGAACGCGTTCTGCGCGCCGATGGCCATGATGAGTGCGACGGCTACGGAGAATCCGGCGATGGTCGAGGCGATCACCCCGACGACGCTAGGAGCCGGCGCCACTTTGCTCCAGCTAAAGATTTTCAACCCGCATTAGAATCACTAATCATGGCGCTCGACCCGGTCCAACTCGTCACCTTCCAGGCGGTGATCAACGAGGGCAGCTTCGAGGCCGCCGCCCGCTCGCTGCACGTCACCCCGTCCGCGGTCAGTCAGCGGATCAAGGCGTTGGAGCAGGCGGTCGGGCAGGTCCTGGTCCGGCGCGGCAAGCCGTGCGAGCCGACCGAGGCGGGCACCGCACTGGTCCGGCTCGCCGGCCAGACCGCCCTGCTCGAACGGGAAGCCCTCGACGCCGCGCGCGGACCGGTCGCCGGTGGCCGCACCCGCACCCGGGTCGCCGTCGTGGTGAACGCCGACTCGCTGGCGACCTGGTTCCTGCCGGCCCTGGCCGGGCTGACGGCCGAGGGCGGGCTCGCCTTCGACATCCACCAGGACGACCAGGACCACACCGCCGACATCCTGCGCGCCGGCACGGCGATGGCGGCGGTGACCGCCCAGCAGGTGCCGGTGCAGGGCTGCCGGGTCGAGCGGCTGGGCGCGATGCGCTACCTCGCGATGGCCGCGCCCGCGTTGCGGCGGGCGCACTTCGCAGGTACGGACGTGGTCGCCGGCTTCGCGACCGCGCCGATGATCGTGCTGAACCGCAAGGACCGGCTCCAGCACCGGTTCCTCGGCACGCTGACCAAGCGCACGCTCGACCCGCCGATCCACTACGTCCCGGCGGCCGCCGCGTTCGTGGAGGCGGTCCGGCTCGGGCTGGGCTGGGGACTGGTGCCGGAGCGGATCGCCGTCGAGGACATCGCCGCCGGCCGGTGTGTCGACCTAACCCCCGGTCGCCACCTGGACGTGCCGCTCTACTGGCAGTACTGGCGGCTGGAGTCGACGGTGCTCACCACGCTGACCGCCGCCGTACGGGCCGGCGCGGCGACCGCCCTGCGCTGACCTCCCCGCCCGCCGTCGCCCCGTCCGGCGCCTCGTTGATCAAGGGGATGTGTCGGGCGAAACAGGTCAGGATCTTGGCGACAAGTCCTTGATCAACGCGGGCGGTGCGGGGCTTGGCGGTGCGGGGCTGGGCTCAGTCCCGTCACGGCGAGCCGGAACAGTCGATCCGCCCGGGCGGCGGGGTCGGGGTGGTGCTCCGTGGCCAGGACGATGCCGACTATCAGTGTGATCAGGTCCGCGACGGTGACACCCGTCGCCACCGCGCCGTCCTGCGCGGCGCGGTGCAGCAGGGGACCCGCCGCCTCTTCCAGCGCCGCCGAACAGGCGTTCTCCTGCACCGGGTCGGATCCGGGGTCGTCGTAGGCCAGCGCGGCCGCCAGTCCGCGGACCGAGACGGAGTAGGTGAGGACGTCGTCCAGCCACTCCAGGAGCGCGTCCCGGCTGTCGCCCCTGCCGGTCAGTTCGTGGGCGCGGACGCTCAGTGCCTCGATCCTTTTCCGGGATACCGCCTCCAGCAGTGCGCGGCGGGTGGGGAAGTGCCGACGTACGGTCGCCGAGCCGACCCCCGCGGTGCGGGCGATCTGCTCCAGGGAGGCGGCGGCGCCATGGGCGGCGACTTCCTTCTCGGCCACCGCGAGGATGCGCGCGTAGTTGCGCCGGGCGTCGGCGCGCTGGCCGTCGGGCATGGCGTTCATCTCCGAGCTTGCTAAGTGGCGGGGGTCGCCATATCGTATCGAAACATAAACGGCGGACCCCGCCGTTTAGCTGCCGAGCAGTCGAGGAGCATCATGTCCACAGCCTCCGCGCCCGTCCTGGTCACCGGCGCCACCGGCAGACAGGGCGGTGCCACCGTCCGCGCCCTGCGCGCGACAGGCGTTCCCGTACGCGCCCTGGTGCGCGACCCGGCCACCGAGCGGGCCAGGGCCGTCGAGGCGCTCGGCGCCGAACTGGTCACCGGCGATCTCCACGACCGCGATTCGGTGATCCGGGCCGCCGAGGGGGTCCGCGCCGTCTTCTCCGTGCAGGCGCCCGCGGTCACCGCGGCGGGCTTCGACTTCGACGGGGAGGTGGCCCAGGGCGTCAACCTCGTCGAGGGCGCCAAGGCGGCCGGCGTACCGCAGTTCGTGCACACGTCCGTCACCGGCGCCGGTCAGCACACCGAGACCCCGGGCTGGGCCGAAGGCCGCTGGGCCGCGGTGGAACCCACCATGACTGCCAAGAGCGCGATCCAGGACCGGGTCCGGGCGGCCGGCTTCCGGCACTGGACGATCCTCAAGCCGGGCTTCTTCATGGTGAACTTCCTGCCGTCCATGGCGTTCCTGTTCCCGCGCGGCATCGAGGGCGGCCTGGTGAGCGTCCTGAAGCCCGACACCCGGCTGTCCCTGGTCGCGGTGGACGACCTCGGCCGGGCGGCCGCCGCGGCGATCGCCGCGCCGGAGCGGTTCGACCGGGTCGAGCTGGAGTTCGCCAGCGACCACCTGTCGATGACGGAGATCGCCGTGGTGCTCTCCGGTGTCCTGGGCACGCGGCTGTCCGCGCCGGACATGACCGAGGAGGAGGCGTTCGCCGCCGGGATGCCGGCGATGGGCGCCGGGCACGAGTGGCTGAACGCCGCCCCCCAGCCGGGCCGCCCCCGCTACGCCAGGGACCTCGGCATCCCGCTCACCAGCTTCGACGCGTGGGCGCGGGAACACATGCGGGCCGACGCCTGACCCTCAGGTGGGCGAGCCGGCTGACCGCCGCCCCACGCCCGCGGGCATGGGGCGGCGGTCGCAGACTGGGCCTAACGGTGGGACACGGGGCGGTCGCAGACCGGGCCTAACGGTGGGACACGGGGCGGTCGCAGACCGGGCCTAACGGCGGGACAGGACGCCGTCCCAGCCGGGCAGGTCCGCCGGGTCGCGGTCGGGCCGGCCGACGTAGTCGGCGGACGGGCGGATCAGCTTGCCGAGCCGCTTCTGCTCCAGGATGTGCGCGCTCCACCCGGCCGTACGGGCGCAGGTGAACAGCGGGGTGAACAGATCCGCCGGGACCCCCGCGAAGTCCAGGACGACCGCCGCCCAGAACTCGACGTTGGTCTCCAGCACCCGGTCCGGCTTGCGTTCCCGCAGCTCGGCGAGGGCGGCGTTCTCCAGCGCGAGGGCCACCTCGAACCGTGGGGCGGCCAGTTCCTTCGCCGCCGCCCGCAGGATCCGCGCCCGGGGGTCCTCGGCCCGGTAGATCGCGTGCCCGAAGCCCATCAGGCGGCGGCCACCGTCCAGCACCCCCTTGACGTACGCCCGGGCGTCGCCGCCCCGCTCCACGTCCTCGATCATCCCGAGCACCCGGGCCGGGGCGCCGCCGTGCAGCGGACCGGACATCGAGGCGACCGCGGCGGACAGGCAGGCGGCGACGTCCGCGCCGGTGCTGGCGACCACCCGGGCGGTGAACGTCGAGGCGTTCATGCCGTGTTCGGCGGCGCAGACCCAGTACCGGTCGATCGCCTCGACCTGGCGCGGATCCGGCTCACCCTGCCACCGGATCATGAACCGTTCGGTGACCGTCCGGGCCCCGTTGACCAGCCGCTGCGGTACGGCGGGCAGCCGCGCGCCGCGGGCGGCCTGCGCGACGAACGACAGCATCATCACCGAGGTACGGGCAAGGTCCTCGCGGGCCTGCTCCCCGTCGATGTCGATCAGCGGCCGCAGCCCCCAGTACGGTGCCACCATGGCGGTCGCCGCCTGCACGTCGACCCGGATGTCACCGGAGTGCACCGGGATCGGGAACGGTTCGGCGGGCGGTAGCCCGCGCCCG
Organism: Polymorphospora sp. NPDC051019; assembly: GCF_040683055.1. Lineage (NCBI taxonomy): Bacteria > Bacillati > Actinomycetota > Actinomycetes > Micromonosporales > Micromonosporaceae > Polymorphospora > Polymorphospora sp. NPDC051019. Next base: position 604,420 of record NZ_JBFBCH010000001.1, on the reverse strand, counting down.
AAGTCGCCGTCGACCAGCAGCCCCCACACGTCGGCGAAGGTGGCGTGGCCGACCAGCTTCTCGATGTCGATGCCGCGGTAGCGCAGGGATCCGCCCGCACGGTCCGGCTCGGCGATCTCGGTGTCGAAGGCGACGACGTCGGCAAGTCCAGGTTTCACGGTCAGCATCGCTTCAATGTCGGGGCGCCCTGTCGACTCTGTCAATATTGATTCAGTCAATATGGGAGCATGACCACATGAGCCCGGACCGCCTGCTGACCACCGAGGAGGTCGCTCGCCGGCTGGGCGTCAAGAAGGAGACGGTCTACGCCTACGTCAGCCGTGGCCTGCTGGCCAGTCGGCGCAACGGCGACGGCAAGGAGAGTCTGTTCGCCGAGTCCGACGTCGTCACCTTCGCCGCCGGACGGCGCCGGCCCGGACCCGCCCCCGACGCCCCGGCGATCCACACCGGCATCACCCTGATCACCGGCGACGCGCTGTACTACCGGGGTCACGACGTACGCGTCCTGGCCCGCACCGAGTCGTACGAGTCGGTGGCCACCCTGCTGTGGACCGGCGAACCGCGCCACGTCCCGCTGGTGCCCGACGACGAGCTGCGAGCCCTCGCCCGGGCGGTCACCGCGCCGCTGCCGCCGGCCGCCCGGCCGACCGACCGGCTGCGGATCATCGTGGCGGCGGCCGCGGCGGCGGACCGGCTGCGCTTCGACACCACGCCCGCCGCGGTGGTCGCGACCGCCCGCACGATGCTGGACACCATGGTGGCGGCACTACCGGTACAGGCCCGGGAGACCGGCCCGCCGGTGGGCTTCCCGGTCGCCGACGCGCTCTGGCCCCGGCTCACCGCCGCCCCGCCCACCCCCGTCGCGATCGACACGCTCAACACCGCGCTCGTCCTGCTCGCCGACCACGACATCGCCGCGTCGACCCTCGCCGCCCGGGTGGCCGCCTCGGCCCGCGCCCACCCGTACGCGGTCGTCGGTGCCGGCCTGGCCGCGCTCGACGGGCCGCTGCACGGCGCGGCCAGCGGACTCGCGTACGAGTTGCTGTCCGACGCCGTACGCTCCGGCGACCCGGTCGGCACCGTCTCCGACCGGCTGCGCGCCGGCGGCGGCGTCCCCGGCTTCGGGCATCCGCTATACCCGGCCGGCGACCCCCGGGCGGCCACCCTGCTGGAACTGCTGTGGGCGAGTCCGGAACCGGCGGCCGGCCCGGCCGCGCGTACCCGCGACCTGGTCGCCGGGGTGGCCGACGCGGTGACCCGCCGCTCGGGCACCGCACCCAACGTCGACTTCGCCCTCGCCGCCTTCACGCTGCTCAGCGGGATGGCCGCCGACGCCGGGGAGGCGATCTTCGCCGTCGCCCGCACCGCCGGCTGGATCGCCCACGCCCTGGAGGAGTACGGCGACCGGCCCAGCCGGTTCCGGCCCAGCGGCCGCTACGCGGGCCGGCTGCCGAAGGACGTGCCGGCCCGTGGCCGAGCCGGCTCCGTCCGGGCCTGACCGGGACCGTGCGGGCCGCCGTCAGGTGCCGTCGGACAGGATGACCGTGCCGGTGGCGCCGTCGACCGTGATCACCTGACCGGTACGGATCAGCCGGGTGGCGTCCCGTACGCAGATCACGGCCGGGATGCCGTACTCCCGGGCCACCGTCGGGCCGTGCGCCAGCGGCGCCCCGATCTCGGTCACCAGGCCGCCGGCGGTCAGGAACAGCGGGGTCCAGCCGGGATCGGTGGTCGGGGCCACCAGGATCTCGCCGGGTTCGAGGTACGCGTCGGCCGGGTCCCGCACCACCCGGGCCGGTCCGGTGACCGTGCCCGGTGCCGCCGCCAGCCCGGCCAGCGTCCCCTCGCCGGCCGGCTCCGCCGTACGCAGCGCCTCGACGTCGGTGCCGTCGGAGAGCAGGGCGACCGGGACGTGGGTACGGCGCCGCTCCCGTTCGTACGCCAGCCGGCGGGCGGCGACCAGCTCCCGGTGGTCGACCTGCCGCTGTACGGCGGCGTCCGCCTCGGCGAGGTCGAGGAACATGATGTCCTGCGCCTCCTTCAGCAGCCCCTGGCCGGCCAGTTCGGCGCCGACGAGGAGCAGCTGCCGGCGCATCTCGCCCAGCGGGTAGAGGCCGGCGAACTTGCCCAGCTCGCGCAGGCCGCCGAGTTGCCGGGCCCGGCGCAGGAGGAAGACCGCGATCCGGCCGCGTACCGGCCGGCGCCGGCGGACCCGGCGGGCCAGGTCGTCGAGCGTCGCCGTGGCCGTGCGCGCCGCCCGCGCGAACCTGCGGTCGGGGGCCTGGTCCGGGTCGGTGATCCGCAGGTAGTTCGCGATCGCGGCGAACACCGGCGCCGGATCCTCGGCCCAGCGCGGCACCCCGATGTCGATCTCGACGGCGGCGCGGTGCCCGAACCGGTCCAGGAACCCGGCCAGCCCGATGTCGGGAAGTTCCCCGGCGAGATGGCGGGCGGCCAGTTCGGCCGCCGGGACGCCGAGCAGCAGCTCGCGGTGTCCGCCGGCCCGTTCGGCGATCTCCCACAGCGCCAGGTCCATCTCGATGGTGATGTTGTGTGGCATGCCGCCCAGCACCGTGCGGACCTCGGCCTCGGTCGCGACGCCCTTCAGCAGCGCCGTCGGTGCGGCGCCGGCCAGGATGCCGGCCATCAGTGGCCAGATCATCCGCTCCAGGTTCCGGGTCGGCAGCCCGACGTCCGCGACGAAACGCAGCCGCCGCGCGGCCGTGTCCAGCCCGGGCGGGGCGACGGACTCCCGCCGGAACTCGTCGACCGCGCGCAACGCCCGGTCGCGGGCCGGGGCGGGGCGGGCCAGTGCCCGTACGACGCCGGCGACGGCACGCGGGGCGATGCGCAGCAGCGGCCCGACTCCGCCGCCCCGGCGGGCCGGCTTCGGGTCGGGGGCGAAGCGCGGATCGGCCAGCACCTGCTCGACCACGGTCCGCACCCGGGGGCCGAAGTCCGCCTCCACGAACTTCGGCAGCCAGCGGTCGGCGCCGGGGCGGCGGACGGTGTCGGTGAGGTCGAAGTAGAGGCGGCCCCCGATCTCGACGACCGAACTGTCGTTGCCGGACCGGCCGTCCTTGCCAGGACGGCCCTCCTTGCCCGACCCGCCCTCCTTGCCGGACCCGCCGCCGATGCCCGCGGCGACGGTCCGCAGCGCGGCGACCCCCATCGGTGTGAACGGCTGCAACACCCCCTGGAACTGCCCGCCCAGCTCCAGGTAGACGCGGGGTCCGGGCCGGCCGGTCTGCGGCGGCACGGGGAAGAGGGTGGTGACCGGCCGGGACTGGAGCAGCCAGAGCACCCCGTCGTGGTCCACGGCCCACTCGACGTCCTGCGGTGTCCCGGCCCGGTCCCGCAGCCGCCGTCCGGCCGCGTACAGTTCGGCCAACCGCTGCGGGGCGAGGCAGCCGTCGACCCGGTCGGGGCGGCCGTCGGCCGCCAGGACGTAGTGGTCGGCGTCCAGCGCCCCGTCGACCAGGGCGGCACCCGGCCCCGGCGCCGCGTCGACCACCATCTCGGACCGGCTCCCGGTGACCGGGTTGGCGGTGAACAGCACCCCGGCCACCGCGGCGTCGACCATCCGCTGCACGATGACCGCCATCCGCGCGGCACCGACTCCGGTGGCCGCGCGGTAGGCCGCGACCCGTTCGGAGTCCAGCGAGTCCAGGCAGGCGCGGACCGCCTCGAGCAGGTCCGGCAGCCCGGTCACGGAAAGGACCGTGACGTGCTGTCCGGCGAAGCTGGCGTCGGGCAGGTCCTCGGCGGTGGCGCTGGACCGTACGGCGACAACGCCGCCGCCCATCCGCTCGTACGCCCGCTCGATCTCCCCGGCCGGGAGCGCCCCGCCGGCCAACGCCGTGGTGGTGACGCAGAACCCGCCGGGCACCCGCTCGCCGGCGCGGATCATCCGGGCCAGGCCGGCCGCCTTGCCACCGACCAGGTCCGCCATACCGGTGTCGATGCCGGCCAGGTCCACTACCGCGATGTTCATCCCCGCTCCTTCAACAACTCGACCATTGACCGGATCACCGCCTGCTGTGCGGGCGGCAGTTCGCGCGACGTCACCTCCAGCCAGTGGCTTGAGTCGGGATCGTCGAGACTGTCCACCAGCGCCGTCACCATCTCGTCCGGCAGGTGCGCGGCGAGGTCGGCGGCGAGCGCGGCGACCCGCGGGTCGTCCGGGGTGGCGTCGGCGAGTTCGTCCATCCGGGCGTTGAGCGCGTGCCCCCGCCGCACCGCGTCCGGCTCGGTGAGCGGCCGGAACAGCGCGGTGAACCCGTCGCGGTGCGCCGGTTCGGCGGCGGCCTCGATCAGGCCGAGCACCTGCCGGTCGAACGCCGCGAACCGCGACCCGCCGGCCGGCAGCCCACCCAGGACCTCGGCCAGGGCGGGCGACATCGCCGAGTCCGGACCGAGGTCGGTCGCGGCCAGCAGCGCCGCCAGCCGGTCCCGCCGGGTCGTGATCTCCGCCTGCTGCCGGGCCAGGTCGGCGTCCAGTTCCAGCAGTACGTCCCGCAGCTCGCGGCCCTCGTCGTCGGCGAGCACGTCGCGGATCTCGTCCAGCGACAGGCCCAGTTCGGTCAGCCGGCGGATCCGGGCGAGCACGACCGCGTCCCGCAGTTCGTACTCGCGGTATCCGTTGAGCCGCCGGGCGGGTTCGGGCAGGAGCCCCTGGTGGTGGTAGTGCCGCACGGTCCGGGTGGACACCCCGACCAGCGCCGCCAGTTCGCCGATCCGCATGACCACCAGTAGAAACGTTGACGCTGCGGCAAGGTCAAGCGAACCGGCGAACCGGCGGTCGGTGTCGTGACCGGCTCAGTGCTGCTGCTTGGTCAGGTCGAGGCTGCGGGGCACGAGGATGTAGACGACGGCCGCGGCGGCGAGCATCGCCAGGCCGCCGACCATGCCGATCTGCACCAGCGAATCGGTGAAGGCGTCCCGGGCGCGGGCGGCGAGTTCCGGTACGCCGGCCTGCGCGGCGACGTGCAGGGCGGCGCCGAGCGACTCCTGTGCGGCGGCGACGAGCGAGCCGTCGACGCCCTCCCCGGTCAGGCCGGCGAGCCGGTCGCGGTAGAGCGCGGCGGCGACGCTGCCCAGGATCGCCACGCCGAGCACGTTGCCGAGATCGTACGCCGTCTCCTCGATCGCGGCGGCGTTGCCGGCCTTGCTCTGCGGGGTGCCGGACATGATGATCGCCGACGCGATCGCCAGCGACCCCGAGCCGGCGCCGAGCAGCGCCAGAGCGACGAGTACCGCCGGATAGCTGAGCGGCCCGGCGGCGGCGTAGAGCACGAGGAAACCGACGCCGGCCACGGCCAGCCCGCCGGCGAGGACGGTACGGGCCCCGACGCGCCCGGCCAGGGCGGGTGCCAGCGGCGCGGCGACCACCGCCCCGGCCGCCATCGGCAGCAGGTGCACCCCGGCCTGCAGCGGCGACTGGCCCTCGACCAGTTGCAGCCACTGCGCGACGAGGAGCAGCAGCGCCGCCATCGCGAACATCGACACCAGCGCCGCGACCGTGCCGGCCGTGAACGGGGCGCGGGTGAACAGCCGTACGTCGAGCAGCGGGTCCGGCCGGCGCAGGCAGCGCAGCACGAACCAGCCGAGCAGCACCACTGCCAGGGTCAGCGCCGCCCAGGCGGCCGGCTGGGCCAGCCCGTCGTCGGCGAAGTACTTGGCGAACTGCTTGATCGCCCACACCAGCGACACCATGCCCACGATCGCCAGCACGGTCGCCACCACGTCCCAGCGGGGCGGGGACGGGTCACGCGCCTCCGGCAGCAGCAGCCGCCCGGCGACCAGCGCCGCGACCATGAGCGGCACGTTGACCAGGAACGCCGCCTGCCATGAGAAGTGCTCCAGCAGCAGTCCGCCGACGATCGGTCCCACCGCGGCGCCCAGCGACGACACCGCCGCCCACACCCCGAGCGCGGTCGCCCGCTCGCCCGGATCGGTGAACACCGTACGGATCATCGACAGCGTGGTCGGCATGATCATCGCTCCGCCGACGCCCAGGAGGGCGCGTACCGCGATCACCGCGTTCGGGGTGTCGGCGGCCAGGACCAGCAGCGACGCGGCACCGAAGACCGCGAAGCCGCCCAGCAGGAGCAGCCGGCGGCCCCACCGGTCGGCCAGCGCGCTCATCGGCACCAGCAGACCGGCCAGGATCAGCGAGTACGTGTCGACGATCCACAACTGCTGGTCGGACGTCGGCGACAGGTCGGCCGCGAGGTCGGGCAGTGCCACGTTGAGCACGGTCATGTCCATGACGACCACCAGCAGGCTGGCCGACAGCACGGCCAGGCAGGCCCACCGGCGCGCCCTCGACAGGCCCGGGGTCGGCTGGACGTCCTGCGGCGCGCTCATCGCCGGCTCCCGTCGTCGGGACGCATCAGCGCCGTCACCGCCCTGGTGATCGCGGCGAGGTCGAGGATCTCGTCGTGCAGCATCGCGTGCACGGTCACGCCGTCGGCGTAGACCGCCAGCGCCGTCGCGGTGCCCGCGTCGACGTGGTTCGACAGCACCTCGACCAGGCCGTCGAACCAGCGCAGCGCCAGTGGGCGCAGCGCCGGTCGCTGGGTCGCGGCCAGGTAGAGCGCGGTGTCGGCCTGCACCCGCATCGGCTCCAGCAGGTAGCCGTGCAGGATCCCGGCCAGCACGGCCGGGTCGCCGCCGTGGGCCGCCAGCGTCTCGGCGACGGCCGCCAACTCGGTGTCGATCCGGTCGGCGAGCAGGCGCAGCGCCTCCTCGCTCAACTCCTCCAGCGAGGAGAAGTAGTACGTCGTCGCGCTCAGTGAGACCCCGGCCCGGGCGGCCACCCGCCGGTGGGTCAGGTCGGTCAGTCCGTCCTCCACGATCAGCGCCGCCGCCGCTTCCACGATCGCCCGCCGGCGGCCTTCCGGGTTGCGCCGCGACCGCTCGATCGGCGCGCTGCCGGCCCCCACATCCATGTCAGGCATCTCCCACCCCGTCAGGTACGGATGTACTAGTACGAGCGTACCAGTACATCTGTACCTGGCTGTCAAGGGTGAGTCGGCGTTGGTGCCGTCACGCGACAGAACCGCACGGCGGTTTCCGTGTGCCGATGTTCGACATTGCGGCAGCCCGACAAGCTGCACACTGGCCACGGATGGCACGCATTCCTGTACCAGCACGCTCCGTGCCCGCTCCGATGAAACGCGGTCGCGCCATTGAGGTCATCGAGCTGTATTGGTTCGGGCAACCCACGCGCACCCGTACGCGATCCGCCACGGCCCCGCGGCCGTGGCGGGCAGGTGGGGCACTGGTGTGCCTACTCTGAAGGCGGGGAGGCGATCGTTTGAAGGTGACCTGGGCCTACGACCGCGGTGACCACCGGGACGCCCATGAGGCCGACATCCCCGACCCGGTACTGCTAGTCGACATCACCAGCAATGGGTGGGGCAGCGGGATCAGGCAGGCCAACGACGTCGGTCAACTCATCGATCGCATCGAGACCGGCGACTTCGCGTTCAACTTCGAAGAACAGTGAGGACCTCGGCGCGCAGCGTTGCTCGGTCGGCGGCAGAAGAGGACGTCTGCATCGATCAGTAGAGCCACCGGTCGAGCACTGCGGGCCAGAAGTGGGTTGCATGGTCGCCGTCCGCGATCGCGGGCGGGTCGAGAGCTCTGATCCGGTCCAACAGGTCGGCGATCTCCGCGAGTGCTTCCTCTTCGGCCTGTCCGTCTTCGTCCCAGCGGTTGATGACGGGCGAGCTGTTCAGCCAGTTACCAACCATGTGCAGCGAGCACAGCCAGTGGGTGATCGTCGAGTTGATGAACTGAGTGCTGCCGTCCGACGACCATGCCCGCACCTCGCCTGTCCCCGGTGCGGCACCGTACACCCAGTCCAGGTCGTCGGAGTTCGCCAACCGGTACATCGTCGGCGCAGCGTGGAATGACACCGCACTCACGAGGTCGTCGATCAGCGGTACGCCACAGGAGACCAGCGCTGCCCTTTGCGGCTCGGGAAGCCGCCACGTCGCCACGTCCAGCTCGGTGGCACGCACCACCCGGCCAGCACCAGCCCAGGCCGTGACCGCGTCGAACGCGGGAGGCAACGGAAGATCATCAACAGGCACGCCGATGAGGGTAGTCCGGGCAAGGTTTCCATGCACCCAGGTTCGTGTAGCGGCCAGGCATCCGATGATCAACACGTTCGAACCATCAGCGATCGGCCCCGGTGTCACCGTCGGTGACGACGCTTTGCGGCAGAAGCGGATGCCAGCTTTGCATCCCGTTCGCTGAAATAATGGCGTCGGCAGGGACGGAGGGCATACGGCATGTCGCGATGGAAGATGTTGGAGACCTGGGACCGTGAGCTGCCGGGCCTTACCGACGAACAGTTGATCGGTCGGTTCAGCCTGGCCCGGGAGTTTGAGCAGTCATCGAGCAGATCACCCGGCCGTAACCCCAAGGCTCGGCGGGACTGGCGGCGCCGCAGGGAAGCGGTTGAGGACGAGATGCAGTCGCGAGGTCTGCCGTAGCGATTCAGAACGCCTTGGCCGCACTTTCATCGATAGTCGCAGATATTGAGCGCTGGCCCGGCTCGTCACGCTGCGTTGCGCGCGCCTCGCGGCATGAGCGGACATTCCGGCGCGGCGGAGTTCGGAGATGCCGGACGCCCAGTGGAGGGTGAGGATCGTGGATCAGAAGTTGAAACGCGGTTGGGTTCCCGCTCTCCGCCAGTCGAGGCCCTTCGGTCGAGGGACCTTGTGCCTGCCGTCAGCCTGACGCCCGACGGCACTACCCTCAGTGAGGCAGCATGCGCCAGGCCGGGTTGCCCCCGCGCCAAGCCCTCGCGAGGATGCTCGCCGAGCTACGGCTGAAGCACTCCAGCACCTCTGAACGGCCGTGCGCACCACCGATCTGCGCCTGCACTTCCCAGCGACGACCATCGGTACGAATGTAGATGTCGCGACGCCCTCGTGTCGCCGCCTCCCCGTTCCACCAGTGCTCCTCGACGATCACCCGCCGACCGTACCAGCAGGAGCCCGGACGGCCGGCAGCGTAGCCGCAAAGCCGTCCGGCTCAGACGAGACGCTGAATCCGTACCTTCGGTCGCTCGCCCGTTGTCGCCTGCTCCTAATTGGTTCGTTCGCCACAACGTCCTCAACTCGGCAGTTCCGGACGGTTACCGACCTGCCGATGGCACGCTCCGTGTGCCCGGATCGCGGCATGTCCGTATACGTGATCATGACGCTGATCTCTGTCTTGGGCAGCATGAGCTGCCAGTCTTCGCGGCGAAGCCGCTCCGCGCGGTCTGGTGCCCCACCCAGGCCGCTCCACCTCAGCGTGCCCGCTTGGTAGCGCGGATGGCGAGCAGCAAGAGGGCAACCAACCCGACCACGCCGGCCATGGCCAGCCCACCCCCTAGCCAGGCCTGGCGCGCGCCCCACAAGCCCGGCTTGCGGTCCGGCCGCTCGGCGGCTGGCACCGTGGCCAGGATCTGATCCACCCGGTCCTGGATCCGGCGTTGTTCAGCGCTCGACAGCCCATCGCCGCCGAGCCCTTCGGCCAAGGCCAGCACCTGCTCGTTCTGTGCGTCGGCGAAGCCGGGCAGGTCGTTTCTGGCGTATCCCCCGACGACTCCCGCATACCCTGGTCGGCAGCTCAGCGGCTTTCCGTCGGTCACGTCGAGGTGCAACTGCCGCGCGCCGCCGCATTCGTCGCCGGGGCGTTTGAACTGGACCACGTACACGCGATCCGCCGCGCGCTGGTCCAGGAACCCAGCAAGCGCGCTCACGCCACCGAACGCGACGAGCCCGACCGAAACGATGGCCACGAGGCAAGCCAGCAACAGACGCAAGGAGACCCCCAATATCCAAGCGATTCTATGCCACCAACGCGCCACGGAAGTCCGCTACTGCTCTCGGCTTGTCCAGGATGCCTGCCCAGCCTTGCCGACCGGTACGGACCGTGACGGCTCAGGGTCGTCAGCGCGTACGGTCAGCGGCGCGACCGGACGGCCTCGCACCTGGACGTACCACCGCTGACGGCTGCCGAGTGATGGGGTGCTTCGGCGCCGACGCGCACTATCGGCGGCATGAGCGAGCACCTGATCAAGCGCGCGTTCACACGGTCCCTCGGTGTGAGCCTGGCGTGCTTGAGAGGATGTTCGAGATCCGCCACTCGGGTCAGGTCTCAGGTGACCCTCGCGATCTCGGCACGTAGTTCGAGCGCGAGGACGCCGGTCTCCTCGCAGTAGTCGGCGGAGTTGTTGGTGGCGAGGAAAATCATCATGCGGAGCATGCCCCGACCACCCAGGCCCGCCGGTGCCCGGGAAGGCAACCACGGCGTGAGTCGGGATCTGCGCAACTGAGCCACCGGCCAACTGGCGGAACCGCTGATCGCCGGCTCGGCACCCTACCGCCGTACGCGAATCCGGTCGACTGACCGCCGGCCACCGGCGCCCGTCCGTGACCGTGCGGACAGCCGGAAATGCGTTTCTCCGATTGCGGGCACTCCATAGGATCTCCGGTGATCAAGGAGGATGACACAGTGGGTGATTTCCAGCAGTTCGTGACGGATGTGACTATACGTCTGTCCGCGATGTCCAAGGACGAGCTGTACGTCGTCGGTGACGGTCTCGACCGGGACTCACTCTGGCTCACCTTTCTCGATTCCTTCCCCGCCGGCACCAACCTCCGGTTCCGTGAGCGGTCCGAGTACGACTGCTCGACCTGCCGCGGGTTCATCAAGAATTTCGGTAACATCGTCGAGATCCACAACGGACAGGTTCGCTCCGTCTGGTCCGGGGTGTCTGCATCCGACCCGGTCTTCTCCATCGTCGCCGCCGCAATGGACGAATTCGTCAGCACGCTGCCGTTGTCCACCATTTTCCGGTCCACCGAGGCGGAGTACGGGACGAGGACGACCCGGACGCTGCGCGACGGCCAGGTCGAGGTGTGGCACCACCTGCACGGCCGGGTGGAGAAGCGGCATCGCATCAAAGACGTCGGCGCGGCACGGGGCACCTTCGACGCCGCGGTACAGGTGTTCCGGCGTGGCCTGGCCGAGCTGACCCAGCACGCTCTGGACACCGTCGTCGACCTCATCGACGACAACGCCCTCTACCGCGGCACGGAGCATCGTCGGGCGGTGACCGAGTTCCGGTCACTGCAGAACCGGTGGACGAAGGCGACCGACGGACAGGCCTTCATTTTCGCCAACGCCATGAACCCGGCGGCCCGGTTCCGCAACACGGTGATCGGCACCCTTGTCCAGGATCTGTCCGCGGGCGTCGACCTGGAGCAGGCGGTCCGGTCGTTCGAGACGAAGGTGGCACCGCAGAATTACCAGCGCCCCACGGCGTTGATCACCCCGGCCATGGTCAAGGCTGCCATGAAGACCATCGACGAGTTGGGCATCGAGGAGTCGTTGCAGCGACGGTTCGCCCGGCTGTCCGACGTGTCGGTCACCAACGTGCTATGGGTCGACAACGACACACAGTCGCGAATGAAGGACGGCATCGAAGGGCTGCTCATGCAGGCGGCCACCATGAGGTCGGCAGGTGCGCGCCTTCGTGACGCGAAGCCGGAGGAGACTCCCGTGGTCACCTTCATGAAAGACATCCTGCCTGGCGCCGCGACCATCGACCTGTGGGTCGCCAACAGCCACGAACCGCACTTCGTCAGTCTCACCACCGGCCGGCACCCGGCCGCTCCGCGGCTGTTCACCTGGGACAACGATTTCGGCTGGTCCTACAACGGCAACGTCACCGACTCGATCAAGGAGAAGGTCAAGCGGGCCGGCGGCAACGTCACCGGCAAGCTGCGGGTGAGCCTGTCCTGGTTCAACCACGACGACCTCGACCTGCACGTGTTCGAACCCAACGGCGACCACATCTGGTACAAGGAGAAACGCAACAAGCTGGACGTCGACATGAACGCGGGCGGAGCGTTCTCGCGCGAGCCGGTGGAGAACGTTACCTGGACCGACAACGTCCCCGACGGCGAGTACCGGATCGAGGTGCACCAGTTCAACAAGCGGGAAAGCACCGAGGTCGGCTTTGTGATCGAGACCGAGAGCAACGGGAAAATCGAGCATTACAGCCACGAGCGGGCGGTCGGCCACAAGGAGACCGTCGAGGTGGGCCGGATGACGGTCGCCGACGAGGTGATCACCGCGTTCCGGCCGGGTAAGGACATGCAGCCGGGCAGCGCAGGCAAGAACCTGTGGGGAATCACCACCGAACAGTTCGTGCCGGTGTCCACCATCATGTACTCGCCGAACTACTTCGACGACGGCGAGGTCGGCAACCGCCACTACTTCTTCATCCTGAAAGGGTGCGTGAACGACCAGCCGACCCGGGGAATCTACAACGAGTTCCTCCGCGGCGACCTGCAACCGCACCGCAAGGTGTTCGAGGTTCTCGGCGATCGCACCAAGTGCGAGCCGTCCTCGGATCAGCTGTCTGGCCTCGGCTTCAGCTCCACGGTCCGCAGCTCTGTGGTCGCCAAGGTGACCATGACCGACGGCCGGCGCCACCTCATCAGTATCCAGTTCTGATTTCCTACCCAGAAAATCTGAGAGAGGCCATCGTGACCATTTTTGAAAAGGCCACGCGGGAGAAATTCCGCTACCCGTCGGCCAAGGGACTGCTGACCACGGAACAGCTGTGGGAGCTTCCGCTGACCGCCAAGTCCGGCTTCAGCCTCGATGACGTGGCCAAGGCAGTCAACGCCGAACTCAAGGCCATCGACACCGAGTCGTTCGTGGCCACCGAGACCAATCCGGCCAAGGCAACCTTGGAGACCAAGTTGGAGGTCGTCAAGCACGTCATCGCCATCCGCCTCGCGGAGGACCAGTCGGCGAAGGCGGCGGCAGCCAAGAAACTGGAGAAGGAAAAGCTGCTGGCAGTCCTGGGCCGCAAGCAGGACGCGGTCCTGGAGAATCTGACCGAGGCAGAGCTGCTGGCCCGAATCAACAACCTGTAGCCCGCTGACAATCAGCGTCTGCCAGCAGGCCCGCACATCGCCGAGAAGTACGGTCGCCATGCAAGACTTGCGCGACCAGGCCGGCGCCCACGGCCACTTCTCGGCGAACTCACATCGGTACGACAGCGAGCGCGACGCCCTCCCATCGACAGAAGAGGGCGTATCGGTTTGCGAAGAGCGTCGGGGAGGTAACGGACCGTGTGGTCTGGATCGTCGGTGGCGCGGCTGTCGTGGGCGGCATTCTGGTCGTGGGCCCCGCCAGCTGGTGTGCCTGCTCGCAGGATGGGGCGAACTGGGCGTGTGCGGATGCCGTCGATATCGCGCCCGTCCGAAGCGTCGCTGCCCGCTCACCGAAGCCGCTCCAACTCGCGCCACCTGCGGACCGCAGAGGGGTTGAGCGGCGGGCGGTCAGGCACCGGCTTGGGGCAACCCTACATCTGGAGGGCATCACCTCGACGAGACCGGCCGGCGTGAACAGGTATCGATGGCCTTTGTGTGTGTGCCCGGTGTCTGCTCCGGCAACGGTGACCGATCGTGACCGATCTCGACCGATCGTGTCCGTCGCTGAAGACCGCCCGGCCGGGCCGCGCGCGTGTGGTCGTCGTGCGATCCCCTGGTGGCGGTGCCGGCGTCGATCGCGGCTGCGGCTTCCTGCGGTACGCTGACAGCCGCTGCTAGCTAGTCTGGATCATCGCGCCCCCGTAGCTCAGGGGATAGAGCAACGGTTTCCGTGTGCGGCGTCCGTGCCGCCTTGATCGTCTGCTGCCCAGGCATTTGACACGCCGTACCGGAAGTGCTGAACCGCAGACGATCACATCGACGGGGCGATCCCGGCCGGCGCCGGCCGGCCGGGGGCCGTGACCGGACGCCGGCGGATGATCCATTCCGCGACGACCACGTTGATCAGCCAGGCCGCGGTCATGGTGCCGGTCTTGCCCGACATCGTGAGCGGGCCGGCCACCGCGACCCAGGCCGCCGCGGTGAAGGCCTGCGTGCCCGCGCCCATGCCGATCGCGTAGCCGCGGATCATCCACGCCCGGTGCCGGGCGAAGTCCCGCCGCCGGACCGCGACGAAGCCGAGGACGAGGCAACCGGCCATGGCGACGCTCACCACCACCCGGATGACGGCCAACACGTCACCGTCGATTGCCGCGCGCGGCATGAACAGGGTCAGCCACAGTCCACTCAGCGCGGCGAGCAGTCCACAGGGCACCAGCAGCCGTCCCGCGGCCCGGTGCCAGCCCCGGCGCCGGCGCCGGAAGCCGGGGGCGAACTGGAAGGCGCCGAGGATGCCGTAGACGGTGACACCGACGATGTGCAGTATCACGGGCACCGGCGCGGAGCCGATCCGTTCGCCGTCCGGCAGCACCTGCCCGCCGCCGGCCAGCTCGGTCAGTCGCAGCCCGCCCGCGACCACCGGTACGGCGGCGAGCACGAGCAGGCCGGTGGGGATGAGCCAGTTCGATCTGGCGGAGGAGTTCACGGCCGCCCTTCCCGTTGCCTGATCCTTGTTGCCCCGTCGTCGTGCGTCGATCCTCCCGGCCGGTGCGCGGGAACTCATCGGAGCGCGGGCCGGATCCGACCCGGCCGATGGAACGGGACGCCGGCCGTACTTTGGGCCAATCCGGTGCCGGCGGGCGCTGCGTACGATCGGGTACGTGCGTGAGCTTCTCCGCTCCGTGTGGGGCGCGCCCCGAGCCCCCGACCCGCCCGAGCTGGGCTGGCGGGACTGGGCGCTCGTGGGCGTGGTCGCATCGCTCACGGTCCTCGAGGGAATCCTGCGGCCGGACATCCCGGCGCGCGCCGCCGCGGTGATCATCACGTTGGCGCTGGTGCCGACGCTGTTGTGGCGCCGCGCCCGGCCGCTGCCGATGGTCGCGACCGCCTTCGTCGCCACCGGCGTGACCCCGCTGTTCATCGGCCGCGAGCCCGACCTGGTCACCATGGTCTACCTGCTGGCCCTGCCGTACGCGTTGTTCCGGTGGGGTTCCGGTCGGGAGGCGGTGGCCGGTGCGGCGCTCATCGTCGCCAAGAACTTCCTGTCGGCGGCGCTGGGTTACGTCGACCTCACCGAGATGGTCATCGGGTTCGTCGTGCTGTTCGCGACCTTCGCCCTGGCCATCGCGTTCCGGTACCGGGCGA
Source organism: Polymorphospora sp. NPDC051019 (assembly GCF_040683055.1). NCBI lineage: Bacteria > Bacillati > Actinomycetota > Actinomycetes > Micromonosporales > Micromonosporaceae > Polymorphospora > Polymorphospora sp. NPDC051019. The sequence goes on along the minus strand of NZ_JBFBCH010000001.1, from coordinate 589,319 downwards.
TGCTCTGGGCCCGTGGTCTCGACCAGGCCAAACTGCTCGAACGGGAGCGGCTGGCCCGCGACCTGCACGACACCGTGGCCCATCACGTCTCGGCGATGGCGATCCGGGCCCAGGCCGGCATCGCGGTGGCGGCGACCCGGCCGGACGCCGCCGTCGACGCGCTCCGCGTCATCGAGGCCGAGGCGGCGCGCGCCCTCGCCGAGATGCGGACGATGGTGCACACGCTGCGCCGGACCGGACCGGCGGACCTGGCACCCAACCCGGGCATCCCCGACCTCGTACGGCTGACGAACGGCTCCCAGCCCGGTCCGATCGTCGACGTGGAACTGGCCGGCGACCTCGACGGCATCCCGGCGACCGTCGGCACCGCCATCTACCGCCTCGCGCAGGAGTCGGTGACCAACGCGCGACGACATGCCCGACACGCGACCCGCATCGAGGTCCGGGTCGCCGCCGACGCCGGATCCGTACGCCTGCGCGTGACCGACGACGGCGACACCGGTTCGGCCCGCCCCGCCGGACCGGGCGGGTTCGGCATCGTCGGCATGACGGAGCGCGCGAGCCTCCTCGGTGGCACGTGCGAGGCCGGTCCCAACCCCGACCGGGGCTGGACGGTGGCCGTGGTGCTGCCCTGGAGCGCGACGGCCGCATAATCGCCTCATGGCCATCCGCGTGGTCGTCGCCGACGACCAGGAGATCGTCCGTACCGGGTTGACGATGATCCTCGACGCCCAGCCCGGCATCGAGGTCGTGGGCGAGGCCGCCGACGGCGGCCGGGCCGTCGAACTGGCCCGGCACCTGCGCCCGGACGTGTGCCTCTTCGACATCCGCATGCCCAATATGGACGGTATAGAGGCGACCCGCCGCCTTGCCGGGCCCGCGGTCGCCGATCCCCTCGCCGTGGTCGTCATCACCACCTTCGACCTCGACGAGTACGTCTACGCCGCGCTGCGCGCCGGTGCGCGCGGGTTCCTGCTCAAGGACTCCGGTACGGCCCTGCTCACCCAGGCCGTGCACGCCGCCGCCGAGGGCGACGCGCTCATCGCCCCGAGCATCACGACCCGACTGCTCACGGCCTTCGCCGACGCGGGACCGGCCGCGCCGCCGAGGCAGCCGGTCGACGCCCTCACCGACCGGGAGGAGCAGGTCCTCGTCGCCGTCGCCCGCGGTCGCACCAACGGCGAGATCGCCGACGAGCTGCACATCAGCCTCAGCACCGTCAAGTCCCACATCGCGAGCCTGATGGCCAAGCTCGGCGTCCGTAACCGGGTCGAGATCGCCATCTGGGCGTACGAGACCGACCGGGTCAGGAAGGGGCTCGGACCGCCGAAGTAGGGTGACACTCTCGATCAGGTATCGGAGGGCGCCACGTGGCGGTCGGCAGCGCACAGCGGCGTGGGGAACGCCTGCCCCGGATCGCCGCGTCGTTCCGTCAGCCGGAGGTCGAGGCGGCGCTGGACCTGCTGGAGTTGGCCGACCTGGCATGGCACGACTGCTACGGGCCGCAGGAGTTGTGTCTCCCGCCGGACGTGCTCGAAGACGTACTCGTGCTTGCCGACGGCGATCTCGCGGCGCTGGCACGGCCTTCTGATCCGTAGGCAGGACCTGCGCATCAGCGGTCCCGGCCCGCCAGGTCGAGCACTGGCACCCGGGAGACCCGGAACGCGGGCCACGCTGCAGCGACGACGCCGGCTGCGACTGCAACGACGAGCGTCACTGCGAGGCGGGGCCATGGTACGACGACGGATGGGATCTCCGCGCCACCGGTGACGTCGATCAGCGTCCAGCCGAAGCCGACTGCGACGGCGATTCCGATCGATGCTGCCACGAACGACAGGAGTGCCATCTCGAGCCGCACGATTCGCCGCAACTCGCGGCGAGTCGCGCCGACCGCTCGCAGTAGCCCGAGCTCTCCAGAGCGTTCATTGATCGCGAGTGCCGTGGTGTTGGCGACTCCGAGGAGCGCGATGAAACTCGCGAGGAGGAGCATCCCGTCGATGAAGTTCCGGAACGCGGCGATTTCGCTCCCGCTGTTGGCGACGTGTTCTGCCCGGGTCTCGAAGAACGACCCGGGCGTGGCTCGGACCAGCGCCCTCACGTCTTCTTCGGCGTCTGCGGCCACTCCGTCGGCGAGGTCGACGAATAACAGAGCGTCGAGCAGGCGACCGACCAAGGCGTCGAGTGTCGCACGGTCGACGAAGTACAAAGGGGCTTCGAAACCGCCGGTGCTCCTCGCGACCACGGCAACGATCGGCGCCTCGAGTGTCGAGCTTTCGAACTCGATCGCGAGGGTGCCGCCGAGCAGCGTCGGGTCGTCGCCGACCACGGCCACGCCCCCCTCGCTCAGGTCGGCGAGGTCGCCGGCGATCGGGTCGAGGTCGAACATGGTGGGCAGCGCTGTCGGGTCGATGCCGCCGATCGCCTCGGCTTTCCCTGCCGCGATTCCTTCGGCGATCGACAGCGCAGCGACTGCGTCGACGTCGGGCAGCGCTGCGATCCGGCCGGCCAGGGTGGGGTCGATCGTCGGGAAGTCGACGGTTGCCGACGTGACCACCAGGTCGGCCTTCAGTCCGTCACGAACGTCCGTCCTGACCGCGCTCGTCAGGGAGCTCGCGAAGATCGCGAACATCGTCACCATCGCGGTGCCGAGCATGAGCGCGAGCGCCGTCGACGCCGATCGACGAGGGCTGGCAGCCAGGTTGCCCGCTGCGATTGAGCCACACACACCGGCGGCGCGGCGGGCTACCTGAGCGCTCCCACGCGCTGCGGCGGTCACGATCGCCGGGCCGCACAGCACGAGCGCCGGGATGATGGCAGCGACGAGCATGATCCACGTCGCGCTCGAGCGCACCACAGCCACAGCTCCTCCAGCGATCGCCGCTGCGGCGAGCACGAGCCCGCTCGCAGTTCGCGCCGGGCTCACGACCCGAGGTTCCGCCGCGCTCTCGCGCAGCGCCTCGATCGGCGGTGTCGCCGCCGCGCGGCGAGCCGGGATCCATGCCGAGAGGATCGTTGCGCCGATACCGACGGTCGCGGCGACCGCGATCGAGGTCGTGTTCACGACCGGCGGCCCGGTGAGCAACGTGACCCCGGCGAGTCCGACGAGCCAGCGCAGCGCGCCCACTCCCGCGACCCCGCACATGAGGCCGGCGAGCGTGGCGATCGTCCCGACGATCGCCGCCTCGATCACCACTCCGCCGAGCAGTTGGCGTCGTTGCGCACCGATCGCACGTAGTAGCCCCGACTCCCGTCGGCGGCGGGCGACGGTGAGCGCGAATGTGTTGAAGATGATCGTGACTCCGATCAACACCGCGACCACGGCGAAGGCCAGGAGGAACACGGTCAGGAACTGCAGCGGTGACGTCGCGGCGTCCTGCATCGTCCGGATGTGGTCGTGCCCGTCGATGACCTCGGCATCAGTCAGTGCCGACAATTGGTCGAGTACCTCGGCGCGGTCAGCGCCCTCCGCGACGTCAACGAGCACCTCCGTCGGCGCCGCAGTGTCGAGCCAGGCGGACACCGCTCCGTCGGGCAACAGCACCGTTCGCTGCAGTGGTGCCGCGTCCGCCGACGCGAACGTCGCGACACCGGTGATGGTCGCGTCGTGTATCCCCGTCGTGGTCAGGACCTGTACGACGTCACCCGGAGCCAAGCCTGCGTCATCGGCGAGCGATCGGTCGATCACGATCTCGCCGACCTCGATCGGTGGTCGCCCGCTCGTGAGCCGGAACGGATTGAGCGCCGGGTCGGCGACCCAGTTGCGACCGACGTCGCTCGCCGTGCCGGTTCCGACTGACGATCCGTCGACGACCAGCTTCGCGAAGCCGACCCATTGCGAGGCGGCGCCGTTGACGCCATCGACCGTAGCCACGCGCTCGGTGATGTCGGGATCCAGTGATCGCCGAACCGACCTTTCCGGATCTCCGGGCCCTCCGCCGGGCTCGCCGAGGACGACGCCCTGCACCACGGCGTCCATCCCGGCCAACGCTTCGGCGATGTCACCGGCCGCTCGGCCCCGCATCGAGTCGGACAGCACCAGCGTCGCGACGAGGAACGCCACCGACAGCGTGATCGCCGTGCCCGTTAGCACGAACCGACCCCGACTCGCGAGCACGCTGCGAGCCGCACTCCGTATCATCTGGCTCATCGCCCCAGGCCCTTCATCACGTCGATCACCGAATCGGCCGACGGGTGATCCATTACGTCGTGCACTCGGCCGTCGACGACGAACACGACGTGGTCCGCCCAGGCAGCGGCGTTGGGATCGTGCGTGACCATCACGATCGACTGGTGATGCAGATCGACTGCTGATCGCAGGAATCCGAGGATCTCCTGTCCGGACCGGGTGTCGAGGTTGCCGGTGGGCTCGTCGGCGAAAACCACCTGCGGCTGGGCGACCAGCGCCCGGGCGACGGCGACTCGTTGTTGTTGGCCACCCGAGAGCTCCGTCGGCCGATGATGCATGCGATTACCGAGGCGCAGCAGCGCCACGACCTGATCGAGCACTGCGGCACTCGGCCGCCGCCCCGACAACGTCAACGGCAGGCAGATGTTCTCCTCGGCCGTGAGCGTCGCCACGAGATTGAACGCCTGGAACACGAACCCGATCCGTTCTCGGCGCAACCTGGTCAACTCGCGGTCATCGAGGGCCGACAGATCGGTGTTGCCGACGAACGCGCGGCCCGACGTCAGCTGATCCAGCCCGGCGGAGCAGTGCATCATCGTCGACTTTCCCGAACCCGACGGGCCCATCACAGCCGTGAACTTCCCCGTTGGGAACGCGATGGTGACGTCGTCGAGCGCGACGACGGCCGACCCGCCGGAGCCGTATCGCTTGACGGCGCCGACGAGCATGGCTGCGGCGTCACCAGCGTTGGCTGGCAGCGCGCTTCCGCACTGTCGATCAACGACTGTCGAATCTAAACGTGAGGACACGAGATCTCCGATAAGTGATTGGTCAGGGTTCACCCGGTGCTCCATGAAACCGGTGGTGCTTCACGGCGTTGTCGTCGTTTCCCGGTCGGGTTCGGTGTGCACACAGGCCCGGCGGCACCCGCATCTGTCTCATCGAGCAGGCCTGCGTCACCGCCCGATGTCCGGATGCGGCGAGCGATCTGAGTTGGAAGCGCGTGCTGTCCCTGTTCACCATGCCGGTATGCCGGTTCGGCGAGCGGGGTTGGTAGCGCGGGCGTTCACGCCCGTTACCACGACCGCCGCCAGCGCCACCCACAAGCCAATCACCAACCACGGCACCCACCGGCCTGCCAACCGACCGGCCCGCGCTTCCCCGGACGGCGCTGCGTTGACTGCCATCAATAGCCCCCTACATGCGGGTTACGTCGCTTATCTGAGGCCTACTCATACCGAGCGAACCTGAGGCGACCGTTAATGCGCCGCTCAGGCCGGGTGGCCGAACCAGGTGCCCAGCGCACCCACCAGAGTGGTGGCGTCGAGGTACTGCCCGGCAGACAAGGCCCAGGCGACGCAGAGCACCAAGTCCTGCTGGTGGCCCAAGGAAAGATCGCCCCGGTCACCCAGACGGGTGGGAGTACGACGCCGGCGGCATGCGCACCGTACGTCACTGGCTCTAGCCGTCAGGGCCATTGCGTGTTCGGTCGGCAGCGGTTTGAGCTGCGGTTATGTGTGTGATTGACCTCTGCGGAGGCGGTCAGGGCGGGGGAGGCCGTCTAGGTGATCAGGGGAGTTCTCTACGCTTCCAGGACACTTTGAGGACCTCACCCGCGATGTCAGCATGCCCGATCCCGGTACTGTCCGCAGTCACCACCCCAACCGACGCTCCCATCCTCCCGGTGACCGACGGTGAACATGCAGGGTTGCTGCACGCGATGACGGCGGTTCCGGATCCCCGCAGCCCTCGCGGGCTGCGCTACCCACTTGCCGGGCTCCTTGCGGTCTCGGTAGGCGCGGTCATGGCCGGCGCGTCCTCGGTGACGGCGATCGCGGATTGGCTGCACGATCTGGACGACATCGCCCGGACCCGGCTCGGCTTCCGGCGTGGTGTGCCGGCGACCAGCACGATGTGGCGGTTGCTGATCCGACTGGACGCCGACCTGCTCGCCACGATCCTGGCGGGCTGGCTGCGCACCCGGACTCCGCCGGCCGCACCCCGTCTGCCGAGTTACCGGCAGGTCATCGCCATCGACGGCAAGACCCTACGTGGCGCCCGCCGCGCTGACGGCAGCCAGGTCCACCTGCTGTCCGCGCTGGACACCACCACCGGCATCGTCCTCGCGCATGTCACCGTGAGCGCGAAATCCAACGAAATCACCGCCTTCGCCCCGCTGCTGGACGCCATCGAACAGGTTCTGGGCAGACTGCACGGCCAGACCTTCGTCGCCGACGCACTACATACGCAGGTCAACCACGCCGCCGAGATCGCCGCGCGAGGCGCGCACCTGCTGATCCCGGTCAAGGGAAACCAGCCGACTCTGTTCACCCAACTCAAGGCCCTGCCCTGGGCACAGGTCCCGATCGGCCACCAGACCCGCGAGGCCGGTCACGGCCATCGCGAGACCCGAACCGTCAGGACTTGCGGGGGGAGACCGTCATGATGCCAATGCACATCTCGTCGTTGGTGCCGTCGCCCCACACCACGTAGCGCGGCGGCAGCTTGCTCAGCTGCGGCACTCGTTTGCGCAGCCCGGCGTCGTGCGTACACGTCACCCATCTTCAGGTCGACGAACCGCTCGCCGGCGCGCAGCGGCTGCGGGGGAGCCGACGACCTGCCCGCGTGCGCGCTGTGCGAGCCGGCTGCGGCGGGCGCCGAACTGTTGTCGGCGTCCGCCCCGCAGGCGACGACAGCGAACGCCGTCGCCAGCGCCATGGTGGCCGTGGCGAACCTCCACCGTGGATTCTCAAGATTCCTCATGGCCTGAAAGCTAGGACCGATTCCGTCCTGTTCCGTCGTACTGCGGTCGTCAATCTCGGGAGGGAGGCGGTACCGCGGTACTACGCCGCCTTCACCGCCCGCACGCCCATTAATCGTCGTCTCAGATTCGCTCGGTACGAAGTCGGCATCGAACAAGCGATGTAGCTCGTACCTGGGAGGCTGTTGATGGCAGTCGACGCGGCGCCGTCCGGGGAAGCGCCGCCCGGTCGGTTGGCCGGCCGGTGGGTGCCGCTGCTGGCGGTCGTCGCGGTCGGGCTCGGGTTCGGGCTGCTGGTGCTCCTCGTCCGGCTGCACCTCGAACCGCTGATGAGCGTCGACCGCGGTGTCGCCTGGGAGCTCAACGAGGTCGTGTCGCCCCGGTCGTATCTGGTAAACACGCTCAACGGGATTTCCCGGCTGGGCGGGCGGCCGGTCATGCTCTGGCTGGTTGGCGTCGCCGCGGTGCTGCTGCTGGTGCGCCGGCGGGTCCGCCTCGCGGTCTACCTGCTGGCCACCGCCGCCGGTGCGCTGCTGCTCGACCCGTCGGTGAAGTCGCTGGTCGGCCGGCTGCGCCCAGTGCTGGAGGCGCCGGTAGCGGCCGCGACCGGCAACAGCTTCCCGAGCGGGCACGCGCTCGGCTCGATGGTCGTCTACGGCGCCGTGCTGCTGGTGTTCCTGCCCGCGGTGCGCTACCGAAAGCTGTTCATCTCGGCGGTCGCGTTGGTCGTGTTCGCCATCGGCGTCACCCGGATCGCGCTCGGCGTGCACTACCTGACCGACGTACTGGCCGGCTGGCTGCTCGGCGCGCTGTGGCTGAGCGTCACGGCGTACGCGTTCCGGCTGTGGCGGCGCGAGGCGGGACACCCAGTGGCACCGCTCGACGAGGGCCTGGAGCCCGAGGCCGCCGAGGCGATCAAGCCGGCGACCGACTCCAGCCACCCGATCCCGCACCGGTGGGTCAAGGCCACCGAGATCCTAACCGGCTGGGTGTTCACGTTCGGCATCCTGTACGTCGTTGGCTACCTGCTGAAGAACCATACCGAGGGCACCTGGCTGGGACGTTTCGACGACGGCGTGGTCCGGTGGCTGCAGACGTTCCGCACTCCCACCCTGGACGACGTGAGCTGGGTGGGGAGCAAGGCCGGCGACACCCACGCCATCCTGGCCATCTCGCTGGTCTTCTGCCCCATCGCGCTGGCCGTGTGGCGGCAGTGGCAGCCGGTGGTGTTCGTGGCGCTTACCATGGTCGGCGAGCTCACCTTGTTTCTGTGCACCGCGGCCGCCGTCCAGCGGGACCGCCCGCCGGTGGCGCAGCTCGACGGCCCGATGCCCACGTCGTCGTTCCCGGCCGGGCACATCGCCGCCACGATGTGCATCTGGGTGGCGATCGCGGTCCTGGTCATGGGCCGGATGCACAGCCGGTGGCGCTGGCTTGCCGTGGTGCTCGCGGTGGTCATGCCGGCCGGCGTCGCGCTGTCCCGGATGTACCGCGGCATGCACCACCCGACCGACCTGCTCGGCGCCGCGATCCTGACCGCGTTCTGGGTCGGCCTACTGTGGTGGGTGCTGCGGCCCCACGTGCGCGCGGCGCCGGCCGAGGTGCACAGGTGACGCTGCGCTTCGTCAACTGGAACAAGACCGGCGGGATCGACCGCGGGCGCGACGGTTAGTAGGTATCGGCGGCCGGCCAGCGGTCACCGAACGTCATGGCGAAGGCGTTCAGCACAGGCTTCCATCGCATCGTCCATCGGGCGCGGACCTCGCGCCGGTAGCGGGCATTCCACGACTCGATCAGATCTGTTAAACAGATCGGACAACCAGGGCGGGTGCATCGGCGTAGCGTTGGCCGGTCGCCGCCCCGACCGAGTCGCGAAGTGTCGAAACCTGGGGATCAGGATAAACGACGCCGTTTAACGGGCCGGTCTGCCGAGTATCGTCGCCGGTCCCTTCTTGCGCCGTGTCTTCCGCACCCGCGCCTCGGTCTGGCTGGCGTTCACCCGGCCTGACGACGTGGTGCTGCGCATCCGCCTGGCCGGGCAACCCGCAACCGAGATCCAGGCCGGCACGGCCATCCCCGTACGCATCGGGTCGCGCTCGGGCTCGCACTCGCCGTCGTCACAGGTGACTCCCCGGGCGGCAGGTTCGCCGCGCGAAGCTTGTACGAGTCCCCGTTACCTCGGCGAGCCGACCGGTGCCCTACTGGTCGGACCTCGGAATCGGCACCTCCCTCCCCGCGTTTCCGGGCACACCGTCCGACGTGGCGACCTCAAGAATGAAGGCCTCCGCGTCATCGTCGATGTTGGGCCTACTCGAGTGGAGACGCGACGGTGGCGTAGCGTGGCTCCTGCCGCAAACCCGAATTCCGAGCAACACAGACTGCGCCGCGACAAATTCGCCGCGATCCCGCACAGGCACCAAGGCTCGAGTCAATCCTCCGAAGCTGAAGCGCATCTGACGGATCATGATCGGCTCCGGTCGGGTTCGGCGCGGAGCCAGATCATGTCGAGGCGATGGTTACTGTTGCCTCGTAACGGTCTTTGAGCTTGTCGTACCTGGTTGCGACGGCCCGGAACGGCTTGAGCCGGCTGAAGGCTCGTTTGACCAGGCTGCGGCCGTGTCCCTCAGCCAGCAGATGCAGTTTGGTGGTCAGTCCTTTCCGCGAGCGACCCAGCGCTTGGGCTGCCCGCGACTCGGCCGGACTCAACCCCCTTTACGAGCCCTCCGCAGCATGCTGATGCGCGTGCACGACGCTGGAGTCGACCTGCGCCCGCCAGCCCAGATCGCCACAGGCGTCCGCGTCGGTCTGCAACCGCTGCTCGATCCGCGCCCACGTGCCGTCGGACTCCCACCGGGCGAACCGGTCTTTGCCGGCCCGTACCGATCCGGGATCTGATCCCACTTCGCGCCGTTGGCGATCCGCCACAAGATCCCGTCGATCACCTGCCGGTGGTCCCGCGACCCGGCCCGTAGACGAGGGCGCTGTGGGAGATGTTCTCGGACCTGAGGGACCGCTTCGCCCACCGGTACGTCGCCTACCTGCTTGCCGGCATGGACGTCCGGAACGACCTTGGCGACGACCACCGGCTCGTCGGCATCCTGTGTCCGGACAGGAAGTTGACGCTGGAGCGGCCCGACCCGGACGTCGTTACCGAGGTGACCCGGTCGGCGGACCTGCTGCGCGAGGGTCGTGGGCTCCTGTTCGACCTCGTCGACCCGCGTGGAGGTCCGCGACGCCGCGGCCGCGTGGACCGCACGGGTCAAACACCGTCACCGCCCGTACGGACCGGGTGGACGTCGACCGCGTTGCTCATCCGGCCCGACGGCTGTGTCGCCTGGGCCTTGTCTGCCGGGCAGGACCTCGACGTCACCAAGCCGGTGGGTGCGCTGGGCATCCGGTTCGGCCACCCGGCCTGAGCGGCGCATTAACGGTCGCCTCAGGTTCGCTCGGTACGAATCAGGCGTCAGACAAGCGACGCAATCCGCATGCAGGGGGCTAGTGATGGCAGTCAACGCAGCGCCGCCCGCGGAGGCGCCGGTCGGTCGGTTGGCAGGCTCGTGGGTGCCGTGGTTGGTGATCGGACCCCGTACCACGGCGCTACATCGGCCGGCCCGGCGTAGGGACGACCGGTGCGGAACCTTCGGCCGAAGCTTCTCGGCATGGATCTGACACCGGCCGTGCTCGAGCACCCCTACCTGGTGCTCGGTCTCTTCGTGCTCGTCGAGGGGCCGGCCGCGACGATCACCGCGGGCACCCTGGTCGGCGCCGGCGCTGCGGCGTTCTGGCCCATCTGGGTGATCGTCGCGCTGGCCGAGGTGGTGGGCGACAGTCTGCTCTACCTCGTCGGCCGGTCGGCCCGGCGGCCCTGGGTGGCGTCCCTGCTGAGCAGGCTCAAGACGACGGCGCTGCTCGACCGGCTGGCCGGGATGTCACTGCCTCGGCTGGTGATCACCGCCAAGCTCGTCGACGTCTTCGCCCTCCCGGCGTTCGTGTCGGCGGGGCTCGCCGGGCTCCCGTACCGGAGATTCGCCGCCTGGGTGGGTGTCACCGCCGCCGTACGCGGCCTAGTGCTGATCGGTCTCGGCGCTCTGCTCGGTAGCCAGCTGTCCGGCCTGCTCGCACTGCCCGGCGGCATCTTCCTGCTCACCGCAGTCGTCGCCGTGCCGGTCGCTGTCTTCCACCTCGTCATGAAGCGATACCACCAACGAAAGGTAGTTGTCCCATGCGCATCCTCATCGGTGCCGACACCTACGCCCCTCACGTCAACGGGGCGTCCTACTTCGCCCAGCGTCTGGCCGTGGCACTGACCGCCCGGCACGAGGTGCACGTGGTCGCGCCGTCGACGGACACCCGCAACCATGCCGGCATGTCCAGCGACGGCATCGTCGAGCACCGCGTGCGTTCCTTGCCGGTGCCGGGCCACTCAGGTTTCCGGTTCTGCCCGCCACTGGGGCTGCGCGCGGCAGCCCGCCGGATCCTCGACGAGGTCCAGCCCGACGTGGTGCACGTGCAGAGCCACTTCCCGCTGTGCCGGGCGCTGGTCGACGCGGCGCACGAGCGCGGCTTGTTCGTCATCGCCACCAACCACTTCATGCCCGAGAACCTGATCCACTACCTGCCCATCGGCAACGCTGGCCGGACGAGGGCACACGAGTGGGCATGGCGCGACGCCGCCCGGGTGTTCGCCAAGGCAGACATCGTCACGGCCCCGACCCCGTACGCCGCCGCGCTCGCCGTGTTCTCCGGTGTGTCCGGGCCGGTCCTGCCCATCTCGTGCGGCATCGATCTCACCCGCTTCCGCGAGCAGGCGCCTGCGGCCGAGTTCCGATGGGCCTACAGCCTCGCGCACAAGCCCACCATCACGTACGTGGGTCGGCTCGACGCCGAGAAGAACCTCGACGTCGTGGTGCGGGCGTTCGCGCTGGTGCGGGGCTCCCTCGACGTCCAGTTGCTCCTGGTCGGCACCGGGTCCGAGGACCGGACGCTGCGGTCGCTCGCGGGGGAGCTGGGCGTCGTCGAGCATGTCACGTTCACCGGCTTCATCCCTGACGAGGACCTTCCCTCCGCATACGCGGCGTCGGCGGTGTTCGTCAACGCGGGCACCGCCGAGCTGCAGAGCCTGGTCACGCTTGAGGCGATGGCCAGCGGAAGGCCCGTGATCGGCGCCGATGCCGCAGCCTTGCCCCACCTCGTACGGGACGCGGAGACCGGCTACCTGTTCCCGCCCGGCGACGTTGTCGTGCTCGCCGAGCGACTGCTCACCGTGCTCCGCGACCCGAAACACGCGGAAGAGCTGGGGCGCCGGGCTCGTGCCGTGGCCGCGCAGCACGACCAGACCCGCACGGTGTCCGCGTTCGAGCAGCTCTACCGGATCCGTCCGGCCCGTGAGGCGCCCGCGCCCGTCGAGGTCGCCGCATGACAGCGACGATCGTCCGGGCGGGCGCCTCCCGCTGGTATCGCAACGTCCAGCTGAGCCTGGGCGTGGGCACGGCGGCCGGGGCGGGTCTGCTGCTGGTCGGCGATGTCGACCCGGTGGACGAGATGGTCAGCGAATCGATCCGGACCGTGCCGGGCGCCGTCCTGCTGGCCCTGGCGGCGTGTGGGCTCGCGGCAGCCGGCGCATGGCTCCTGGCCGGCGCCCGGCGTGTGCTGCCACCGGCTTGGCCCCTCACCGTGCTGCTGTCGGTGTGGTGCGTGTCCCTGGTCGCGGTGGTGGTGTTCCCCACGAACCTGCCGGGGACCGAACCGGGCGTCGCCGCCGGGGTGCATCGCTTCGGCGCGGCGCTGATGGCGGCGCTGCCACCGCTCTTCGCCCTGCTCATCGCCAAGCGTACCCGGCACGGGGCCGACCCGGCCCGGGTCCGCTGGCTACACGCGGCGGCGTGGTCCGCGTTCGCCGCGTGCGTCGCGTTCGCGGCGGTGAACGGGCCGGGGGTGCTGCTCGGCCAAGGTTATCTCCCGTTCGCCGGCCTGGCCGAACGGGTTCTGCTGGCGCTCGTGCTCGTCGTAGTCGGGCTCTGCGCCTGGGTGCTCGAAGGGGAGGAGCGGCCCCGATGGACCTGATGGCCATGATCGAGAACGCGCTGGCCTCTCCGGTCATCTATCTGGCGATCCTCGCGCTGGCGATCCTCGACGCGTTCCTGCCGTCGGAGTCGGTCGTCATCGCGGCGGCGGTCTTCGCCGTGTCGGGCATCCCGTCGCTTCCGCTGATCATCGTGTTCGCCGCGCTGGGCGCCTTCGTCGGTGATCACATCGGCTACCTCATCGGGCGCTTGTTGCGCGAGCGCCGTCCGGGCGACCACCTGATCCGCGCCGCCGACAGGATCGCCCCGCACCTGCACCCCCCGGGGCGGCGCCCTGATCATCGCGGGCCGGTTCGTCCCCGGCGGCCGCACCGCGATCGTGACCGCCAGCGGTGCTACCGGCTACCCGCTTGCCCGCTTTACCCTGTTCACCGCCATCGCTGCCGTCACCTGGGCCGGCTATTCCGGCCTGATCGGCTACCTCGGCGGCGCCGCCTTCGAATCCAACCCGACGCTGGGCCTGGCCCTCGGCGTCGGTCTCGCCCTGTCCATCACCGCGCTCGGCGAACTGTTCCGCTACGTGGCGCTGCCGGCATCCAACGCGCGCTGGTGGCCACGCTGACTCTGTTCCAAGCGGTGCTCGTGGTGCTTGACAGGCGGATCCGGCCGGCCATCCTGCGGTTCAGCACGGCGGTCGAGGAGAGGCCGGGGCTGTTGGGACGGCTTGGCGCCGCCATCAGCCGCCGCCGGTGGCGACGCTCAGCTCGCTCGGAATCCTCGGCGTGCTCGCCATCGGGCTGGCCGGCAACACCGGCGCCCTGCGGGAGCAGGACCAATTCCTGCGCCGGCGGGCGGTGACCCCTGTCCCGGCGGGATGCACGACAGCCGGGCGTTCGGCGAGTCCGGGATCGCCGCGCGGTGGGCGGCCCACTTCCAATCCGCCACCGGTGGCATCATCACGCCGGCAAGCCGAGTCCTGGCGGCCACGTTTCGCGGTCCTCGCCACGCTTGCGCTGGTGATGCTGATCGAGGTCGGGTTCCTGGTCGCCTTCGGTGTGCTGCTCGACGCCCCGCTGGTGCGGTCGGTCCTGGCGCCCGCCCTTACCCTGCTGATCGGCCGGCGGATCTGGCGGCCGAGCCGGCTGTTCCCTCCGACGGCGGAGCCGCCGGAGGGAACAACAGCCGCTCGCCGACGACGAGGAGCCCGCGCTGCAACGGTGAGCGCGTCGGCACGGACGAGATCCGGGACGGGGAGCCAAGCCCATCCCGGAGCTTTCACGGACCCAACGGCCGCCGCCCTTTGGTCCTGCGCCGCACCGCCGGGGCGGGTCAACGCACCGCGGTGTCCTCCCCGGCGGCGAGCCGCGCGATCGGGGCGGGCGGGGTCGCGGCCGGAAGGTCGACCCGAAGTAGCGCGCCACCGCGCGTCGAGCGGGCGACGGTGGCCCGGCCACCGTGGGCGTCGACGACCCGCTGCACGATCGACAGCCCCAGACCGGATCCCGGCAACGCCCGCGCGCTGTCGGCACGGTAGAACCGGTCGAACACCCGCGGCACGTCGGTGGCGTCGATGCCGGGCCCGGCGTCATCGACCTCGAGCACGGCCGACGCGCCCTCGGCACGGAGCCGGACCTGGACCGGCTGGTCCGCGGGGGACCACTTGCCGGCGTTGTCGATGAGGTTGAGCACCGCCCGCTGGAGCGCAGCGGGACGTCCGCTCACCCACACGGAGGTCACGTCGAGCGCAACCGTGATGTCGGGCAGGCGGGAACGCGTCCGGGTCGCGGCGGCCGCCACCACGTCGGCGAGGTCGAGCAACTCGGTGCTCTCGTCGCTGACGTCACCGCGCGCCAGGTCGGTCAGCTCGGCGGCAAGGGTGCTCAACTCGGCCACCTGGGCGCCGAGATCGTTGAGCAGCCGGGTCCGGCTCTCCGCCGGCAGCGCGCTGTCCAGGGTACCGCGCCGATCGAGCCGGATCAGCAGCTCGACGTTGAGGCGCAGGCTGGTGAGCGGGGTCTTGAGCTCGTGAGCGGCGTCCTCGGCGAGCAGCCGCTGGGCCCGCCGGGAGTCCTGGAGCGCGGCGAGCATGTCGTTGATCGACTGGATCAGCCGCCGGATCTCCCCACCGCCTTCATCCGGGATGTGGGCGTCGAGATCCTGGGTGTGCGCGACACGGACCGCAGCGGCGGTCAGCCGGTCGATCGGCGCCAGCCCGGTCCGCGCCACGGCCCGCCCGACAAGGGCACCGCCGACCACGCAGAGCAGCCCGATCAGCAACATACCGAACCCGAACTGGTTGATCGGGCTGTCGTCGACGACGCGGGCCACCTGGACCGCGCCGTCGCCCGCCCGCACCGTGTAGATGAGGTAGCCGTCCTCGTCTCTGTCGTTCGACTCCATCAGGTCGGCCAAGTCGCCCTGCGCCACGCGCCCGGCGTGCTTGCTGACCGGGGGCAGCGCGGGTTGGCCGGCCGGCGTCCGGGTCGAGCCGTCGGGCAGGACGACCCGCACCAGCGGACCGGATCCGGGATACGGCGGTAGCGGGACCTGCGCCAGACCGGCGCGCTCCGCGTTCGTCGCCACGACGCGGGAGTCGGCGCGCAGCTGATTCTCGGCGGTTTCCCGCAGCTGCCAGTCCAGCAGCTCGCTGGCTACCTGGAAGCCCATGAACACGCTGACGGCGATGGCCGTCGCCGCGATCACCGTCAGCCTGGTCCGCAGGGACCGCCGGCGCCACCATCGGGTCAGCCGGCGCGGTTCCCTGCCCGCAGGCCCGCTCACGGAGGAGTCTCCCGCAACGTGTATCCCAGGCCGCGCAGCGTGTAGATCAATCGCGGCTCACCCTCGGCCTCCATCTTGCGGCGCAGGTAGCTCACATATACCTGGAGGTTGTTGGCGGTGGCGCTCATGTCGAAGCCCCAGATCGCCTCGAACAGGGCGTCGCGGGTCAACACCCGGGTCGCGTTGCGCACAAGGACCTGCAGGAGGGAGAACTCGGTCCGGGTCAGGCGCAGCGCCCGCCCGCCACGCCACGCCTCGAACCTGTCGGGATCGAGCCGGACGTCGGCGAACGACAGGACCTGCGACTCCCCGTCGATCGGCGTACGCCGGCGCAACAGTGCCCGCACCCGGGCCAGCAACTCCTCGGTGGCGAACGGCTTGGGAAGATAGTCGTCGGCACCCGCGTCCAGCCCCGCGACCCGGTCGGAGACCTGATCCCGGGCGGTCAACATCAGCACCGGCAGATCCCGACCCGCCGTCCGCAACCGCCGACAGGTCTCCAACCCGCCGAGGCGGGGCATCATCACGTCGAGAATCAGCAGATCCAGCGTCTCACCGCCGGCCCCACCGACCCCGTCGAGCACGGCGAGACCGTTGGCGACGGTGCTGGTGTCGTAACCCTCGACCTGGAGCACCCGCTCCAGCGACTCACGGATGGCCGCGTCATCATCCGCGATCATGATCCGCACGCCGGCCCGCCCCCTTCCCGTCGATGCTTTCGCCGCCCATTTTCCCCGATCAACCTGAGGCCAGGATTAGCGCGTCGCTGGGTATCACGCCCTGAAGCCTGGTGAATAATGGTTGGTAACATGACGTTCTGGGTCCACTACGTCGTTCCGAGTGACGCGGCCGGCGACGGAATGCCGGCGCCGAGGGGGGACGAGATCCTCGGGTTCGCGCAGACGCTCGACGTCGACCCGGGGGACCGGACCATCGAGTTCGCCGTCGTGGCGGTCGGCGACGGGTACCAGATCGCCACGGACATCGACTGCACCGCACTGCTGCGCGCCCGGGCCGAGGAGGTCGCCGCCGTGCGGGCCGTGGACGCGTGGCTGCTCGACTTCGCCGTCCGGGCCGTCCGGATCCACGAGCTGCTGCTGCACCGGTGGTACGAGGTCGCCTCGGAGTCGCACCGGTCGTCGGTCGAGGCGCTGGAACGCTGGCTGACCGCGCACGACCCGGCACGGGACTACTGGGCACCACTCCGCCGAACGGCGAGGGCTCCGGAGTGATGTCCAAGCTTGACGAGTTGGCCACGGCGCGGCGTCGATTTCCATGTGGTGACCGCGTTCGTGGCCGGGTCGCTGCCGTTCCCTTCGGGCCGGGTCGCACCGGTCTCTTCGTGGACCTGGGCGCCCATCCCGAGGGATTCGTCGATGTCCTGCACCTGCCTGAAGATCCGCGCCGGTGGCCTCCGGTCGGCCGGGAGGGCTTCTTCGAGGTCCTCTCGCATCGGCCGGGGCAGGTCCGTCTCTTCCCACTGGATGCCGGGATGCGCGCGCGGCACCATCGCGCATCGAACTGGTCTGGTGAGGAGTGGGCTGCGATGACGGAGCGCTACCCGATTGGTTCGATGGTCACGGGCACCGTGACTGACGTCTTTCCGAGAGGCCGGGAATATGCCGTCCGGTTCGCCGGCGGTGGTTCGTTCGTGGAATACGACGAGGTGCCACCCACGATCGGCACCGTAGCCACCTATCTGGTCACGCGGCACCTGGAATGGACCCATCGGATCATGGTGCGACCCGAACCATGACCCGATAGGAAACCGCCCTTCGGAGTCGGCGGCCATTCTCGGTCCGACCGTGGCGACCCTCCGGGGGCGTCAGGGCGGTGGCTCTCCGGCCGCCGCCAGCAGCCGCTGCCCGAGGGTCCGCGACGCCTGCCGGAGTTCGGGGCCGTTCAGGATCCGGTACGGCACCGGGATCGACGCGAGCTGTCCGGCGTACCAGGTGGGGTTGCTGGTGCTGGCGACCAGGCGGGTGGTCCCGACGTCGACCGGCTCGAGCAGTCCGATGGAACGGGGGAGCCACCGTGCCACGTCGTCGACAGGTGCGTCGACGACGACCTCGACCTCGTATTCCCAGCCGGCGGCGAGGTTTTCCTCGAGAAGGGCGACCGGGTCGAGGTCGGCGGGTGGGGTGAAGGTGTCGTCGAGCGGTTCGACCGCCCGGACCCGGTCGATCCGGTACGTCCGTACGGCGTGTGCGGGGTGGGTGCGGCACAGCAGGTACCAGCGGCCGTGGCGTACGACGACGGCCCACGGGTCGACCTCGACGACCCATTCCGAGCCGGCCTGCGAGCGGTAGTCGAGGCGGACCCGACGGCGGTTCGAGCAGGCCTGCACCAGAGCGGTCGTGGCGCCGGGGTCGGGTCGGGCGGCGGCCCGGTCGGGGGCGGGGGCGGCGGTGCGGCGGACGGTCTCGACCTGGGCGGCCACCGGTTCCGGAAGGGCCCGCACGATCTTGCCGAGGGCGCTGCCGGCCGGATTGTCGGGATCGCTGGCGTGGTGGTGCCCGTCGAGTACGGCCATGACCAGGCCGACGGCTTCGGTGGCGCTGAACATCAGGGGCGGGAGCCGCAGGCCACGGCCCACCCGGTAGCCGCCGTACGGGCCGCGCAAGGACTCGACCGGGATGCCGGCCTCGCGCAGGATTCCGACGTAGCGCCGGGCGGCGCGTTCGGAGACGCCGAGCTTGTCGGCGAGCCGGTCCGCGGTGATGCCCGGGCTGCTCTGGAGCAGTTCGAGGGCGAGCAGTGCGCGGGCGGTGGGACTCGCGTCGGATTTCACGACACCTCGGCAATCCGGAAGCAGAACGTCCGGAACCGAACCTAGCATGCCGGGTATGACCGAGAAGATCGTCCTGAACACCAGGATCCACGAGCCGTCGATGACCGCCGGCGAGGCCGAGATGCTCCTGTTCGCGCTGGAGCGGTCCCGGGCGCAGTTCGCCTGGAAGGTCGGTGGTCTGGACGCGGCCGGCCTGAACCGTCGGCACCCGCCGAGCGCGCTGACCCTGGCCGGTCTGATCAAGCACCTCGCCCTCGTCGAGGACTACTACACCGCCCGGGATCTGACCGGGGAGCCGTTGGGGGCGCCGTGGAACACGGTCGACTGGGACGCCGATCCCGACTGGGTGTGGCGGTCGGCGGCCGACGACCCGTCCGAGGAGTTGTACGCGCTCTGGCAGGGTGCCGCGCAGCGGACGGATGCCGCGCTCGCCAAGGCGCTCGCCGACGGCGGACCCGACCGGTCGACGAGGTTCGTCACCGCCTCCGGCGAGTCGCCGAACCTGCGGCGACTCCTGGTCGACCTGCACGACGAGTACGCCCGCCACGTCGGCCACGCGGACCTGCTGCGTGAAGCCGTCGACGGCCTGGTGGGGGAGGACCCACCGCAGTCATGATGGCGGCTGTGCAGGATCCCGTACCGGCCGACCGGCTGACCGTCGTACCCGCCAACGAGGCGTCGTGGGACGACCTCGTCGCGATCTTCGGCACCGCGGATGCCGGCCGGTGCCAGTGCCAGCGGTTCAAGGTCGCCGGCTGGATCTGGCGGGACTCGACGCTGGAGCAGCGGACCGCGATGCTACGGGCGCAGACCGGCTGCGGCGACCCGGCCGCGACGACCACCAGTGGCCTGGTCGGCTACGTCGACGGCGAGCCGGTCGGCTGGGTCGCCGTCGAGCCCCGTACGGCGTACCCGAAGCTGCGTACGTCCCGTATCCCGTGGAGCGGCCGGGCGGAGGACCGCGACGACCCCGACGTCTGGGCGGTGACCTGCTTCGTGGTCCGCAAGGGGTGGCGGGGGCGTGGGCTCACCTATCTCCTGGCCCGGGCGGCGGTCGGCTTCGCCCGGGACCGGGGCGCCCGGGCCCTGGAGGCGTATCCGATGCTCACCGAGCCGGGGCGGGAGATCACCTGGGGTGAGTTGCACGTGGGTGCCCGGCAGGTCTTCGAGGATGCCGGGTTCGCCCAGGTCAGCCACCCGACCGTACGACGGGTCGTGATGCGCATCGACTTTCCTCGCTAGATTTAGTTTTGAATCCCAACTAAACCGGGTAGCGGATGGGGACACTGACCGCAGAGGAGGTACGTCCATGCGTCTCATCCGCCTCGTCACGGCCGGCGTCGCCGCGCTGCTGCTGACCGCCGCGACGACCGTGCCGACCGGCACCCCCGCGCAGGCCGCCGTCTGGTCGTCCAGCGACCGCTGGGGCACCTGGAGCAGTGGCGGCTACACGCTCTACAACAACATCTGGGGATCCGGCCACGGCACCCAGACCATCTCGGCCAACTCGCCCGCCAACTGGTGGGTACGCGCCGACCACCCGAACACCGGCGGCATCAAGTCCTACCCGAACGCCACCCGCCACATCGGACGGAAGATCAGCGAACTGGGACCGGTCACCAGCAGCTTCGACGTCACCGTACCGACCAGCGGGGTCGCCTTCACCACCGCGTACGACATCTGGACCGCCGACCACGCCCACGAGATCATGCTGTGGATGAACAGGTACGGCCCGGTGGGACCGCTCGGCACCTTCGAGACCACCGCCACCGTCGGCGGGCACACCTGGGACATCTACCGCGGCTCCAACGGCCACAACCAGGTCTACTCGTTCGTCCGGACCACCAACACCAGTGCCGGCACGGTCGACGTCACCGCGGTCGCGCAGTGGATCCGGACCCGGGGCTGGTTCGGCGACGTGACCATCGGCGACGTCCAACTCGGCTACGAGATAACCTCTGCCGCCGGGGGCCGGGACTTCGTGACCAACGCGTTCTCGGTCACCGGCTGACCGGACGATCCGGTGCCGGCAGGGCCGTCGCGGCCCGCCGGCACCGTCGCCTGTCCACGGCCCGCCGGAACCCCGCCGGACGGCCCCGAGAATTTCTTGAAGATTTTGTTATGCGTGACCCGGCAACCCGTCTGTAACTCGAAGGGCGTCGCGCCGCGCCCCGTCCGGCCTGCCCGGACGATGGCGCGACCGCCCGTCGTACGTACTCCACAGCGGCTCCAGGACGAAGGAGAACCAGTCACGTGAGAACAGTCGATCCCAGACGACGAACAGCGGCGATCCTCGCCGCGACCGTCGTCACCACCCTCGTCGGCGGCGTGATCGCCGCCGTGTCCGCCCACGCCGCCACCCCGGCGGACAGTGGTGTCTACACGTTGGCCAGTGCGTCGAGTGGTAAGTGTGTCCAGGTCGCCGGTGCGGGGACCGGTAACGCGGCGTTGCTGACCCAGGTGGCGTGTGACGGTGGCGCCGCCCATCAGCGGTTCCGGGTCACCGCGCAGAACGGTGCGTTCGGCCTGGTGAACGTCAACAGTGGCCGCTGTATGGATGTGCCGTATTCGTCCGGCACGTCGGGTGAGCAGTTGTGGCAGTGGACGTGTGGTGCGAGCGCGAACCAGACGTGGACGTTCACGGCGTCCACGGCGACCACGGACCGGTATCTGATCCGTAGTGCGTCCAGTGGTCTGTGTGTGAGTAACCGGGATGGTTCGACGGCGGGGAACAACCCGATCGTGCAGGAGCCGTGTGCGGACATCGCCCGGATGCAGTGGCGGTTCAACCCGGCCGGCGGCACAACCCCGCCACCGACCACCCCGCCACCGGCCGGCCGGCCGACGGTGGCCGCGGACGGCACCGGCACGTACCGGACCGTCCAGGCCGCCGTCGACGCGGTCCCGACGAACAACACCCAGCGGGTCACCATCACCATCAAGCCGGGCACCTACCGCGAGGTCGTCCGGGTGCCCAGGAACAAGCCGCACATCACCCTGCTGGGGCTGGGCTCGTCGCCGTCGAACGTCGTGCTGGTCTACCACAACTCCGCCAACAGCCACGGCACCTCCGGCAGCGCGAGCATGTTCGTCGACGGCGCCAACTTCGTCGCCGAGAACCTGACCATCGCCAACGACTTCGACGAGAGCTCGACCAGCAGCGGCCACCAGGCCGTCGCCCTCAACCTCGGTGCCGACCGGGCGGTGCTGCGCAAGGTACGGCTCCTCGGCGACCAGGACACCTTCCTGGTCAACGACAGTGCGCGGGCGTACATGGTCGACTCGTACGTCGAGGGAACCGTCGACTTCATCTTCGGTGGCGGCACGATCGTCATCGACCGGTCGACGGTCCACGAGAAGCGGTCGACGGGTGGACCGATCACCGCCGCGAGCACGGCGGCCGGCAAGGCGTACGGCTTCCTGTTCTACCGCTCCACCATCACCGGTACGGCGAACAACGTGACCACGCTGGGCCGGCCCTGGCGGCCGGACGGCCAGGTCGTGTACCGGGAGTCGACACTGGGCGCGACCATCAAGACCGCGCAGCCGTGGACCGACATGTCCGGCAACTCCTGGCGTAACGCCCGGTTCTTCGAGTACCGGAACACCGGCCCGGGCGCCGGCACGAACGGCAACCGTCCACAGTTGAGCGACTCGCAGGCGGCCAACCACACGCCGCAGCGCTACCTCGCCGGCTCCGACGGGTGGAACCCGCTGTGACCCTCGACAACCCTCCAGCAGTCAGGAAAGCGATGATGAAGCAACTCCCTCTGCGGTCCAGGCTGGCCGCGCTCGGCGCGGTGCTGACGGTCGTGCCCGCCGCCGTCGTCGGCGTCGTCCTGTCGGCGTCGCCGTCCGCGGCCGCCGTCCCGGTCAACAGTGGTGTCTACACGTTGGCCAGTGCGTCGAGTGGTAAGTGTGTCCAGGTCGCCGGTGCGGCGACCGGTAACGCGGCGTTGCTGACCCAGGTGGCGTGTGACGGCGGTGCCGGGCACCAGCAGTTCCGGGTGAGCGCGCAGAACGGTGCCTTCGGCCTGACCAATGTCAACAGCGGTCGCTGTATGGACGTGCCGTACTCGTCCAACACGTCGGGTGAACAACTGTGGCAGTGGACGTGTGGTGCGAGCGCGAACCAGACGTGGACGTTCACGGCGTCCACGGCGACCACCGACCGGTATCTGATCCGTAGTGCGTCCAGTGGTCTGTGTGTCAGCAACAAGGATGGCTCGACGGCGGGGAACAACCCGATCGTGCAGGAGCCGTGTGCGGACATCGCCCGGATGCAGTGGCGGTTCAACCCGGCCGGCGGCACCCCACCACCGACCACGCCGCCGCCGGGTGTTCCGTACTCGAACACCCCGGACGGGTTCGCCGGCGCGGCCGGCACCACCGGTGGTGCCGGTGGCGCGACCGTCACCGTGACCAACCAGGCCGACCTGGAACGGTACGCCTCGGCCAGCGAGCCGTACGTCATCCGGGTCAACGCCGCGATCACCGTCAAGCCCTACGGCAAGGAGATCGCGATCCGGTCGAACAAGACCGTCGTCGGCGTCGCCCGTAACGGCCAGATCGTCAACGGCGGCTTCTTCATCGGCGCAGGCACCAGCAACGTCATCATCCGCAACCTCACCATCCGCGACACCCGCATGGCCGAGGACGACCCCGACGACAAGGACTACGACTACGACGGCATCCAGATGGACACCGCCAACCGGATCTGGATCGACCACAACCACATCACCCGGATGAACGACGGCGCCATCGACAGCCGCAAGGACACCACGAACCTGACCGTCTCCTGGAACATCATCGCCGAGGCGAACAAGACCTTCGGCATCGGCTGGACCGAGAACGTCACCGCCCGCATGACCATCCACCACAACTGGTTCCGCGACACCCGCGTCCGCGTCCCCAGCACCGACAACGTCGCCTACGCCCACCTGTACAACAACTACCTGCAGAACAGCGGCTCCGGAAACCACTCCCGCGGCCGCACCAAGATGGTCCTGGAGAACAGCTACTACGACCGCGTCACCAACCCCTACTACCGCGACTCCGGCGCCGAACTACGACAGAGCGGCAACGTCGTGGTCAACAGCAGCGGCCGCCGGGAGAGCAGCGGCTCGGCGTTCAACCCGTCCAGCTTCTACTCCTACCAACTCCACCCCGCCGCCGACGTACCGAACCTGCTCCGCACCCACGCCGGACCACAGGCCAACATCGGCCTCTGACGGCGGGACCGCACCACGCGGCCGTGCCGGGTCCCGACCCGGCACGGCCGCACCCGTGTCGGCTTGCTGATACGGCAACAAAGCTTGCGGCCACGGTGGGTAGCGGGTCATGGTTGCCGCGGAGGTGGTCGTGGTGACCGAGAGGCTGACAGACAGCTACGACGTGGTGGTGGTCGGCGGGGGCGCCGCGGGACTGAGCGGTGCGCTGACGCTGGCCCGGGCCCGGCGGTCGGTGGCGGTGATCGACGCCGGCGCTCCCCGCAACGCCCCGGCACAGGGCGTACACGGGCTGCTGGCCCGTGACGGGATGCCACCGGCCGAGCTGCTGGAACGCGGCCGGGCGGAGGTACGCGGATACGGCGGCCACGTGGTGACCGGCGAGGTCGCCACCGCGACCCGCGACGGCGACGGGTTCACGGTGACCCTGGCCGACGGCCGGACGACCCGCGCCAGCCGGCTGCTGGTGACGACCGGCCTCGTCGACGAACTGCCCGACGTCCCCGGCCTGCGGGAGCGGTGGGGGAGCGACGTCATGCACTGCCCGTACTGCCACGGCTGGGAGGTCCGGGACCGGGCGATCGGCGTGCTGGCCAGCGGCCCGATGTCGGTGCACCAGGCGTTGCTGATCCGGCAGTGGAGCGCCGACGTCACGTACTTCACCCACACGATGCCGCCGCTCACCGACGAGCAGGCCGAGCAGTTGGCGGCCCGTGGCATCCGGGTGGTCGACGGCGAGGTGGCGGGACTGGAGATCGTCGACGACCGGCTGGCGGGCGTACGCCTTGCCGACGGCACGGTCGTCGCCCGCGAGGTCGTGGCGGTCGCGACCCGGATGGTGGCCCGCGCCGGTTTCCTGACGGCCCTCGGTCTGGTGCCCGTCGCGCATCCGGCGGGCGTGGGCGAGTACGTCCCCGCCGACCAGTACGGCGTCACCGACGTACCCGGGGTGTGGGCCGCGGGGAACATCACCGACCTGGCCGCGCAGGTCGGCGTGGCCGCGGCCGCCGGCGCCACCGCCGCCGCGCACGTCAACGCCGATCTGGTCAACGAGGAGACCCGGCGTGCGGTGGAGGCCCACCGCAACCCCGTCCCGGCCTGATCCGGAGCACGCGTCCGGCGAATCGCCGTGGGCGGTCGTCGCCACCGCCCCGAACCACCGAAGGGAATCCGTCGTGTCCGAACAATTCGACCGGGCGTACTGGGAAGACCGCTACCGCGGCCACCACCCGTCCCACCCCCACCGGGAGCCCAACCCGTACCTGGTGGCCGAGACCACCGACCTCGCACCCGGCACGGCCCTGGAGGCCGGCTGCGGCGAGGGCGCCGAGGCGATCTGGCTCGCCTCGCGCGGCTGGCGGGTCACCGCGGTGGACATCGCCGCCGCCGCCCTCGACCGGGCCCGGGAGCACGCCCGGAACCTCGGCGCCGACGTCGCCGACCGGGTCGAGTGGGTACGCGCCGACCTGACCGGATGGGTGCCGGCCGAGGAGCACTTCGATCTGGTCTGCGCCCACTACGTACACCCGGCGACACCCGGCGAGACGCTGTTCATCCGGCTGGCGGCGGCGGTCGTGCCGGGCGGCACGCTGCTCGTCGTCGGTCACGCGCCGGCGCCGGCCCGGCCCGACGACCCGCACGCCCCGGCCCCGGGGTCGCACGTCACCGCCGGGCAGGTCGCGGCGAGCCTCGACCCGACGCGGTGGGACGTCGTCGTCGCCGAGGCCAGGACCCGTACCGTGACCGGCCCCGGCGGCCACGAGATGACCCTCCACGACGCGGTCCTGCGGGCCCGTAAACGGCGCTGAGACAACCGGTCCCCGGGTGCCGGTGGCACCCGGGGACCGGTTCGCGGCCGTACTACCGGCCGACCTCGACGGCCACCTTCTCCTCGACCCGGGGCCGGTCGCGCTCCAGGCCCGCACCCTCGACGTCGAGGGTCGGCAGCCAGCGCAGCCAGCCCGGAAGCCACCAGGCGCTCCTGCCGAGCAGGGCCAGCGCCGCGGGGACCAGCACCATGCGGACGACGAAGGCGTCCACGAAGATGCCGATCGCCAGCGCGAAGGCGATGGACTTGATCGTCGGGTCGCCACTGGGTACGAACCCGGCGAAGACCGAGAACATGATCAGTGCCGCGGCGACGACGACGGGGCCGGCCTGCCGGAACCCGGTGGCGATGGCGGCCCGGGGGGCCGCGCCGTGGCTGTGCGCCTCGTGCATACGGGAGACCAGGAAGACCTGGTAGTCCATGGCGAGGCCGAACAGGATGCCGATCACCACGATCGGGGTGAGGCTGATCAGCGGCCCGGTGGTGTCGAGGTTGACCGCGTCGGCCAGCCAGCCCCACTGGAACACCGCGACGGTCGCGCCGAGCGAGGAACCGATCGTCAGCAGGAAGCCGAGCACCCCGACGAGCGGCACCAGGATCGAGCGGAACACCAGCACCAGCAGGATCATCGCCAGGCCGACGACGACGGCCAGGTAGACCGGCAGGGCCCGGTCGAGGGTGGTGGCGACGTCGAGGCTGACGGCGGTGGAGCCGGTGACGTACGCCGTGGCGCCGTCGATGTCCGCGAGTTGGTCGCGCAGGTCGGTGACGAGCTGTTCGGTGGCCTCGTCGGTCGGCCCGGACTGCGGGATCACGGTGAGCATGGCGGCGGTGCCGTCGGCGTTCGGGACGGCCGGGGTGACGACGGCGACGTCGTCGAGGCCGGGGATCGTGCCGGCGGCCGCGGTGGCCGCCTGGACCGCCTGGTCGCCCTCGAACAGGACCACGAGGGGGCCGTTGAAGCCGGCGCCGAACCCGTCGGCGAGCAGTTGTTCGCCGCGGGCCTGGGTGCTTCCCTCGGGTTGGATCTGCACGAGCGTGGTCTGCATCGACGCCACCGGGATGGAGACGACGCCCAGGGCGGCGACGGTCAGCAGCAACGCCAGCACCCGGTGCCTGGTGAGCCCGTCGATCCAGCCGCGGTAGAAGCCGCGCTCGTGGGCGTCGGCGCTCTGCCCGATTGCTTCGCGCTGCTTGCGGGGCAGGGCGCGGTGGCCGAGGTAGCTCAGCACCGCCGGGACGAGGGTGATGGCGATGAGTACGGCGACCACGATGGTCGCGGCGGCGGCGATGCCCATCTGGGTCAGGAACGGGATTCCGGCGACGGCCAGGCCGGTCAGCGCGATGACCACGGTGAGGCCGGCGGTGACGACGGCCGACCCGGCGGTGCCGACGGCGGTGCCGATCGCGGTGCCGACGTCGGCACCGCGCCGCAGTTCCTGCCGGTGGCGGTTGATGATGAACAGGGCGTAGTCGATGCCGACGGCCAGGCCGAGCATCGTGGCCAGGATCGGGGTCGTGGACTGCAGGTCCATGAAGCCGGTGGCGATGGTGACGCCGAGCGCGCCGATGCCGACACCGACGGCCGCGGTCAGCAGGTTCATGCCGGCCATGACGAGTGACCCGTACGTCACCGCGAGGATCAGCAGGGCGACGACGACGCCGATCACCTCGACCACACCGCCGATGTGCGGCGGCGTCTGGATGGCCTCACCGGTGACCTCGACGGTGAGTCCGCCGCCCCGGGCGTTGTCGGCGGCGTCGAACAGCGCGTCCCGCTGCTCCTCGGTGACGTCGCCGACCCCGGCGGTGTACGTCACCGTGCTGTAGGCGGTGTCCTGTTGGGCGTTGATCGTCGGCGCGGCGGGGTCGAGCGGGTTGGTCGCCGAGCCGACGCCGGGCAGCGTGCCCAGTTGGGCCACCAGTTCGCCGAGGGCCTGGGCGTTGTCCGGGGTGGTGAGGGTCTGGCCGTCGGGGGCCTTGACCACCACGCGCGCGGACGCGCCGCCCTGCGCGCCGAACTCCTCCTGGATCTTGTCCAGGGCGGTGGTGGACTCCTGACCGGGAATGGAGAAGCTGTTGGAGGTGCCTCCGGACAGCGCCACCGCGCCCACGGCCGAGCCGGCCAGGACCACCAGCCACAGCAGGACCACGGGTAGCCGGTGCCGGTGCGCGCCGAAGCCGAGTCGGTACAACAGACGAGCCATCGGGGATCAGGCCTCCACCTGAGTTGGGTCGGACGAATGGTCGCGCCGGTGATGACCGAGCGCGTCGAGGCAGGTGGCGAGGATGTGTGGCCGCCACATGGTCTTCTCGCCCGCCGCCCGGTTGACGGACAGGCTGAGTACGGCCAGCGCGCTCAGCGCGCCGATGACCCGGACCAGCCGTTCGGACGGCTGGGCGGCGTCGACGGCGAACGTGGCGAAGACGAGCGTCGCGATGTCGTCGAGATGGTCGGGCTCGCCGTCCGACGGGGGCGTGGTCAGCGAACTGAACGCCTGGGCCACCAGGCCGGGCCGGTCCAGCGCGACGTCGGTCAGCAGTTCCAGCGCCCGCCGGTCGCGGGCCGGGCCGGGCGGCAGGTCCGCGACCTGGTCGAACACCCGTTGGCCCTGGGCGCGGACCGACTGCTGGGTGGCGAGGTAGAGCGCTTCCTTGGTCGGATAGTGGTGCAGCAGGCCGGCCTTGGACAGGCCGACCGAGTCGGCGACGGTCTTCAGCGACGTGTGGTCGTATCCGTGCTGGGCGAACAGCGCCGCCGCGCGGTCGAGGATGCCCTCGTCGACCTGCTGGCGGTGAACGTGTGCCATGCCGGCGACCCTACATGGGCTACCGACCGATTCGGTCGGTAAACCATCCGGATCGGTCGGTGACGTATGTCGCAATCCGGCTAGATCGCGCTGCCGGGTCGTCGGGCTAGTGTTCGCGCGGCTGGCCGTACTCCTCATCGGTGACGGGCGCGCCCCACTCGGTTTCGGTACCGGCCTGCGGACCTTCCCAGATCGCAAGGTGGATCATGAAAGCGTCCGGTGCGGCACCGTGCCAGTGCCATTCGCCGGGCGGGGTGTGGATGGTGTCTCCGGGCCGTACGGCGATCACCGTGCCTCCACGGGCCTGCACCAGGCCGACCCCGTCGGCCACGTGCAGGGTCTGCCCGACGGCGTGCCGATGCCAGGCCGTACGCGCGCCCGGGGCGAACCGGACCGTGTTGACCCGGATCCGGGAGGGCTCCTCGCCCTTGACGATCACGTCGAACCAGACGTCGCCGGTGAACATCTCGGCCGGCCCCTTGACGGTCGGCTGCCTCGTCAGGATCCGCATGATCCCTCCTCGTGCGGGCGGTGCGGGCAAGCCGGTTACCCGGTCTGCCGGAGCCGAACACGCCCGGGTCGGGCCGCGCGCCGGGTGGCGGCCCGACCGATCGTGGTCAGAGGGTCAGCGGCCGCAGGACAGCGCGACGGTGGCCGGGGCCGCGCTGGTCGTCACGAGCAGGCCGAACGTCGCCGACCCGCCCGGCGGCAGGGTGGCGTTGTGGCCGGCGTCACGGACCGCGGGTTCGGCGGCCGTGCCGTCCGGCACCGCGTTCCACGCCGTCTGGATCCGTTCGTCGCCGGGCCACCGCCACCAGACCCGCCAGCCGTCGAGCCGCTCGGCGGCGGTGTTGCGTACGGTGACCGAGGCGACGAAGCCGCCGTCCCACGCGGAGGTGATGGTCGCGGTCGCGGTACACACCGGCTGGGCGGCGGTCCGGGCCGGCCCGCCGAGCACGTAGCGGTCCTGGCGGCCCTCGACGTCGCTGAGTCGGAACCAGTATTCGGTGTCGGGGGTCAGCCCGGTGACGGTCACCGTCCCGTACCGCTGTGGTCCGGAGACGGCCGTGGCGACCGGGTCACGCCACTGCTCGGCGTCGGTCCGGCTGGCGAACAGGCTGACCGTGATCGGCGGGTCGTACCCGCACGGCGGGCTGAGCATGATCGAGTAGGTGACGGTGAGGCTGGTCGCGGTCGACGCGGTCACCAATCCGTTGATCGGGAGCACCGGCGGACAGGCCGGCGGGCTGGTCTGCGCCGGAGCCGGGGCGGCGGCCGGGACGGTGGCGCCGGCGATCGTGGCCCAACCGGTCACGGCCACCGTGGCGGCGGCCAGGAGCACGCCGAACTTGTGAATCATCTGTACCTCCCTGATCGGGGGCGCCGGGCAGGGGGTGATGGACGACCCCCGCTCGCCCCCTCGGGCCGGATCGACTCGCACAGGCTCCCGGTGCGACCGAGTCGAATTCTGACATCCGTCGATGTCTGGTACAAGCGCCGTCCAGAACCGCAAAAGCCCGTTCACAAGGGTCTGTTAGAAAGTCACCTGCTAATTCGTGGATGTCCGTTTCCGCTTGTACGACCGCCGAGGACGGTTGGGAGGAGATCGCCGACTACGCCCTGAACTGGGCCCTCGAACACGCCCGCCCGGCCACCCCGACCACCGCCCGCTGAACCCCCGCCGGTGGTCGTTCCGGGGGCCACCGGCGTACCCGTCCCGACAGGACCACCAGGAGAGGTAGCCAGAGGTCATGACCGACGTACGCATCACCCACATCGGCGGACCGACCGCGCTGATCGAGTTCGGCGGGTGGCGCCTGCTCACCGACCCGACCTTCGACCCGGCCGGCGAGCGGTACGGGTTCGGCTGGGGCACGTCGTCGCGCAAGCTCACCGACCCCGCGATCACGCCCGGCAAACTGCCGCCGATCGACGCGGTCCTGCTCACCCACGACCACCACGGCGACAACCTGGACCGGGCCGGCCGCGCCCTGCTGCCGTCGGCCGGCACCGTGGTCACCACGACGTCCGGCGCCCGCCGGCTCGGCGGCACCGCCCGCGGCCTCGCGCCCTGGGCGGCGACCCGGCTCGAGGCGCCGGGCCGGCCCACGATCGAGGTAACCGCCACCCCGGCCCGGCACGGCCCGCCGCTGAGCCGCCCGATCGTCGGCGGCGTGGTCGGATTCGCCTTGCGCTGGGCCGGCCAGCGGCACGGAGTCCTGTGGATCACCGGCGACACCGTGCTCCACTCCGGCCTGAGGCGGGTCGCCGACCGCTTCGCGGTCAGCGTCGTGCTGCTGCATCTGGGCGCCGTACGGTTCCCGGTCACCGGCCCGTTGCGCTACACGATGACGGCGCGTGAGGGTGTCGAACTGTGCCGCCTTGTCCGGGCGCGGACGGTCGTTCCGGTGCACTACGAGGGCTGGGCACATTTCCGGCAGGACGGTGACGCCGTCGACGGCGCCTTCGCGACGGCGCCCGACGAGATTCGGCGCAGCCTGTGCCGGCTGCCGGTCGGCACCCCGGCCACCGTCACCGTCTGAACCCGGTCACCGCCGCCCGGACCCCGGCGGCGGTGACCGTACGGGTGCGTGTCCCGACCATCTGGCGATATCAGGCCGGCGTCCGCCAGGTGCTTTCCCAGCCCGGGAAAGCTGCCTCGACGCACCATGTCTGACGTTATTGGCCGAGGATTGAATACGTTCGTCGGGCGACCATTTCGCCGATCATTGTGCCGCCCCGGAAACCGCTGCGCGGCCACCCCGTCCAACGCCTGGTGAACGTCGGCGAATGCTCCCGTTCATGCGTAGCACGCCGGCCGTTCACACGTGCCTCCACTCATGGTTAGTGCCTACTTGGAGCATGCGTCTCCGGGGGCGAAGCGCCCTGTGTATCCGGCATTTCGGCGACCCGCGCAATATGACCTATGGCGTGGGCGATCAGGCCATGCCCGAAGATCCGGCGTGGCGGGACGGAGCGCTCGCGTATGGATGCTGGCCACCGGCCGGTCGCGCAGTTCCGCGTGTACCGCACTTCGCGGGGGGTGATCGTCTGGCGGCTGGTCGCCTCGAACAACCGCGTCCTCGGGGTATCGTCGAGCGGCTTCCCCGCACTTCAGGACGCGATGACGGCGATCCGGGCGGTACGCGACGGGGTGTCGGCCGCATCGATCGAGGTGGTCCACGTCCCGGACCGGGACTGGACGTGGCGGATGTACGGGAACGGGGACGACGTGACCGCCGTCTCCTACCGCAGCTACAAACGCAGAATCGACTGCCACCGGGCAACCGAACGCTTTCTCGCGGCCGCACCGTACGCGGAGGTCGACCCGGCCGTCGGCCGGCGCGGACGATTCTGGTCGGCGGACCCGCCCACCGGCTAATGCGATCTTGAATTGTGGCCGCCGTTTCGCGGTGACGCTTCCTTTGGGGTCCGTTAACCGGGCGTCGACACCCCGGTAACCGGCCCTGAGTTTCCTGGGCTCGATTCCCGGCGCGGGATCCCGCGCAACCGGTCGCCGGTTTCCGACAGGAGTTCTCATCGTGCCTCGCAATGCGTCAACGCCGTCGCGCGTACGGACCGCCCGGCTGTTCGGTGCCACCGCGATCGCCGTCGGGGTGGCGGTGGCGGTCGCCGTACCGGTGCTGGTCGGCCCCGCCGTGGCGGCACCGGTCGGGACGATCACGCTCGACCCGACCGCCGGCCAGGTCGCGACGGCACCGTTCGCCGACTTCACCGCCAGCGGACCCTGCCCGACCGGCTACGGCACCGCCGCGGACCTCTTCCTGCGCAACGACGAGGTGACGCCGTTCAGCCTGGTCTCCGTTCCGGGACCCGGCCTGGACCAGGCTCCGGTGAGTGGCACGGTCGACGGCTCGCTCACCGACCTCGCGCAGGCCGGCGGCGTCCTCGACCTGCCCGACGGTGCCTACGTCCTCGAGCTGATCTGCTACGACGACGAATTCAACTTCTCGCCGGACACCCTCGAGGCCCGGATCCGCGTCACCGGAGACGGATGGGAGGTCGTCACCGGCGAACCGACCGCCACCCCGTCGGCCTCCGCCTCGCCGACGCCGTCGCAGTCGCCGACCGGATCGCCCTCGCCGACCCCGACGCCGACCGGATCGCCCACCCCGACCCCGACGGACGACCCGACGCCGACCCCGACCCCGACGTCGACCGAGGACCCGACCCCGACCCCGACCGGCACCCCGCCGCCGGGCTCGCTGCCGAAGACCGGGATCGGGCTCGGCGGCTTCCTCTACGTCGCGGCGCTGCTCGTCGCCGGCGGTGCGGCGGCCGTGCTCTGGGCCCGCCGGCAGCAACTCGCCGCCGCCCCGCCACGGCCCTGACCGGGACGGGGGGAGCGGTGGTGCGCGCCACGAAGGTGGACGACGAGCGGCGCCGGTCGACGGGCACCGGTGCCGCACCGGTCGACCGGCTCTTCCGGGCCGGGGCCCGCGCCGCCGGCGTCCTCATGCTGTTGATCATGGGCGGGATCGGGGTCTTCCTGGCCGTCCAGGCGGTGCCCACGCTGCGCAACTACGGGTGGCGGTTCTTCGTCGAGAGCGACTGGAACCCCGAACGCAACGTGCTCGGCATCGCCGCCGTCGTGGTCGGTACGGGGCTCGTCGCCGCGGTGGCCATCGCCGTCGCCTTCCCGCTGGCGCTGGTGACCGCGCTCTACATCACCGAGTACGCCCCGACCCGGCTGCGCCGGCCACTGGTGTCCACCGTGGACCTGATGGCGGCCGTACCCAGTGTGGTCTACGGGCTCGTCGGGCTGGCGTTCCTCCAGCCCGAACTGATCAGGATCGCCCGCTGGCTGCACGCGTACGGAAGCTGGCTGCCGTTCTTCGCCGTCGGGACGGACGCCGACCCGGTCGACCCGCACGCCGCGATCTGGCCAGAGAGCCGCTACACCTCCTCGGCGTTCGTCGCCGGCGTCGTCGTCGCCATGATGGTGCTCCCGATCGCCTGCTCGGTGATGCGGGAGGTCTTCGCGCAGGCCCCGCAGAGCGAACGGGAAGCGGCCTGGGCGCTGGGCGCCACCCGGTGGGGCGTGATCCGTTCGGTGGTGTTGCCGTTCGGCCGGGGCGGGATCATCGGCGGCGCCATGCTCGGCCTGGGCCGGGCGCTGGGCGAGACGATCGCCGTGGTCTTCATCATCTCGACCGCGTTCGACGTGAAGATCCGGATCCTGGAGAACGGCACCATCACCACCTCGTCGCTGATCGCGGTCCGGTTCGGCGACGCCGACGCCGGTCAACTGTCCGCGCTGCTCGCGGCGGGCCTGGTGCTCTTCCTCATCACGCTGGCCGTCAACACGGTCGCCGCCGTCGTCGTGGGCCGTGGCCGCAGCGGCGCCGCGACCGAGATCTGACCGAGAGAGCGAGCCCGACCGGTGCCGACCGAGACGACCACACCACCACCCGCCGCCCCGCCGGCCGGCAACGGCACCGTGGCGCGTGGCACCACCAGCGTCCGCGCCGAACCACCGCCGGCCGCCGCGGAGCCGCCGGCCGCCGAGCCGCGCCGCGAACTGCGCCCGCGCACCCTCGACGACGTACTGGCCCTGGTCGGCTCGGCCGTCGGCGGGCTGTCCCTGGCCTGGCTGCTGTTTCGCGGGCTGCTGCCCACCGACGGCACCATCGGCTTCCTGCTGCTGTGGCTCGGCTGCTTCCTGCTGCTGTACGCCGCCGTCACGATGGTCCGGCACCCGGCCCCGGTGGTCGCCGACCGGATCGCCGCCGCGGTCGTGCACGCCGGGGCGGCCCTCGTCGGCGCCGCCCTGCTCACCGTCATCGGCTACACCGTCTGGCGCGGCCTGGACGCGCTGGTCCAGCCGAACTTCTACACCCAGGACCTGTCGGCCGCCGGCCCGCTGACCCCGCTCGACACCGGCGGCGCGCTGCACGCGATCGTCGGCACCCTCATCGAGATCAGCATCGCGATCGCCGTGACGCTGCCGCTCGGCGTGGCCACCGCCGTGTTCATCACCGAGGTCGGCGGCCGGTTCAGCCGCCTGGTCCGCACCATCGTCGAGGCGATGACCGCGCTGCCGTCGATCGTGGCGGGCCTGTTCATCTACACGGTGCTGCAGGTGACCCTCGGCTTCCCGCGTTCCGGGCTGGCCGCCGCGCTGGCCCTGTCGGTGATGATGCTGCCGATCATCGCCCGCGCCGCCGACGTCGTACTCCGCGTGGTGCCCGGCGGGCTGCGCGAGGCGAGCCTGGCCCTGGGCGCGTCGCAGTGGCAGACGGTGTGGCACGTGGTGCTGCCGACCGCCCGGCCGGGCCTGGCCACCGCCCTGATCCTGGGCACCGCCCGCGGCGTCGGCGAGACCTCGCCGGTGCTGCTGACCTCGGGCGCGTCCAACTTCCTCAACGCCGACCCGCTGAACAACTCGATGAACTCGCTGCCGCTGTTCGTCTACTCGCTGGTCCGCAGCGGCGAGCCGACGTACATCGCCCGGGCGTTCGGCGGCGCGGCCCTGCTGCTCGTACTCGTGCTCGTGCTCTTCGTCGTGGCCCGGCTGGTCGCGGCCCGGCGGGACGGCACGCGATGACCACCGACCGTCTGGAGGAGCAACGATGAAGCGGCGCGGCAGGCTGGCCGGCGCGGTGCTGGCGATACTGGTCGCGGTGACGACACCGGCGGCACCGGCCTTCGCCGTGCCGTACGAGCAGGTCGAGGGGACCGGCTCGACGTGGAGCGCGAACGCGCTGCAACAGTGGGTCACCGGCGTGCAGACGACCGGCAACCGGGTCGTCTACACCGCGAACGGGTCGTCGGCGGGGCGCCGCGACTTCAGCAACTTCCAGAGCGACTTCGGCGTCTCGGAGATCCCGTACCAGACCCGGCCGGACCCGGTCACGGGCGTGGTCGAGGAGGCCCGGCGGGAGTTCGCCTACATGCCGATCGTCGCCGGCGGCACCTCGTTCATGTACCACATCGAGGTCGGCGGCCGGCTCTACCGCGACCTGCGGCTGTCCGGCGAGACGATCGTCGGCATCTTCACGAACCGGATCACCAAGTGGAACGACCCGGCGATCACCCGGGACAACAACGGCCGGGCGCTGCCGGCGATCGACATCGTCCCGGTGGTGCGCTCCGACGGCTCGGGTACGACCGCCCAGTTCTCGCTCTGGATGGACAAGCAGCACCAGCGGCAGTGGCGCGACTACTGCGGCTGCCAGGGCCTGACGTCGTACTACCCGCGCAAGGGCCGGCAGGTGGCGCAGAGCGGGTCCGACAACGTCGCCAACTACGTGGCCGCCGGCTCCGGCAACGGCACCATCGGCTACGTCGAGTTCTCCTACGCCCGCAACAAGAACTATCCGGTGGCCAAGATGCTCAACCGGGCCGGCTACTACGTCGCGCCGACCGACCACAACGTCGCCGTCGCGTTGCAGGAGGCCCGGATCAACACCGACCGCAGCAACCCGCGCGAATACCTCACCCAGGTCCTCGACGGGGTGTACGCCAGTTCCGACCGGCGGGCGTACCCGCTGTCGTCGTACTCGTACATGATCCTGCCGGTCGACGTGAACGACCGGCGGATGACGCCCGGCCGGGCCCGGGCACTGGCCGACTACGCCTATTACTCGATCTGCGAGGGGCAGCGCAACGCCGGCCAGCTCGGCTACTCGCCGCTGCCCCGCAACCTCGTGCAGGCCGGCTTCGACCAGATCGGCCGGATCGCGAAGCTCTCGGCCGAGGACCGTACCGACAAGGACTTCGCCAACTGTCCGAACCCGACCTTCGACCCGCGTAACCCCGGTGTCAACAAGCTCGCCCGCGAGGCGCCGAACCCGCCGGAGTGCGACCGGCAGGGCCAGGGCCCGTGCGGCGCGGGGGGCGGCGGCCCCCGCCCGACCGGTACGGCGACCCCGCCGCCCGGCGGCGGCACGCCGTCGGGCGGGGTGCCGTCCGCCGGTACGTCCCCGTCGGCGGGCGCGCCCCCGGTCGACCTAGACGGCGACGGCATCGCCGACGTCGACCCGGAGACCGGCCAGCCGATCCTCGCCGGCGGGTCCGAGACCGACCTGGTCGGCTCGGCGACCGAGGTGGCCGCCTTCCGGCAGGACGGCACCAGCCGCTGGCTGCCGGTGCTCGCCGCCGGCCTCGTCCTGCTCGTGGTGCTGCTGCCCGCGCTGGTCACCCGGTCGCTGGCCCGCCGGCCGGAGCCCCGGCGGTGAGCGCCGCCCGACGCGCCGCGTTCGCGGTCGCGCTGCTCGCCGCCGCCGCCGTCGCCCCCGGCCTGCTCGGCCGGCCGGCGACGGCGGAACCGGCGGCCCCGGCCGCCTGGACCCTGACCAGGGAGATCGAGCGCGGCGACCGGGAGACCCGGACCGCGACCGTCTCGGTCTCCGCACACCAGAACCTGATCAACCGGCAGGTGATCCGGTTGAGCTGGTCCGGTTTCGTGCCCAGCCACGGCCTGCCGATCGGGACCGTCCCGCAGAACGCCAGCGTGCCCCACGAGATGGAATACCCGGTCGTCGTGATGCAGTGCGCCGGCGCCGACCCCGCGCAGGAGGACTGCTACTTCCAGCGCCCGATCGTCCACATGGCGTCGCGGATGTCGTACTGGGACGCGCTCCAGCCGACGCCCCGGCAGGCCGTCGGATACGTGCACCCGTTCAAGGCGGTCACCCGCGGCGAGCCGTACCGGATGCAGGTCGGCGACGTGCCGCCGGACTTCGGCACGGCTTCCTTCGCCGGCACCACCCTGGTCGAGCCGACCGGCCTCGCCGGCAGCCGGTCCGACGTCCGGTTCGAGATCCGCGACGAGGTGACGACCCCGAGCCTCGGCTGCTCGTCGACCCGCGAGTGTTCCATCGTGGTCGTGCCGGTCATGGACCTGGTCTGCACCGCCGACGCCGACGCACCCTGCCGGGCCGGGCCCCTCGCCCCGCTCGGCGCCCCGAACCAGGGCGTCACCTTCAACGAGAGCCTGACCGCACAGGCGTGGTCGCTGGAGTCGAACTGGCGCAACCGGTTCGTCGTGCCGATCACGATCGCGCCGCCGGACGCGACCTGCGACGCCACCGACCCACGACCCCAACGCGCCCTCGTCGGCGCCGAGACCGCCGACCTGGCGATGCGCCGCCTCGGGCAGGACATGTGCGTCGACACGTCCGCCCCGAAGATCGCGCACGTGCGGCAGAGCGAGGAGGTGGCCCGCAACCTGCTCGTCACCCCGAGCGGCACCGAGTACGCCGCCGACGCCGCCCTGGTCACCCGGCCGGTGACGAACTCGCCCCGGCCGCTGGTGCACGCACCGGTGCTGGCCACCGGGGTCGCGGTGACGTTCGCGGTCGACGTGCAGGTGCCGGGCGCCGACCCGTACGAACTGGCCGGCCTGCGGCTCAACCCACGGCTGCTGGCCAAGCTGCTGACCCAGTCGTACAAGAACGTCGGCTGGGGCAACCACGACCACCCGGCGGTCGGGGAGAACCCGCAGACGCTGTTCCACGACCCGGAGTTCCACGCCCTGAACCCCGACTATCCGGTCGCCGACGGGGAGCCGGCCAACCGCAACAACGCGGTCGTGGCGCAGAGCATCGCGGTGATCACCAACGACTCGGACGCCTACCACGAACTGACCCGCTACATCGCCGCCGACGGGGAGGCGGCGCGGTGGCTCGGCGGCCAGCCCGACGAGTACGGCACCGTGGTCAACCCGGCCTACCGGGGCACGCCGTTCCCGATGGCCCGCTTCGAGCTGCGCGACGACTGGCGGCAGGAGGGCGTGCCGTGCGGGCCGCTGCCGGCGCTGACCGCCAGCCAGCACGTCGCGCCCAGCCTGGAGGCCGCCGCCTACATGATCGCCGACTCGCAGGGCCTCAACCAGGAGTGCAGCAACACGGGCACGATCGAGGCGCCGAACTGGGTGTGGAGCAAGCCGAACCGCCTCTACCACCCGAGCCGGGTCTACCTCGCCGTCACCTCGGTGGCGTACGCGCGGGCGTACGGGCTGCCGACGGCACAGCTTCAGACCGGCCGGACGGCCGACGGCGGGCGTACGTTCGCCGGCCCGACCCCGGAGTCGATGACAGAAGCGCTGCGGCACACGGTGCGTGACGAGGCGAGCGGCACGCTGCGTGTCGACCACGCCAACCTGCCCGCCGGCGCCTACCCGGGCACGCTGCCCGTCTACGCGGCGGTACCGACCGCCGGGCTGGCCGCCGACGTCGCCGCCGACTACGCCGAGTTCCTGCGCCGGGCGGTCGACGACCGGCGGCAGACGCCCGGCACGGGACCGGGGCAGCTGCCCGACGGCTACGCGCCGCTGCCGCCGGAGTTGCGCCGGCAGACCCGCACCCTGGCCGAGGCGGTCGCCCGGCAACAGGGAGCGCCGCCGACACCCACCCCCGGGCCGTCGTCACCGGCCGGTGCCGGCGGCGGGTCGACGGACCCCGATCCGACCGGCACCCCGACGGCGCCGACGTCCGGCACGCCGGCACCGACGTCGGCGGCACCGGCACCGACCGGACCACCGGCCGTCGTACCACGGGCGCTGACCCGCGGCGAGACGTCGGTGCTCGGCCGATGGGCGCTGCCGGCGGTGCTCGGCACCGGCCTACTCGTCCTGCTCGTCCTGCCGTTCGTGCTGCTGGCCGCCCAGCCGGACCATCCGCTGCGCCGGCTCGGCCAGACCGCCCGGCGGCTGCTGGTCCGGTAGCGGATCCCGTTTCTCCCCGGCTGGGGGCGGCCCACGCGCCGCCCCCGGCCTCGTCACGAAGGAGCCAGGAAATGGCTGGTACGCAGGTCGACGCCGGCCCGGTCCGGACCGGTCGCGGCGCGTTGTCGGTGGCGGGCGCGCTGACGCTGGTGGCGCTGCTCGTGTTCGGCTTCGTCGGCTATCTGCTGGTGGTCAGCCCGTTGCAGCAGCAGCGGACGCAGAACAACCTGTTCGACCAGATCCGGGGCGACCTGGCGCAGGCCACCGCACCGATCGGCGGCGCCATCGCGCCCGGCACGCCGGTCGCCGTCCTCACCGCCCCGTCGATCGGGCTGGAGGCGGTGGTGGTCGAGGGCACGTCAGCGGCCGACCTGCTCGCCGGGCCGGGACACCGCCGCGACACCCCGCTGCCCGGCCAGGCCGGGGTGTCGCTGCTCTACGGCCGGGCCGGCACCTTCGGGGCGCCGTTCCGGCGGGTGCCGGACCTTGTCCCCGGCGCGGCCGTCAATCTCGTCACCGGCCAGGGCGAGGTCACCTACCGGGTCGAGGGTGTCCGGCGCGACGGCGATCCGCTGCCGGCCCCGCTGCCGGCCGGCGGTGGCCGGCTGACCCTGGTGACGACCGACGCCACCCGGATGCTGACCGCCGCCGACACCGTCTTCGTCGACGCCGTACTCGTCGGCGAACCCTGGCCGGCACCGGCCGGCCGGCCCCGGCTCGTGCCGGCGTACGAGCGGGCGCTCCAGCCGGACCCGACGGCCGCGTTTCCACTGGTGCTGTGGTTGCAGGCACTCGCCCTGGCCGCCGGGGGGCTCACCTGGGCCCGGCACCGCTGGGGCCGGGTCGAGGCGTGGGTGGTCGGCACCCCGGTCGTGCTGGCCTGCGGCTGGCAGGTGTACGAGGCCGCCGTCCGGCTGCTGCCCAACCTGCTCTGAGCGGGGTATGGAGCGGGGCCGGACGGCAACGCCGTCCGGCCCCGGGAACAGGTGCTCGTCACACGCCGCAGTTGCCGGCGGACGTGCCCTTCGGCAGCGGCGTGAAGCCGTTCGCCGTGATGATGGCGTCAGCGGCGGCGCTGCAGACGAAGCCGGTCGGGGAGAAGAAGGCGCCGACCGTGGCGATCCGGCTGACCTTGACCACGTTGTAGAGCCGGCGGCTGGGGTTGAAGTTGCCGGTGCTGGTGCGCAGGGCGATGATCTTCTGCCCGTTGACCACCGGGACGTCGGTGTTGTAGCGACCGACCGAGAACGGCGCGATCGCGTTGGCGTTCGAGTTGATCGGGGCCGGGTCGTGCTCCTGCGGGTCGTCGTTGACGCAGAAGCTGCCCGGGCTCTCGCTCTTGGTCACGATCTGCGCCTCGGTCAGACCGATCTGGGAGAGGAAGTAGGAGCGGGTGCCGGAGCCGGGCTGGGGCAGCAGTGGCCGGATGGTGGCGGTGGAGGCGCCGGGGACGAAGTCGCTCCACTGGTTGGCGGTCGCGGTGCACTGGTAGATCGCGGCCAGCCGGGCGACGGTGAAGACGAGGGTCGCCGGGGCGTTGGTGTTCGGGGAGCCGTCGGCGTTGCTACGGGCGACCGCGATCGCCAGCGAGTCCAGGGCGAAGGGGTAGAACTTCAGCGGAACCGGCGGCGACGGGTAGTTCTCCGGCGGGCTGGACGAGCGGGCGAAGTCGATGTAGTCGTCCTCCGGGTTGCTGGTGGGGCTGTTGGCGGCGGCGGTCAGAGCGTTGATGCCCGCGGTCGAACCGTTCGGGCGGGCGATGGACGGCGCGCCGGCCTGCGGCTGGAGCGGGTTCGGCGTACCGGTCGCGTCCCACGAGGCCAGCCGGCTGGTCGGGGCGGGGCTCTGCCCGTTGTAGGAGGTGGCCAGGGCGTTCAAGACGAACTGGCTGGTGTCCGAGCCCACGCCGACGATGTCGTCGGCGTCCGGGGTGAACGGCGGGTCGGCGTACGCGGCGTTGCCGGCACCGA
This sequence comes from Polymorphospora sp. NPDC051019, assembly GCF_040683055.1. Lineage (NCBI taxonomy): Bacteria > Bacillati > Actinomycetota > Actinomycetes > Micromonosporales > Micromonosporaceae > Polymorphospora > Polymorphospora sp. NPDC051019. Next base: position 548,311 of record NZ_JBFBCH010000001.1, on the reverse strand, counting down.
GCGCCAGCGACAGGGCCACGGCGGTGAACGCCACCGCGGCACCCTTCAGGGTGGTCTTGCGCATCTGCGGGATACCTCCGCTGGATTTCGATCAGCCTCGATCTGAGGCCGGGTCCCAGCCCACCAGTCGGTGACTCTTCGTGCCACCAACGTCACTCAACGGCTGAATTCGCGCGACACGGCCTCCGCGTTAACGCGCAGCCAATCGGGCAAAAGGGCTCCGGATGCCCGGCCATTTCCAGGAGTGTCCACGTTCACCCTCCGGTCGCCGGAAACGGTTAACGTCCCCGGCGGCCGCGCTCGGATTCGAAGGAGTCGCCGATGACTACCGCCACCACGGAATTCGAACTGGACGGGATCCACGCCCCCGCCCCCGCCCCCGCCCCCGCCCCCGCCACCGCCACCGGCTCGACCCTGCGTACGCGGGACCTGTCGGCCTGGTTCGGCACCCACAAGGTCCTCGACCGGGTGTCGCTGACCATGCCCGCCGGCGTGGTCACCGCCCTGATCGGACCCTCCGGCTGCGGCAAGTCGACGTTCCTGCGCATCCTCAACCGGATGCACGAACTGGTGCCGTCCGCGTCGCTCGCCGGTGAGGTCCTTCTCGACGAGCAGGACATCTACGCGCCCGGGCCGCGGCTCACCGAGACCCGCCGACGTATCGGGATGGTCTTCCAGAAGCCGAACCCGTTTCCCACCATGTCCATCGCCGACAACGTCACCGCCGGCCTCAAGCTCACCGGCATCCGTGCCGGCCGGGCCGAGAAGGCCCAGCTCGTCGAGGAGTGCCTCACCCGGGCCGGACTGTGGCGCGAGGTCAAGGACCGGCTCCGGCAGCCCGGCGGGGCCCTGTCCGGTGGGCAGCAGCAGCGGCTGTGCATCGCCCGCTCCCTCGCCGTACGCCCCGACGTGCTCCTGATGGACGAACCCTGCTCGGCGCTCGACCCGACCTCGACCCGGCGCATCGAGGAGACCATCGGCGAACTGCGTTCCGAGGTCACGATCGTCATCGTCACCCACAACATGCAGCAGGCCGCCCGGGTCTCCCAGCAGTGCGCGTTCTTCCTCGCCGAGGAGGGCCGGCCCGGCTACGTCGTGGAGCACGGCGACACCGGGCGGATGTTCGGCGACCCGCAGGACCGCCGCACCGCCGACTACGTCAACGGCCGCTTCGGCTGACCCGCCATCCCGGGCCGCGCCGCCGGTCGGAGCGACCCCGCGCTCAGCGGCCGGCGGCCGCCGTGGCGAGGAAGTCGGTGACCAGCGCGGCGATCCGCGCGGGGTCCTCGGCGACCATCGCGTGGCTCGCGCCGGAAAGACGCACCACCCGCAGGGCCGGGTTGTCCACGGTGGCCAGCCGTTCGGCGGTGCCGCGACGGTACGCCGCGTACAGCTCGTGGAACGGTTGCTGTTCGGGCAGATCCTCGGTGGCGAGCACGAGCAGCAGCGGGGACCGGGTCTCCCGGTAGGCCGGGAGCAGGTCGAGCGAGGACATCGCCTCGCGCAGCCGGGCGGTCAGCTCCGGCCCGGGACGTAGCCGGCTGAGGCCGTCGTCGCACGGCACCAGGTTGCGTTCGAACGCCGCCGCCCACTCTTGCGGGTCCGCGCCGTACCGCCGCGCCATCGCGCGCTGCCCGGCCAGTGCCGCGGCCACCTGGTCGGCGCCGAGCGGCTCGGCGAGCATCGCGCCCATCGCGTCGAAGACCGCCCGCAGCTTGGCGAGGTTGCCCGCCGCCTGCTCCGGATCCATTCCGGACAGTTGGTCGAGGCGGTCCAGGGTGGGGTTTCCGTCGAGGCTGACCGCGCCGGGGCACTCCGGGTGGCGCTGTGTCCAGAGGGTGGCCAGCATCCCGCCGAGCGAGTGGCCGACCACCGCCGGCCGGACCAGGCCGAGGCTGTCGGCGACGCCGGCCAGGTCGGCCAGGACCTCGTCCCAGTGCCACGGCCCGTCCCCGGACCGTCCGTGGCCGCGCAGGTCGACGGTGACCACCCGGTGTCCCGGCCGCAACGCCTCGGCGAGGGCCGTCATCTGGGCGAGGTTGCCGCCCGCGCCGTGCAGGAGCAGCAGCGGGCGTCCGGGTCCACCGAGGTCGCGGGCCGCGATGGGTACGGGGCCGGAGCCGACGAGCGTGTCAGGCATTCTTGCTTCCCTGCTGTAGTAGCCGGTCGCGGACGGAGGCGGGAAGCACGCCGCCCTCCGGGTGACGGGCGAGCTTGCCACGGGAGACCAGGTCGTGGACGCCCTGCCGGGTGATGCCGAGCATGGCGCCGGCCACCGCGTACGACACCGACTGGGCGGTGGGGTGGCCCATCCGTCCGGCGACGACCTGGCCGAGCGGGCTGCGCCACCAGTCCAGGGGCGGGTCGAACGGGCTGTCGCCCGGGTAGAGCGTCGAGATCGCCCGCACGATCGTCCCGACGGCGACCCGGTGATCATCGCCGAGCATCTGGGTGGCCCAGGACCTGGCGCGGGAGCGGACGATTTCCCGCAGTGCGGCGACCGCGTCGTCGCCGTCGAGCAGGATCTCGAGCGGGTCGAGCAGGCGGATGTCGATCAACCTGACGAGTTGCTCGACCAGCTCTTGCTGGCTCGGTGGCAAGGTGGCACCTCCTTCATTGCTTGACGCTCATCGTCAAGTACTTGATGGTTACTGTCAAGTGGTGGAGTCCGGTCACCCGCCGCGACCGGGGCGGACGGCAGTCGCGGCCGCGCCATATCCTGCGCGCATGCCGATGACCGACCGGGACCTGGCCATCACCGCCGCGCGCGCCGGGGCCGCCGTCGTGCGTTCCAGGTACGGAACATCACTGGCGCGCGTCGAGAAGGGTGGCGGCGACTTCGCCACCGCCGCCGACCTCGAAGCGGAGCAGGCCATCCTCGACGTCCTACGGGCCGCCCGACCCGACGACACCGTGGTGGGCGAGGAGAGTGGACGCGGCGGTGCCGGCACGACCGGCCGGGTGTGGCTGGTGGACCCGCTGTGCGGAACCGCCAACTACGCGTCGCGCGGCATGCTGGTCGCGGTGAACGTCGCCCTGCGCGCGGGTACGCGAACCGTGGCGGCGGCCTGCGCCGACCCGTTCGCCGACGAGGTGTTCTGGACCGACGGCACCCGCGCGTGCGTACGCCACAGCGGCGTGGACGAGCCGCTCACCCCGTCGGCCGGCACGCGACTCGTGGACGTCAACCTCGACTCGCCGGACCCGTACGACCCGGCCTTCCGGGCGCGCCGGCCGATCGCCGACCCGCGGTTCCTCGAACGGTTCCGGCCGCGCGTGGTCTCCACCACCCTGGCGGTGGCCTGGGTCGCGGCCGGCCGGCGGGCCGCCTACGTCACCGACGGCGACCTGCGCGACAGTGTGCACTTCACCAGCGGCATCGCCCTGTGTGAGGCCGCCGGCTGCGTGGTGACCGGCATCGACGGACAGCCGCTCCACACCGGCGCGGGCGGGCTCGTCGTGGCCGCCGACGAGGAGACGCACACCGCCCTGCTGGCCCTCCTCGACGGTCAGCCCCTGGCAGCACCCGGTCGGTGAGGCGACCGCGACCACCGCTCAGCGCAGCGCCTCGCGCCACGCCTCGCGGTGCGCGTCGAGATGATCCGCGGTCGCCAGCCAGTAGGGGCCGTCCTCGGTCCAGATCCTGGCCCACGGCTGCACCTGCCGCTCCGCGCCGTCCCGCAGCAGGTCGTACATGGCCCGGGCACGGCGCCCCAGCAGATCCGCCAACCCCGCGCGTACGGCGTCGTCGGCGCCGTAGCCGTCGACGAACGCCCGCAGCCGGGCCGCGGACTCCGGCACCGGCCGGTCGGTGCGCAGGCCGGCCATGCTCTGCGCCGCGTACGCGAGGTCCCAGGACCGGGAACCCGGCGCCGCGGCGTCCCAGTCGATCAGCACCCAGCCCCGGTCGGACCGGACCAGGTTCCACGGCGCCACGTCGTTGTGGCAGACCATCTCCTCCCGGTCCGGCGGGATCAGCCGGTTCCACACCGCACCGGCCGGCGGCACGAAACCCGCCAGCGCCTCGTGCAACCCGGCCAGCATCCGGCCGATCGCGGACAACTCCGCCGTCGGATAGGTGCCGGCCGCGTCGCCGATCTCACCGGGGACGTACTCCAGCACCTGCCGGCCCCGCTCGTCGCGTCCAAGCGGCCGGGGCGCCCCGGTGAAGCCCACCGCGGCCAGATGTTCCAGCAGGGCGTCGACCGCGTCGGTCCACGGCCCGGCCGGACGCCGTACGGTGTCACCGACGCGTACGACGCCGCTCGTGGCGTTGCCCGGCAACGGCTCCTCGTCGGCATACATCCCGGCATGATGGCCCACGCGGGCGGCGGGCGGCGATCCGTTATCGGCGCCGGCACCGGGATTCCGCCGGTCCGGGCGCGGTCAGCCCACGAAGGCCCGCAGCACGTCGATCCAGGCCCGGTGCTGGTCGAGGTGCACGTCGTGACCGGCATCCCCGACGACGACGTGCGTGACGTCGGCACGTGTAGCGCGCATGCGCGCCAGTTCCTCCGGCTGGACGGTGCCCCGCTGGCCGGACACCAGCAAGGTGGGGGCTGTCACCTTGCCCCACTCCGGCCAGCGGGCCGTCTCGACGACCTCCGCGATGGCGTCCCGCATGACATCCGGTTCGAACCGGGGCCACAGACCGTCGGGACGCTCCTCCAGATCCCTGATCCACGACCGCGACATCGGGGTCGTGCCCAGGAAGTCCGCCGCCGCCCGCGCGTCGCGGAACGGCACCGGCCAGGAGGCGAACCAGGCACCGAGTCTTGCCGACAGGTCCCCGCCGCCGCCCCCGACACCGGCCTCGACCATCACCAGACGGCGCACCAGATCGGGATGCCACGCTGCGACCAGCATGGCGGTGTGTCCGCCCATCGACTGGCCGACGAGCGCCACCGGCCGGTCGACGCCCAGCGCCTCGATCACGTGGACCACGTCGCCGACGTACGCCCGGCGGGACAGGTCGTCGGGGCGGCGGGTGGAGTGGCCGTGCCCGCGCTGGTCGACGGCGACGACGCGGTGGTGCGGCGCCAGCGCGGCCGCCGACGGCCACAACTCCCGGGCACTGCCGGCCAGGCCGTGTAGAAAGACGACCGGGTCGCCGCCCGATCCGCTGTCGAGACAGGACAGCGTCACACTTCCGTTGCGGACCTCCACCCGTTTCATCGGGGTATTCCAGCCGAGGCCCGCCGGCATCCGCAAGGCTGGCAAAGCACGCCTGAAGACAGTCGCCGCTTGACAAGCGACCAGGTCCAGCATGGACGATCCAGGCATGCGGATTCTTGTGGTCGGTGGAACCGGCCTGATCGGCTCCCACGTCGTGGACGTGCTGCGCGAGCGCGGCCACGCCGCGACCACCCTGGCACGCACCGCCGGCCCGAACGTCGATCATCCACTCGATCTCGGATCTGCCTCGACAGACGAGCTGCGACCGTTGCTCGCCGGCCACGACGGTGTCGTGTACGCCACCCGCGCGGACGAGCAGCGCCTGCTGCGCAAGCCGATCTATCCCAAACTTCGCCGAGACATCGTCGACCCGGTGGTGCGTCTGTTCACCGCCGCCCGCGAGCAAGGCCTGACCCGCGGCGTCGTCATGGGCTCGTACTACACCTACCACGATCGGCTGCATCCCCAATGGCGCCTCCCGGCCCACCACGCGTACATCCGGTGCCGGCTGGAGCAGGCCCGGGAAGGACGAGCGGCCGCCGGCCCGGGCCTACCGGTCGCCGTACTCGAACTGCCGTTCATCTTCGGGCGGGCCGGCGACCGGGTATCGAACTGGGTCGGTCCGCTGGACCGTTGGGCGAGGTCTCGCGCACCCCTGCTCGTCCCGGCCGGCGGGACCGCCGCAGCCTCGGCACGCAGCGTCGCCGATGTCGCAGTCGACGCACTCGAGCAGCGCCGAGGTGAGGACATCCCGGTCGGTGACGAGAACCTCACCTGGTCCGAGATGATCACCCGCATCGCCGAGGCCGTCGACCGACGCCGCCGGGTCGGTCGCCTACCTGCCGCCGCCGTCCGGACCTCTGCACGACTTGGTGGTGCGTTCCAGGCTCTCGGCCGGAAACAGTCCGGCATCAACCCGGCCCACCTCGCCGACCTCCTGCTCGCCGAACTGTTCATCGAGCCGACGACCGGCCGGTCACTTGACCCGGCGCTGCGCGAAACCTTCACCGAACCAACGGCAGCCGCAGGGCACGAATCGCCGCGAGGTTGACCGCTGTTGGTGACCGTGGCCGCGAAGCCGGCAGCGGGGCGCCTGTTCCCGACAGGCGCATTCGCATGTCGGCGGCTACCGGGGCCGGTGCGCCGCCGCGTGCTGTCCCGGAAACACCCTCCTCGGCTCGGCTTTTCCGCGGCTACCCGATCATCTGGTGGGTGCCGCCTTCTGCTGTCGGCGTCGTTCGGAGCCCAGCTCCGCGCCATATCGACATCGCGGAGAAGAAGAGCAGGCCAGCTCAGCCCTCACCATCTGGGACGAGCCCTAAGCCGATACCGTCCGCCCCTTCTCCGAGATCATCCCCGCGTGTGTGGGGAACAGGCCCTCGGTATGCCGCATGACACGCTCGGTGAGGGATCACCCCCGCGTGCGCGGGGAACAGGATCTGTATCTGATCTACAAGTACGGCGGGTACGGATCACCCCCGCGTGCGCGGGGAACAGGAACTGGCACGTCGAAAACCTCCGCAAGCAGTCGGGATCACCCCCGCGTGCGCGGGGAACAGCAGTGGCAAGGCTCTCCAGTAGCTGCGTCTCGGGGATCACCCCCGCGTGCGCGGGGAACAGTTCACCGCGGTGTTGATCCTCGCTGTGCTCGCGGGATCACCCCCGCGTGCGCGGGGAACAGTTCGATCTCGCGGTCGACAAGGCCAAGGGACTGGGATCACCCCCGCGTGCGCGGGGAACAGGGCCGCAGACGAAGCCGATCGTCACGCCGGCGGGGATCACCCCCGCGTGCGCGGGGAACAGATGAAGCCGGTCTTCGAGCGGATCTACGACTGGGGATCACCCCCGCGTGCGCGGGGAACAGTATCTCGACGCCCGCCGGTTCCTGATCGCCGAGGGATCACCCCCGCGTGCGCGGGGAACAGGTCGACGAGTTCGTGGACGCGGGCCTTGTCCTGGGATCACCCCCGCGTGCGCGGGGAACAGGCTTGATCAGCGGTCCAACGCCGAGATGAACGGGGATCACCCCCGCGTGCGCGGGGAACAGAACCACGGCAGGGTGGTCGGCACCGGTGGCCCGGGATCACCCCCGCGTGCGCGGGGAACAGCAAGGCTAGGAATAGCAAACGGCCCCGGTGGAGGGATCACCCCCGCGTGCGCGGGGAACAGTGCAGCGTACCGCAAAAGCTGCGACCGTGGCGCGGATCACCCCCGCGTGCGCGGGGAACAGGTCGAGATTGGAAAACGGATCCGACGTAACGCGGGATCACCCCCGCGTGCGCGGGGAACAGAACGGCGAGAAGAAGCAAATTCTTCGACGTCCGGGATCACCCCCGCGTGCGCGGGGAACAGGGTGGGACAGGGTGGTATCGCGTACGGGAACCGGGATCACCCCCGCGTGCGCGGGGAACAGATTCCATTCACACTAAAGCCTGTGGATAATACGGGATCACCCCCGCGTGCGCGGGGAACAGACCCTTTTCAATGATGTTTGCAGGCGCCACGCGGGATCACCCCCGCGTGCGCGGGGAACAGATTCATACCCGAGATACGTTTTACCGGACCCCGGGATCACCCCCGCGTGCGCGGGGAACAGAAGGCCCCCTGTGAAAAGAATCAGGCGAACATGGGATCACCCCCGCGTGCGCGGGGAACAGGCTTCCTGACCTGGTGCTCCAGAGATCAACTATGCGGTTTTTCTTCACTTTGGTTGGCAACGCTGCCATCTGGAGTCCATGGCTCTGGGCGACCGATCTCAGCGTGCACCACCCCGGTCAACGGGTTCGTTTCAACCGGGCCGGCTCGTCGCAGTGATCTTCTTGGTGGTCGGAAGTTTGCGTTTCGCTGAGGCATTGTAGAGGAACCGGTGATGCCGGCTTCCGTGTGCGAAATGGTCTCTGGTCCGTCTCAAAAGCGTGTTGGCGACGTTGATGTCTTCCTGGAACGGGCATCGCCTCGAAGCCGCACACGACCTGGCCCACGAGATCGCCGTGTCCGGCGGGCGGGCGCCCGCCGGGTCGGATACGTCCGCGCCGAACTCGCCCGGTTCGGCCGGGCGGACGCATCCTGACACCACCCACCGCCAAAACCCAACCCGCTCGCGGTGGCGGCACCAAAGCCTGGACTGTGGGCTTGAGCGCTCTTTCTATCCTCAGCGGATGCGAGACCGTCGGGTGATTCTGCTGTGGACCGTGTTCGCACTCGTTGCGGCGGTTTCCATCGGCCTGGTGCTGCGCCGCCCGGACCATCTCTCCGACCTCTACATCTACCGGGGCGCGCTCGCCGACCTGCTCGCCGGCCGGCCACTCTACGAATACGAGGCGGCCAACGGCGGCCCGTTCACCTATCCGCCGTTCGCGGCCCTGGTGCTCTGGCCGGTCGCGGTGCTTTCCGCGCCGGTGCTGGAGGTGACCTGGCTGCTGCTGACGGTCGCCGCCGTGATCGCCGTCGCGGTGCCGGTCGGCCGGGTCCTGGCCACCGCCCCGTCCGGCGCCTCGACGGGGCGGTTCAGCGGGCCGCTGGTCGTCGCGGCGACGGCGACGGTGCTGATGCTCTCCGCGCCGGTGCAGAGCAACCTGCGTTTCGGGCAGGTGAGCATCTTCATCGTGCTGGCGGCCCTGTTGGACGGCATGAGGATCGTCCCCTCCCGGTGGCGCGGGGTGCTGGTCGGGGTGGCCGCCGCGGTGAAACTGACCCCGCTGCTGTTCGTGGCGTACTTCCTCGCCGCCCGCCGCTACCGTGACGCCGCCCGCGCGACGGCGGCCTTCCTGGCCTGCGCGGCGGTCGCCGCCGTGGTGCTGCCGGGGGAGAGTTGGACCTACTGGGCCGGTACGGTGGCGCAGACGTCGCGGATCGGCGACCTGGCCTCGCTGGGCAACCAGTCGGTGCACGGGATGCTGATGCGGATCGGACTGCCCCCGGCCACCCTGCCGTTCGTGTGGGCCGCCCTGGTCGCCGCCATCTGCCTGGTCGCGCTCTGGCGGGCCCGGCAGCTCACCGCCGACGGGCGCCCCGGGCACGCCGCGGTGCTGGTCGGCTGCGCCACGGTGGCCGCCTCGCCGGTCTCCTGGACCCACCACCAGATCTGGCCCGTACTGGCCGGGATGCTTTTGATCGGATCGACCGGTGTGGCCCGGCGGGTCGCCGGGGCCGCCCTGCTGCTGACGATGGTGGTCTCGCTCGGCGTGGCGCTCGGCCCGGTCTCGACCCGACCCGGGGTCCAGTTCCTGCTGGAGAACGCCCGTACGATCGGCGCCTGCGTGCTCTGCCTGGCCGGCTTCGGTGGCGTCGCGGTCGCCGCCTCCCGGGTACGCCGTCACGGGACCGCCGGCCGGGCGTGGCTACGGGTCGGCGTCGCGGCCACCGCCACGCTGGCGTTCTTCGCCGTACAGCCGCTGCCGGCCGGAGCCGATCCGACCTTCAAGGCCTACTCCCTGGCCGAGGTGGCCAATCCCCGCTACTTCTTCGTCTGCCGTGGCGCCGCCGAGTGCGCCGCGTACGGCGGCCCGGAGCCGGTCACCTTCGGCACCGCCGTCGAGCCGACGAAGGTACGCGTCAACGGGGTGGTGTCCGGGCAGGTGGACCGCCTGGAGTACTACTCGGCGCCCGGCGGCGCGCCCAGGGTCATCCCGCTGCTCGCCGCCTACCCCGGCTCCCGCACGTTCTCCTTCCGGGCCGCGACGATGGCCCACGGCCGGCTCGTGGCGTACGCGGCCGACGGCCGGCCCCTCGCCACGTACGACGACGAGTTGGCCGCCGCGTTCGCCCGCCGGTGACCGGACCGCGACGGGTGGGGCGGCCGCCGGCCCGTCAGGCCCGCGGCGTCAGGTAGCCGCGCGAGAACCCCTCGGCCACGGCCGCCGCCCGGTCGTTGACGCCGAGTTTGGCGTACACGTGCAGCAGGTGTGTCTTGACCGTCGCCTCGCTGATGAACAGCCGTTTCGCCGCCTCGCGGTTCGTCGAGCCCCGGGCGATCAGCTCCAGGACCTCCAGTTCGCGCTGGGACAGCGGCTCGGACGCGGGCTGGCGGATCTGTCCCATCAGCCGGGTCGCGACGGCGGGGGAGAGCGCCGCCTGCCCCCGCGCCGCCGCCTCCACCGCGCGGAACAGTTCTTCGCGCGGCGCGTCCTTCAGCAGGTAGCCGGTGGCACCGGCTTCGATGGCCGGCAGGACGTCGCTGTCGGTGTCGTACGTGGTGAGCACCAGCACCCGCGCCGGGACGCCGCGTTTCGCCAGTTCCCTGATGGCGACGACGCCGTCGGTCCTCGGCATCCGCAGGTCCATCAGGATCACGTCGGGTCGCAGCCGCTCGCCGGCCGCGATGGCCTCCGCGCCGTCACCGGCCTCGCCGAGCACCTCGAAGCGCGGGTCGGCGCTGAACATGCTCCGCAGCCCGTCCCGCACCACCGGGTGGTCGTCGACGATCAACAGCGAGATCACGACCGGGCTCCCGCCGGGATGGCGGGTACGGTCGCCGAGATCGCGGTGCCGCCGCCCGGCTCCGACTCGATGTCCAGCCGGCCGGCGAGCCGCTGCACCCGCTGCCGCATACCGGCGAGCCCGAAGCCTCCGGTCGTGGAACCGTTGACCCGCCTGGCGTCCGGCTCGAAACCCACCCCGTCGTCGCGTACGTCCAGCGTCACCAGGTCCTCCATGTACGACAGGGTCAGTCCGACCCGGCTGGCCTTGGCGTGCTTGGCCACGTTGGTCAGTGCCTCCTGCGCGGCCCGCAGCAGCGTCACCTCGACGTCGGCGTGCATCGGCCGGGGGTCGCCGGTGGTCGTCAGCATCGCGTCGATGTGGTGCGCCTCCGACCAGCGCCGGGTCACGTCGCCGATCGCGTCCGGTAGCCGGGCCTCGGCGAGCATCGCCGGTCCGACCGCGTGGACGGTCCGGCGGGCCTCGGTGAGGCTCTCCCGGGCCAGGTTGATCGCGTTCGTGACGTGTCGGCGCGACACCGCGGGCTCGTCCGGTGACTGTTCGGCTGCCTGGAGTTGGGTGATGATGCCGGCGAGCCCCTGGGCCAGGGTGTCGTGGATCTCCCGTGCCATCCGCTGCCGCTCGTCCAGCACCCCGGCCTCGCGCGCCTGGACCAGCAGCTGGGCGTGCAGGCCCGCGTTCTCGGCCATCGCCTCCTCGAGCTTGACGTTGGCCTCGTGCAACTCGACGAGGGCCCGTTGCTGCTGATGGTTGCGCTGGTGACCCATGTCGGCGAAGTGGAAGAACGCCCCGGCCAGCACCATGGTGACCAGCGCGACGACCACCCACTCCCACCACCCGTCGGCGTCGGCGCTGATCCGGTCCAGGCCGCCGACGTACGACACGGCCTGGACCATCGACGTGGCGGCGACGCCGACGTATCGCCAGCGGCCCCGCAGCAGCAGGAAGGCGTGGACGTAGCCGACGAAGGTGAAGATGCCGTACCAGGGCGCCAGCGCCACCAGGCTTCCGCCGAGCACCATCAGGCCCGCGTAGTACAGGCCCATCAGCGGGCCGTCCTGATGCCACTGCGGGCGGGTGTGGAACCAGACCACCCAGATCGTGGTCGCGAGCGTGAGCCCGAGCACCGCCGGAAGGTGCATCTGCGCGCCCCAGATCCGCTGGAGCAGCGTGACGACGGTGCTCGCCGCCAGGAGGAGGTAGGGGAGGACGTTGATGACCGCGTACTCGCGGCGTTCCCACCGGTCGAATTCCTCGCGCAGCTCGGCCTCGATGCTCACGACCTACTCCCAGCGGAAGTACCGGGCGGCCAGCCCGCCGGCCACGATCGCCCATCCCAGCGTGACGGCCACGTGCGGCAGTGACGGCCAGTGACCGGCCGTGGCGTCCTGCAATGATTGCACGCCGGCGCCGAGCGGAGTGAAATCGCTGATGGTGCGCAGCACGTCGTTCATCGCCTCCCGTGGCAGCCACAGGCCGGCGAAGAACATGATCGGGAAGAGCAGCACCGTCCCGGCCGCGCCGGCGCTCCTGCCGCTGGGCGCCAGCGCGGCCACGAGCAGTCCGATGGCGAACATCGCCAGCACACTCAGCAGGTACGCCACCAGGTAGGCGGGTATCTGGCGGGGCAGGTCCACGCCGAACGCCAGCCGGCCGAGGGCCAGCACGACCAGCATCGTGACCACGGACAGGAGCGTGGACATCAGAAGCTGCGCGCCGAGCATCACCGCCGGCCGGACCGGGGTGGTCCGCATCCGCCGCAGGATGCCCTTCTCGCGGTAGGTGGCGAACTGCTGGGGCAGGCCGGTCATCGCGAACATGGTGATGCCCATCGCGACGACGATCGGCGCGTACAGGTCGAGGATCCGCAGCCCGCCGAGGTCGGGGTCGGGCTCCCGGAACGACGGGATCGCGCCGAAGATGACGAGCAGGAGCGGCGGGAACGCGAGCGCGAAGCCCACACTCATCGGCTCGCGGAAGAACAGCCTGGTCTCGGTGGCGGTGAGGCGGAGCAGGGCGGACACGACGTCTCCTCAGTGGTCTGCGGGGCGGCCGGTGAGCGCGACGAACGCGTCGTCGAGCGAGGTCTGCTCGACGCGCAGGTCGGCGGCGACGATCTGGTGGCGGGCGAGCACGGTGGTGACGGCGAGCAGCAGGTTCCCGGTGCCGGTCACGACGAGTTGGCCGCCGGCCCGCTCGACCGAGGTGACCTCGGGCAGCGCGGTCAGCAGCGCGTGGTCCAGCGGCGCGGACGGCCGGAACCGGATCCGCTGCCGGTCGTCGATCTTCGACACCAGCCCGGCCGGGGTGTCGAGGGCGACGAGCCGGCCGGAGTCGATCACGGCGAGCCGGTCGCAGAGCCGCTCCGCCTCCTCCATGAAGTGCGTGACCATCAGGATCGTGACGCCGCGGTCGCGGATGTTCTCGATGAGATCCCACGCGTCCCGGCGGGCCTGCGGGTCGAGGCCGGTGGTGAGTTCGTCGAGGACCGCCACCCTCGGGTTGCCGACCAGCGCGAGCGCGATCGACAGCCGCTGCTTCTGCCCGCCGGACAGCCGGCGGAACTGGGTGCCCAGCTTGTCGGTGAGGCGCAGGATGTCGATCAGCTCCCGCCAGTCGGCGGGGGCGCGGTAGAAGGAGCTGTGCAGCTCCATCGCCTCGCCGACCTTGAGCTTCTCGGGCAGTTCGCTGCGCTGCAGTTGCGCGCCGAGCACCTGCCGCAGTTCGTCGGAGTCCTGTCGCGGATCGATTCCGCAGACCCGGATGGTGCCGCCGTCCGGCGTACGCAGTCCCTCGATGCACTCGACGGTGGTGGTCTTGCCGGCCCCGTTCGGGCCCAGGATGCCGAAGATCTCGCCCTGCTCGACGGCGAAGCCGACCCCGTTCACCGCGGTGTGGTCGCCGTAGCGTTTGACGAGGTTGTCTACCTCGATGATTGCCATGACCGAAGCGTGCCGTCCGGCACCGCGCGCCGAATCGACCGCGTGGCCGGCACCGGCCGGGAACGCGATGGGTGCCGCGGTCAACCGGTTGGTTGATGCGCGGATCGGTGGGGCGGCGTACCGGGCCGGACGGGGCGACCCCCGAGGCGGCCGAATCCGGTCCCCGGCGTGACGTGCGGCGCGTACGTTCGGGGGCGGGAGACCGGCCGTCGGCCGGCCACCACTCGACGCGGAGCCGGGTGCGGAAGACGGGCGGTTGCGACAGAGCTGTGGACCGGGTCATGGCGGCGATCACCGGGCTGCCACCCGTACTGGTGTTGGTGGTGGTGTTCGTCCTGCCCGCGCTGGAGTCCTCGACGTTGCTGGGCGTCGTCGTGCCCGGCGAGATCGCCGTACTCCTCGGCGGCGTGGTGGCCCACGGTGGCCGGCTGCCGCTGTGGGCGGTGCTGGTCGTCGCGGCGGCCGGCGCCGCCGTCGGCGACCAGGTCGGCTACCTGCTCGGGCGCCGCTACGGGCCGGTGCTGCTGGCCCGGGCCCCGGAGCGGATACGCCGCTCGCCGGTGCTGGACCGGGCGCGGGCCCTGATCCGTACCCGGGGCGCGGTGGCGGTGGTGCTGGGCCGCTGGACGGCGGTGCTCCGGACCGTGGTGCCGGCGGTCGCCGGAGCCGGTGGCATGGCGCGGATGCCGTTCACCGTCGCCAACGTGACCGGCGGGCTGCTTTGGGCGGCGGCCGTGAGCGTCCTGGGCTACCTCGGTGCCGCCTCCTACCACTATCTGGAGCGCAGGCTCAGCATCGGTGGCGAGGTGCTGTTCGGCGTCGTCGCCGTGGTCGTGGCGCTGTGGATCTGGCGGCAGCGGGTGGCGACGCGGCGTGCGGCCGACTGATCCGGCCGGCGGTCGCCCCGCACGGATGCCGGCCGGTACGGCCGCCGTCCTGGCCGCCGTCCTGCTGGCGCACGCCGCGCCGTCGCTGGCCGCGATCTCCGCGCTGCGCCGTCGGGCGTTCCCCGACCTGGCCGGCGTCGGTGCGCCCACCGGCATCGCGCTGACCTTCGACGACGGCCCCGACCGCGAATCCACCCCCGCGTTCCTCCGCCTGCTCGCCGAGATGGACGTACGGGCGACGTTCTTCCTGCTCGGCCGGATGCTGGACGCCGACCCCGGGCTGGGGCGCGAGACCGTCGCGCAGGGCCACGAGGTCGCGGTCCACGGGTGGGACCACCGCTGCCTGCTGTGGCGGACCCCGTGGTCGACGTACCGGGAGATCGCCCGGACCAGGGACCGGATCGTCGAGGTGACCGGTGCGGTGCCGCAGTGGTACCGGCCGCCGTACGGGGTGCTGACGGCGGGTGCCCTTTCCGCCTGCCGTCGCCTGGCGCTCCTGCCACGTCTGTGGACCGCCTGGGGGAGGGACTGGGAGGCGGGCCGGAACGCGACGGCGATCCAGCGAACCGTGATCCGGACGCTCGGCGCCGGCGGCACCGTGCTGCTGCACGACTCGGACTGCACCTCGGCGCCGGGATCGTGGCGGGCGACGCTGCGGGCGGTGCCCGGTCTCGTCGAGTGGGCCCGGCCACGTGGGCTCGACGTCGGGCCCCTTCGTCGGCACCACCGGCTCGACCACGGGCCCAAACCCTCCGTGACCGGCTCGACGCCGGGCCGAAACCCTCCGTGACCGGCGGGAATGATCCGGGCGAAGCCGGGTAACCGCGCCGACGTGATGCGGGAGCGGGGTGCGTACCTGGCTCGACCCGCGCCGCCCCGGCTCGCTCCGCGTCCGTGGACCCCGGCCCGCGCCGGCGCGGGGGTCGGCCCCGGCGGCGCCGGGCGCCGGGTCGTGATCGTCTCCGGCGACATCGGCGGCGGGCACGACGCCGCCGCCGACGAACTGGCGGCGCGTCTCGCGGCCCGGGGCGTTCCGGTCGACCGGCTGAACTTCCTGTCGATGCTCTCCCGCCCCGTCCACGCTCTGGTGCGGGAGTCCTACCGCACCATGCTGCGCTGGGCGCCGTGGAGCTACCAGGCGTTGTTCGCCGCGACCGGCGAGTCGGCCTCGTCGGTCAGGCTGATCCGCGGTGTGCTTCGGCCGGCGTGGAGCCGGGTACGGCGCCGGCTGCCCTCCGACACGGGGGTGGTGGTGACGACCTTCCCGTTCGCCAACCAGCTCTTCGGCCCGCTGCGCCGGCGGGGTGGACTCGCCGCGCCGGTGGTCACCTACGTGACGGACTTCGTGGCGCACCCGATCTGGCGCTGCCCCGGCGTGGATGTCTACTGCGTGGTCCACGAGCGGGTGCTCGGCCGGGACCCGGCGGCCGGGGCCGGCGACGTGCGGGTCGTACGCCCGCTCATCTCCGACCGGTTCGGCGTGGGACCGGGGATCAGCCAGGTGAAGGCACGGCAACGGTTCGGGCTACCGGAACACGGCCGGCTCGCGCTGGTCGCCGCCGGGGCGTGGGGCGTCGGCGACGTACGGCGTACCGCCGCGGACGTGCTGGCGACCGGCCGTGCGCTGCCGGTGGTGCTGTGCGGCCGCAACGAATCGCTCTACCGCCGCATGCTCGGCTTTCCCGGGCACGTCCTGGGCTGGGTCGACGACATGCCCACCCTGATGCGGGCGGTGGACGTCGTCGTCGAGAACGCCGGCGGGCTGACCTGCCTGGAGTCGATCGCGTCCGGCCTGCCCACCGTCACCTACCGGCCGCTGCCCGGCCACGGCCGGGCGAGCGCGGCGGTGCTGCGGGGGACCGGACTGACCGCGTACGTCGACTCGGTGAAGCACCTCGGGCCGGCCCTGACCCTGCTGCTCGACGGCGGGGGGACGGCCGCGAAGCTGGCGGCGGGAGCCGAGATGGCGGACGTGGTGTCGGAGGCGGTGTCCCGGCTGCCCGGCGGTCCGCCGGGTCATGGCCGGCCGGGCTGAACACCGGTCGGACACTCACAGCCGCACGAGGTGGAACTGCTGGGCCAGGAACAGCAGCGAGACGGCGGCAGTGCCGGCGGCGACGACCCAGCCGGCGGCGCGCAACCCCCGGCTGATCGGCCGCTCACCGACCAGCCTCGGGTTTCCCGCGCAGAGCACCAGCAGCACCAACCCGAACGGCGTGACGACGCCGGCCACGAGGCTGGCGAGGAACAGCAGCCGGATCGGGCTCACCACACCCATCGCCAGTACGGAACCGACGACGGCCTGTACCGCGATCAGCGCGTAGAAGCCGGGTGCCTGCCGTGGGCTGCAGCTCAGGCCGCGCCGCCAGCCGAACGCGGACGCCGCCGCGTAGCCGCCGGCGGCCATGATGACCGGGGCCGCGATCACCGCGGCGGCGAGCAGCCCCACCGCGAACAACTCACTGGCCAGGGAACCGGCCAGCGGCCGCAGCGCCTGGGCCGCCTGCTGCGCGGTGTCGACCTTCTCGTGGTGGACGCCGAGGGTGGCCCCGCTGGCCACCAGGATGGACCAGCCGATCACGCACGCCAGCGTCGCGCCGACCACGGCGTCGAACTCACGGATCCGCAGGGACTTGCCGGCGGCCTTCTCCTCCACCTGTTCGACCGTCTGCCACAGGTACGTGTACGTCGTCAGCAGGGTCCCCAGGATCGCCAGCGCGCCGGTGACGTGTGTCGCGGTGACGGACATCGGCGGCAGCAGGCTGCCCCGGGCCACCGCCGACCACTCCGGCCGGGCCAGCACCACGGCACCGCCGTAGGCGAGCAGGCCGATCATGATCCACTTCAGGACCCGCTCGACCTCGTCGTACCCGCCGAGGAACAACAAAGTCAGCACCGCGACCGCGAACACCGGAACCAGCCACCGCGACTCCAGCCCGACCAGCAGGCCGATCGCGGCCGCTCCCGCCGCGATGTCGGCGCCCACGGTCACCACGTTGACCACCAGCACGGACACCAGCAGCAACGAACTCACCAGCCGGCCGTAGCCGTCCTGGACCGCCCGCTGGAGGTTGCGCCCGGTCAGCGCGCCGACCCGGGTCGCCAGCACCTGGACCACCGCCAGGGCCGGAATCGCCAACAGCGTCAGCCACGCCAGCCCGTAACCGGAAGCCGCCCCGACCACGACCAGGGTCGCCACCGTCGTCGGGTCGGTGTCCGCCGCGCCCGACACCAGCCCGGGCCCCAGGGCCCGGAACCCGGGCCCTCGCCGCCGTCTCCGGCCACCACCTGCCCACACGGCCCGCGCCCTTCGGCTCCATCCGACGTTCGCCCGACGCCGCCGCCGAGAACCACGGCCCGCCACCGCCCATGACCTCCGGGCGGCGGACGGACGCGGAGTACGAGGTACGGCCGTAGTCTGCCGACGGCCGGAGCGCCCGGTCCGCGAACCTGCACCGAACAGGCCAAAAGCGGTCGGCGTCTGGCGGAACAGCCACCGGGCGGGGGCCACCCCGCCGCTTCCACCGGCGCTCCGGCCCATCCGGCCACCGGCGCCGGGGGACTCCGGCCCGCGTCCCCGTTTCGGTGGTCCGTGCCGGGGAACTCCGGCCAGTCAGACGGTGGCGTGGGCGGCCGGGGATGGCCCGGGCGCGGTGGAGGCTCCGGGATGTCGCACGTTGACGGTGCCGCGAAGGGCGCGACGGCGCCGGCCGTCCTGCGCGATTACGCGTTGCTCGCCGACGGCCACCGGGGTGCCCTGGTGGGGCCGGCGGGTGAGGTGGGCTGGCTCTGCGCGCCCGGATGGTCCGACCCGGCGGTCTTCAGCGCGCTGCTCGGCGGGGCGGGACGATACGTGGTGACCCCGGCGGCGGACCCTTTCGTGTGGGGCGGGTACTACGAGCCGGACTCCCTGATCTGGGTGAGCCGTTGGGTCACCACGGACGGCATCGTCGAGTCCCGGGAGGCACTCGTCTTTCCCGGCGAGGCGGACCGGCTGGTGCTGCTACGCCAGGTCCGCCCGCTGGACCGGCCGACGCGGGTGCGGGTGGCACTGGACCCGCGTGCCGACTTCGGCCGGGAACCGGTCCGTGACGTCGCCCGGCACGGCGACCTGTGGACGGCCCGCACCGGCGGGCTGCACCTGCGGTTCACCGGCGGCGGCGATCTCCACCAGGGGCCCGAGGGCTTCCTCGCCGGTGACCTGGTCGTGCCGGGCGGCGGCCGGCACGACCTCGTGCTGGAACTGTCCACCACTCCGCTCACCGGGACCAGCCCCGAGCCGGGCGAACTGTGGCGTACGACCGAACACCACTGGCGGTCGGTGGTTCCGTCCCTGGCCGGCGCCGCGCAACGGGACGCCACCCTGGCGTACACCGTGTTGCGCGGGATGACGCGCCCCGGCGGTGGCATGGTCGCCGCCGCCACCACCGCGCTGCCCGAGCGGGCGCTGGCCGGCCGCAACTACGACTACCGGTACGCCTGGATCCGGGACCAGTCCTTCGCCGGACAGGCCGCCGCCCTGGTCGGCCGGTACGACGTGCTCGACGACGCCGTCGCCTTCGTCACCGACCGGATCCTCGCCGACGGGGACCGGTTGGCACCGGCGTACACGGTGTGCGGTGGGCCGGTGCCGGGCGAGCGGTCGCTGCCGGAGCTGCCCGGCTATCCGGGCGCCGACGGTCGTACCGGGAACTGGGTCCGCGAGCAGTTCCAGCTCGACGTCTTCGGCGAGGTGCTCATGGTGCTCGCCGCGGCGCACCGCCACGACCGGCTGGACACCGACGCCTACCGGGCCATGCAGGTGGCCGCGGACGTCATCGCCGGCCGCTGGACCGATCCCGACTCCGGCATCTGGGAACTGCCGCCACGCCAGTGGACGCACTCCAAGCTCACCTGCGTGGCGGGACTGCGCGCGGCGGCCCGGTCGGCGACGGCGGAGCTGGCGGGCCGGTGGTCGACGCTGGCCGACCGGGTCCTCGCCGACACCGCGGTGCACGGGCTGTCCCCGCAGGGGCACTGGCAGCGGGCGTACGACGACGGGCGGGTCGACGCGGCACTGCTGCTGCCGGGCATCCGGGGCGCGGTGCCGGCGGGGGACCCGCGCACCGAGCGGACCCGCCAGGCGGTGCTGGGGGAGCTGACGTCGGACGGCTACCTCTACCGGTTCCGGCCCGACCGCCGGCCGCTGGGTGACGCCGAGGGGGCCTTCCTACTCTGCGGGTTCACCGCGGCCCTGGCGGCGTGGCAGGCGGGGGACGTGGTGGACGCCAACCGGTGGTTCGAGCGCAGCCGGGCCGCGTGCGGGCCACCGGGCCTCTACACCGAGGAGTACGACGTGCGGCAGCGGCAGTTGCGCGGCAACCTGCCGCAGGGGTTCGTGCACGCGCTGATGCTGGAGACCGCGGTGACCCTCGGCCAGGTGGACCCGTGCGGCTAGCGGCCGGCGCTCAGGCCACCCGGTATCCCTCGGCCCGCCCGGTGCGGAACTCCAGCCCGGTGCCGGGCCGGTCGAGGACGACGTCGACGCTGCCGCCGGTCGCCGGCCCCGCCCCGTCGAAGAGCATCGACTCGACGCGTACGTGGTCGTGGAACCACTCCAGGTGCCGCAGGTTCGGGGTGGCCGCCGCGACCGCCAGGTGCTGGTGCGGTGCGCAGTGCGCGGAGACCTCCAGGCCGGCCGCCTCGGCGACCGCGGCCGCCCGCAGGAAGCCGGTGATCCCGCCGCAGCGGGTGACGTCGATCTGGAGGCAGTCGACGAACGGCGCCATCCGGTGGAAGTAGACCAGGTCGAAGCCGTACTCGCCGGCGGCCACGTCCGGCCCGACCCGGTCGCGGACCAGCCCGAGACCGGCCAGGTCGTCGGAGCTGACCGGCTCCTCGAACCAGCGCACGTCCAGGTCGGCGGCGGCGCTCGCCACCCGGATCGCCTGCTTGCGCTGGTACGCGCCGTTGGCGTCGACGTACAACTCGGCGTCGTCGCCGATGGTCCGCCGCGCGGCGACCATCCGGGCCAGGTCCCGGGGCACCTCGGTGCCGCACGATCCACCGATCTTGATCTTCACCCGGGGAATCCCGTCCCCGTGCACCCAACCGGCGAGCTGCCGCTGCTGCTGCTCGTCGTCGTACGTGGTGAAACCGCCGCTGCCGTAGACCGGCACCCGCCGGCGGGCGGTGCCGAGCAGCCGGGCCAGCGGCAGGTCGTGCCGGCGCGCCTTGAGGTCCCAGACGGCGCAGTCGGCGGCGGACAGGGCGAGCCCCGCGATCCCGGGCCGGCCGGCGTTGCGCAGGTTCCGGCGCATCGCCGACCAGACCGCCGGCACGTCGTCCGGCTCCAGGTCGGTCAGCGCCGGGTCGAGCAACTCCGGCACCGCGGCCGCGACGGCGGACGGCCCGTACGTCCACCCGGTGCCGGTGTGCCCGTCGGCCTCGGCCCGGACCAGGACGAGGGTGGTGTCGGTCCAGGCCAGGGTGCCGTCCCCGCCCGGGAGGTCCGTCGGCACCCGGTACGCCGTCGCGGACAGCCGGATCACCGTCGCCGCCGGGCGGCGGCCCGTACGACGAGCGCGGCGGCCGGCCCGACGGCGGCGAGCCCGGCGAGCCCGGCGGCCATCCACCCGGCCCGCCGGGACGGCGGCCCGGGCCGGTCGCCCCAGCCGGACTCCGGCGGATCCGGTACGGACCCGTCGTGCAGCCCCGCGCGCAGCAGCTCGGCCAGGTGGATCGGCGACCGGCCACCGGCCGCGCCCTGCTCGACCTGGGTACGGCAGCTGAATCCGTCGGCCAGGATGACGTCGGTGGCGGCGGCGCCCCGGACGGCGGGCAGCAGCACCCGCTCCGCGCACGCCTGGGACACCTCGTAGTGCCCGCGCTCGAAGCCGAAGTTGCCGGCCAGCCCGCAGCAGCCGGAGTCCAGGAGGTCGGCGTCGACGCCGGCCGCGGCCAGCACCGCCCGGTCGGCGGCGGTGCCGAGGATCGCGTGATGATGGCAGTGGGTCTGCACCAGGGCGCGGGCCGGCACCCGCGGCGGCCGCCAGCCCGGGCTGTGGTCGTGCAGCAGCTCGGCGAGGGTGACGGTCTGCTCGCGCAGCCGGGTGAAGTCGTCGTCGCCCGGGAAGAGTTCGTGGGCGTCGCTGCGGAACACCGCGGTGCAGCTCGGCTCCAGGCCGACGACCCGGGTGCCGGCCCGCAGGTACGGGCGCAGCGTGTCCACGGTGCGCCGCAGCACCCGCCGGGCGACCCCGAGTTGCCCGGTGGAGATCCAGGTCAGTCCGCAGCACACCGTACGGCCGGGCACCCGCACCCGCCAGCCGGCCGCCTCCAGCACCTCGACCGCCGCCCGGCCGACGGCGGGGTGGAAGCGGTTGTTGAAGGTGTCCGGCCACAGCACCACCTCGCCGCGCGAGCCGTCCCCGGCCGGCGTACGGCGGGCGAACCAGCGCTGGAACGACTCGGCGGCGAAGACCGGGATGTCCCGGCGCGGGTCGATCCCGCCGGCCAGCTTGGCGAGCCGGCCGAGCCCGGGCGCGTGCGCGGCGGCGTTGACCGCGCGCGGCGCGAGACCGGCGGCGGCCGCCACCACCGGCAGCCAGCCCATCGAGTAGTGCGAGCGGGGCCGCAACCGGCCGGCGTAGTGGTGGGACAGGAACTCCGCCTTGTAGGTGGCCATGTCGACGTTGACCGGGCAGTCGGCCCGGCAGCCCTTGCAGGCCAGGCAGAGGTCGAGGGCGTCGCGGACGGCCGTCGAGCGCCAGCCGTCACCGATCGTGCCGCCGCGGCCCGTGCCGTCGAGCATCTCGAACAGCAGCCGGGCCCGGCCCCGGGTGGAGTGTTCCTCCTCCCGGGTGACCATGTAGGACGGACACATCACCCCGCCCTCGTGGCGCCGGCACTTGCCCACGCCGACGCACCGCAGGACCGCGTCGCCGAACTTCCCGTCGTCGTCGGGGTAGGCGAACATCGTCTCGACCTCGCCGTGGTCGTAGTCGACGCCGAGCCGCAGGTTGCTGTCGAGCGGGTACGGGGGCATGATCTTGCCCGGGTTCATCCGGTCGTCCGGGTCGAAGATCGCCTTGAGCTGGCCGAACGCCCGGGTCAGTCGTTCGCCGTACATCCTGGGCAGCAGTTCGCCACGGGCCTGGCCGTCGCCGTGCTCGCCGGAGAACGACCCGCCGTGCGAGGCGACGAGGTCGGCGGCGCGTTCCAGGAAGGACCGGAACCGCCGTACACCGTCGGCGGAGCGCAGCCGGAACGGGATGCTGGTGTGCACACACCCCTGCCCGAAGTGCCCGTACAGGGAAGCACCCTGGTAGCCGTACTCCTCGAAAAGCCGCTGGAGGCCCCGCAGGTAGGCGCCGAGCCGGTCCGGGGCGACCGCGGAGTCCTCCCAGCCGGGCCAGGTGTGGTCCGAGTCCGGCATCCGCGCGGTGGCGCCCAGCGCCGATTCCCGGACGGCCCACATCCGCTTCTCGTCGACGGGATCGGCGAACTCGTGCACCCGCGGCCCGCCGTCGCGGCGCATCGCGTCGATCAGCCGGTCGGCGGCCGTCCTCGCCTCCTGCGGCGTGTCGGCGCCGAGCTGCACCATCAGCCAGGCACCGCCCTCGGGAAGGTCGTGCAGGGCGCGCGGGTGCAGGTGTTTGCGTCGTTCGAGGTCGACGAGCTTGTCGTCGATCCCCTCCAGGGCGATCGGCCGGTGTTCCAGGACCTGGGGTACGTCGTCGGCGGCGGTGGCGATGTCGGGATAGCTGAGGAACACGATGGCGTTGGCCTTGACCACCGGGACCAGTCTCAGCCGGGCCCGCAGGACGGTGACCAGGGTGCTCTCCGAGCCCACGAGAGCCTGGGCGACGTGGAAGTCCTTCTCCGGCAGGAGGCTGTCGAGGTTGTAACCGGAGACCCGGCGGGGGATGTGCGGATAGCGGGCCCGGATGTCGGCCCCGTACTCGTCGCACAGTGCGCGCAGTTGCCGGTAGATCTCCGCCTTCCGGCCGCCGTCGCGCTGGATGCGGTCGTACTCCGCGTCACCGGTCGCGCCGACCCACATCCGGGTGCCGTCGTAGAGCAGCACCTCCAGTTCGACGACGTTGTCGACCACCTTCCCCGTGCGCTGCGCGGTCGAGCCGCACGAGTTGTTGCCGATCATGCCGCCGATGGTGCAGTGGTCGTGCGTCGCCGGGCGCGGCCCGTACTCCAGGCCGGTCGGCCGCAGCCGGGCGTTGAGCTGGTCGAGCACGATGCCCGGCTCCACCAGGCAGGTCCGGGTGTCGGTGTCGACCTCGAGCACCCGGTGGCAGTACTTCGACCAGTCCAGCACCACGGCCGTGTTGGTGGACTGTCCGGCCAGGCCGGTGCCGCCGCCCCGGGAGACCAGCGGCGCGTGGTGCCGGCGGCAGACGGCGACCGCCGCCACCGCCGCCTCGACGGTGCGGGGTACGACGACCCCGAGCGGCACCTGCCGGTAGTTGGAGGCGTCGGTCGAGTACGCGGCGCGCGAGCCGGCGTCGAAGCGCACCTCGCCGTCGACCTCGGCGCGCAGGTCGGCCGCGAGCGCGGTCAGGTCGACGTCCCGGGCCGGGCCGGGCGGGCGCAGGACCGGGCTGGGCAGCGGCTGCGGGCTCACGGTCGGCACCCGCTGGTCGTGTCGCCGGTGGCGGTCATCCACCGGTGCGGGGGAGTGCTGCCCACCGTCGCGTCACCGAGCCTGTCCAGGTCCACCACGCCGACCGCCCTCTCCGTCACCGGTGCCGCGTCGTACCCGCCCACCGGCCGGTGAAACGGCCTGCTCTCGGCCGGAACGCGCGGTCGGCCCGCCATCCGTGAAGCTCGCGGTCAAGGGCGCCAAACGCTAATACCCTGCGGTTATGGCTACCCGCGGGCCCGCGCGGCGCGAACCCGTCCGGCCGGCCGGGGGGCGACGCCTGTCCGTCCTCGCCTTCGTCGGCCTGGTCGTCGCCTACCTGATCGTGTTGCACGGGCTGGCGCTGACCCTGACCAGTGGCCTGGTGACCAGGTACGCGGCGCCCGGGACGCTGAACGAGATGTGGCGCGGCATCACGCTGCCGGAGGCGGTCTCGGTCGTCCTGGTGGTGGCGGTCGTCTCGTGGCTGCGCTGGTGGCCGCCGGTCCTGCGGGACGACCGTCCGGTCCAGCGCTGGGTCGTGGTCGTGCCCATCGGCATGGCGGCCTGCGCCGTCGTCGTGACCGACTACGCCGCCCTCGCCGGCAAGGGCGCCGCCTTCACCCTGACGCTCCTGCTCTCCGCGGCGCTGATCGGCGTCGGCGAGGAACTGATGTTCCGCGGGCTGGGCGTGACCGTCTTTCGCGCCAACGGCTTCCGGGAGGGAATGGTCGCCCTGTGGTCCACGGTCATCTTCGCCGTGGCCCATACCGCCAACCTGCTCACCGAGGGCGCCGGAGCCTTCGTCCAGGTCCTGACGACCATGGTCGCCGGCTACTTCCTCTACCTGATCCGGCGCCGGTCCGGCGGCATCGCCGTGCCGGCCGTCATCCACGCCGTGTGGGACTTCTCCCTCATCTCGGGCCAGGTGAATCCGGACCGGCCCTACCCGCTCTCGCTCCTGGCCATCGTCACCATGGTGGTCCTGGCGATCGTCGTGTTCGTACGCCGGCACCACATCGAACCGACCCCGGTTCCGGGACCCGGCCGGGTCCGGTAACCGGACGGCGCCGTGAAAACGGCGTCAAGAAACGGCTCCCGGGCGTCATCGTCGCGTTATGGCCCCTGTCCACCCGATCGCGGGCGGCGTATTCGTTGTCACGCGGCCCGAAACGGGCGCGAAAAGGGTTCGGTCAAAGGAGTCAGCGTGTCCGACGTGGTGTTCGTGCTGTTGACGGTGGGGCTGTTCGCAGCCTTGGACCTCGTGGTGCGGGGCGTGGAGAAACTGTGAGCGTCGTCAACTCCGTCGGCCTGGTGCTGGCGATCGGACTGGCGGTGTTCCTGGTCGCCGCACTGCTCTTTCCGGAGCGTTTCTGATGACCACGACAACGGCCGGCGTCATTTTCGTGGTGTCGTTGGCGGTGGCCCTGGTCCTCGCCTACCGCCCGGTCGGCGACCACCTCCACCGCGCGGTGTCCGGCACCCGGCACTCTCGCGTCGAGCGGGGCCTCTACCGCCTGGTCGGGGTCGACGCGACGGCCGGACAGACGTGGGGCGTGTACGCCCGTGGCCTGCTGGCGTTCTCCGCCGTGTCGATCCTGTTCCTGTACGCGTTCCAGCGCCTGCAGGACCACCTGTGGCTGTCGCTGGGCTTCGACCCCGTCGTACCGCACGGGGCGTGGAACACCGCGGTGTCGTTCGTGACCAACACCAACTGGCAGTGGTACTCGGGCGAGTCGACGATGGGCCATCTGGTGCAGATGGCCGGCCTGGCGGTGCAGAACTTCCTCTCCGCCGCCGTCGGGATGGCGGTCGCGGTCGCCCTGCTGCGCGGGTTCGCCGGTGGCCGTACCGGCGAACTCGGCAACTTCTGGGTCGACCTGACCCGGATCACCCTGCGCGTCCTGCTGCCGGTCTCGGTCGTCGGCGCGCTGGCGCTGATGCTCGGCGGCGTGGTGCAGAACCTGTCCGCCGGCACCGAGGTGACCACCCTGACCGGCGGCACCCAGCTCGTCCCCGGTGGCCCGGTCGCCGGCCAGGAGGTCATCAAGGAACTGGGCACCAACGGCGGCGGCTTCTACAACGCGAACAGCGCCCACCCGTTCGAGAACCCGACCACCTGGACCAACTGGCTGCAGATCTTCCTGATCCTGCTGATCCCGTTCAGCCTGCCCCGGGTCTTCGGCCGCATGGTCGGCCAGCACCGGCAGGGCTACGCGATCGCGGCCGTCATGGCGATCCTCGCGTTGGCCAGCGTCACGCTGACCAACGTCTTCGAACTGACCGGGCACGGCACGGTGCCGCAGGCGGTCGGGGCGGCGCTGGAGGGCAAGGAGACCCGGTTCGGGATCTCGAACTCGGCGACCTTCGCCGCCGCGACCACTCTGACGTCGACCGGCGCGGTGAACTCGTTCCACGACTCGTACACCGCGCTGGGTGGCATGGTCCCGCTGGTCAACATGATGCTCGGCGAGGTCGCGCCCGGCGGCGTGGGTGCCGGCCTGTACGGCATCCTCGTCCTCGCGGTGATCACCGTGTTCGTCGCCGGCCTGATGGTCGGCCGCACCCCCGAGTACGTCGGCAAGAAGATCGGCGCGCGGGAGGTCAAGCTCGCCTCGCTCTACTTCCTCGTCACCCCGGCCCTGGTCCTCGCCGGCACCGCCGCCGCCTTCGCCACCGGCAACGCCTCGACGGCACTCAACGTCGGCCCGCACGCGCTGTCCGAGGTGCTCTACGCCTTCACCTCGGCGAGCAACAACAACGGCTCCGCGTTCGCCGGCATCACCGTGAACACGCCGTGGTGGAACACCGCCCTCGGCCTGTGCATGCTTCTCGGCCGGTTCCTGCCGATCATCCTCGTGCTGGCGCTGGCCGGCTCGCTGGCCGGCCAGCGGCCGGTCCCGGCCTCCGCGGGCACCCTGCCGACCCACCGGCCGCTGTTCGTCGGGATGGTCGCCGGGGTCACGGTGATCCTCGTGGCGCTGACCTTCCTGCCCGCCCTCGCGCTCGGCCCGCTGGCCGAAGGGCTGTGACCATCGTGAGAGGAACGGCCATGACCACGACCACGCCGGCGCCGCCCGGCGCCGGTACCACCGCTACCGCCGGCGCACCGGTCGCCCGGGGCCGGGTCGGCGGTGGCCTGCTCGACCCCGGGCAGTTGATCCGGTCGCTTCCCGACGCGCTGCGCAAGCTCGACCCGCGCACCCTGTGGCGCAACCCGGTGATGCTCGTCGTCGAGGTCGGCGCGCTGTTCACCACCGTCCTCGCCGGCACCGACCCGTCGGTGTTCGCCTGGGCGGTCACCGGCTGGCTGTGGCTGACCGTCGTCTTCGCCAACCTCGCCGAGGCCGTCGCCGAGGGGCGCGGCAAGGCCCAGGCGGCGACCCTGCGGCGGGCGAAGAAGGACACCGTCGCCACCCGCCTGGTCGGCTGGCGGCCGGGCCAGCCGGCGAGCCGCCACCGCGAGGAGACGGTGCCCGCACCCGAGCTCCAGCGGGGCGACATCGTCCTGGTCGAGGCGGGGGAGATCATCCCCGGCGACGGCGACGTGGTGGAGGGCATCGCCAGCGTCGACGAGTCCGCCATCACCGGCGAGTCCGCACCCGTGATCCGCGAGTCCGGCGGTGATCGCAGCGCGGTGACCGGAGGCACCCGGGTGCTGTCCGACCGGATCGTCGTCAAGATCACCCAGAAGACCGGGGAGAGCTTCATCGACCGGATGATCGCCCTGGTCGAGGGCGCCGACCGGCAGAAGACCCCGAACGAGATCGCGCTGAACATCCTGCTGGCCGCGCTCACCGTCATCTTCCTGCTGGCCGTGGTCACCCTCCAGCCACTGGCGATCTTCGCCAAGGGCCACCAGGCCGCCGCCCCCGACACCCCGGCGATCACCGACGGCGGTGTCACCGGCATCGTGCTGGTCGCGCTGCTGGTCTGCCTCATCCCGACCACCATCGGGGCGCTGCTGTCGGCGATCGGCATCGCCGGCATGGACCGCCTCGTCCAGCACAACGTGCTGGCGATGAGCGGCCGTGCCGTCGAGGCCGCCGGCGACGTCGACACCCTGCTGCTGGACAAGACCGGCACGATCACCCTCGGCAACCGGCAGGCCGCCGAGTTCCTGCCGGTCGGCGGCGTCGACGCGGCGACCGTCGCCGACGCGGCACAGCTGTCCAGCCTGGCCGACGAGACCCCGGAGGGCCGGTCGGTGGTGCTGCTGGCCGGGACCGCCTTCGGGGTGCGCGCCCGGGAACCCGGCCTCATGCCGCGGGCCACCTTCGTACCGTTCACCGCCCAGACCCGGATGAGCGGCGTCGACCTCGCCGCTGGCGGCGGTGTCGACACCGGCGGCGGCCTCGACATCGGCGGCGGTGTCGACATCGGCGGCGGCAAGAGCCGCCGGATCCGCAAGGGCGCCGCCGCCGCGGTGATGAAGTGGGTACGCGACAACGGCGGCCACCCGACCGGCGAGGTCGGCGACCTCGCCGAGGCCATCAGCGGCACCGGCGGCACCCCGCTGGTCGTCGCCGAACACGTCGACGGCGAGCCGGCCCGGGCGCTCGGCGTGATCCACCTCAAGGACGTGGTCAAGGCCGGCATGCGGGACCGGTTCGCCGAGATGCGCCGGATGGGCATCCGCACCGTCATGGTCACCGGCGACAACCCCCGTACGGCGAAGGCGATCGCCGACGAGGCCGGCGTCGACGACTTCCTCGCCGAGGCGACCCCGGAGGACAAGCTCGCCCTGATCCGCCGGGAACAGGAGGGCGGGCGGCTGGTCGCGATGACCGGCGACGGCACCAACGACGCCCCCGCCCTGGCCCGCGCCGACGTCGGCGTGGCGATGAACACCGGTACGTCGGCCGCGAAGGAGGCCGGCAACATGGTCGACCTCGACTCCGACCCGACCAAGCTCATCGAGATCGTCGAGATCGGCAAGCAACTGCTGATAACCCGAGGTGCGTTGACCACCTTCTCGATCGCCAACGACGTCGCGAAGTACTTCGCGATCATCCCGGCGATGTTCGCCGGCATCTACCCGAGCCTGGACGCGCTCAACATCATGCGACTGGCCGGCCCCGAGTCGGCGATCCTGTCCGCGGTGATCTTCAACGCGGTCGTGATCGTCGCCCTGGTCCCGCTCGCCCTGCGCGGCGTACGGTACCGGCCGGCCAGCGCATCCGAACTGCTGCGCCGCAACCTCTGGCGGTACGGCCTCGGCGGACTCGTCGCGCCGTTCGCCGGCATCAAACTCATCGACCTGATCGTCCAGTCCATCCCGGGGATCTCGTGATGCGCCTTCCCAACTGGCTCGCCCGGCACCTGGCCGCCCTCCGGGCTGTCCTGGTCCTCACCGTCCTACTCGGCCTGGCCTACCCGCTGGCCCTGGTCGCCGTCGGCCGGCTCCCCGGCCTAGCCGACCGGGCCGACGGGTCGCTGATCAGCGCGGGCGGGCGGACCATCGGCAGCGCGCTGATCGGGCAGTCGTTCACCGACACCGACGGCGACCCCGTCCCGCGCTACTTCCAGTCCCGTCCCTCGGCGGCCGGCGACGGCTACGACCCGACCGCCACCGCCGCCAGCAACCTCGGCCCGGAAAGCGTGGTCGACACCATCGCCACCGACCCCGCGGTCTCCGGTCGCAGCCTGCTCACCCAGGTCTGCGCCCGCAGCCTGGCCGTCGCGGAACTCGACGGCGTCGACGGGCGGCGGCCGTACTGCACCACCGACGGCGTCGGCGCCGTGCTGGCCGTCTTCCGCGCCGACGGGTTCACCGGACCGGTCGTCCGGGTCGTCAGCGTCAACCAGGTCGCGCCCGCCACCCCGTTCCTGGCCAGCTACGAAGGGGTGCCGGTCGAGCTGGCCCGGCCGGGCCACGACTACGTCGCCGAAGGCGGCGTCGTCACCCCGGTCCGCGGCGACGCACCCGACGAGCCGGCCGTACCCGCCGACGCCGTCACCGCCAGCGGCAGTGGCCTCGACCCGCACATCTCGCCCGCGTACGCCGAGATCCAGGTGGCCCGGGTCGCGCGGGAACGCGGCGTCGACCCGGCGCGGATCCGGCGCCTGGTCGACGAGCACACGCGGGGGCGGGGACTCGGCTTCCTGGGCGAGCCGGTGGTCGACGTGCTGCGCCTCAACCTCGCCCTCGACCGGCGGTATCCCGCACCCTGACCGGCGCCGCCGGGTGGGCCGCCGGCCCGTGTACAGCCTGGCGGCGTGGGTCCGGTGGGACGGCCACGCGAACAGGGAGGATGGGCCACGTGCCCAGGGGAGAACTGCGCATCTACCTCGGAGCCGCCCCCGGCGTCGGCAAGACCTACGCCATGCTCGAGGAGGCGCGGCGGCGGGCCGGGCGCGGCACCGACGTGGTGGTCGGCCTGGTGGAGACGCACGGCCGCCGCCACACCGCGGCGATGATCGGCGACCTGGAGGTCGTACCGCGCCGCACGGTCACCTACCGCGGGGTCGAGTTCACCGAGATGGACCTCGACGCCGTCCTGGCCCGCCGCCCCGAGGTCGCGGTCGTCGACGAACTCGCGCACACCAACGTGCCCGCCTCCGCCAACGAGAAGCGCTGGCAGGACATCCAGCGGCTGTGCGACGCCGGCATCACCGTCCTGTCCACGGTCAACATCCAGCACCTGGAGTCGGTCAACGACGTCGTCGCCCAGATCACCGGTACGACCCAGCGCGAAACCGTCCCCGACGAGATCGTGCGCGCGGCCGAGCAGGTCGAACTGGTCGACATGACCCCGCAGGCGTTGCGGCAGCGGATGGCGCACGGCAACATCTACCGCCCGGACCGGATCGACGCGGCGCTGGGCAACTACTTCCGGGTCGGCAACCTCACCGCGCTGCGCGAACTCTCCCTGCTCTGGCTCGCCGACAAGGTCGACGACCAACTCGACGCCTACCGCGCCCAGCACGGGATCTCCGACACCTGGGAGGCCCGGGAACGGGTCGTGGTCGCCCTGACCGGCGGACCCGAGGGCGAGACCCTGATCCGGCGGGCCGCCCGCGTCGCCGCCCGGAGCAAGGGCGCCGACCTGCTGGCCGTACACGTGGCCCGCAACGACGGCCTCGCCGGCGCCGACCCGGCCCAGCTCGCCCGGCAGCGGGTCCTGGTCGAAAGTCTCGGCGGCACCTACCACCAGGTTCTCGGCACCGACATCCCGGCGGCCCTGCTCGACTTCGCCCGCGGCGTCAACGCCACCCAACTCGTGCTCGGGGCCAGCCGGCGGGGCCGCTTCGCCCAGCTCCTGTCCCCGGGGGTCGGGGTCACCACCACCGCGCTGTCCGGGGCGATCGACGTACACCTGGTGACCCACCCCGAGGCGGGCCGGGGCCGGCGGGCGGCCCGGATGCCGGCGGCCCTGTCGAGGCGCCGCCAACTGCTCGGCTTCGCCCTCACCGGTGCCGGGATGCCGCTGCTAACCCTGATCCTGACGGTGCTGCCCGACCTCACCCTGACCAACGACATCCTGATCTTCCTCGCGGCCGTCGTCGGGGTCGCGCTGGTCGGCGGGCTGTGGCCGGCCCTCGTCGCCGCGTTCGGCGGATCCCTGCTGCTCAACTTCTTCTTCACCTCGCCGTACCACACCCTGACCATCGCCGAGGCCGACAACCTGCTCGCCCTGGCCGTCTTCGTCGGGGTCGCCCTCGCGGTCAGCGGCGTGGTCGACATCGCCGCCCGGCGTACCCGGGAGGCCGCGCGGGCCGCCGCCGAGGCCCAGACCCTGGCCACCGTCGCCGGCAGCGTCCTGCGCGGCGAACGCCCCCTGCCCGCCCTGCTCGACCGGCTCCGCGAGACGTTCGCCCTGCGCGCCGTCAGCGTGCTCGAACTCGCCGCCGACGCCGGGGGGCGCCCGGGGCGGGCGCGGGAGGAACAGGCGTGGCGGATCGTGGCGAGCGTCGGCGACACCCCGGCCGGCACCCCGGACGCGGGGGAGACGGTGGTACCGGTCGACGAGCGGCTCACCGTCGTGCTCTCCGGGCGCCGGCTGGCGGCCGCCGACCGGCGGGTCGTCGAGGCGTTCGCCGCCCAGGCGGCCGTCGCGCTACGGCAGGAACGCCTCGCCGAGGAGGCGGCCACGGCACGACCGCTGGCCGAGGCCGACCGGATGCGTACGGCGCTGCTCGCCGCCGTCAGCCACGATCTGCGTACGCCGTTGGCCTCGGCCAAGGCGGCGGTGTCCAGCCTGCGTAGCCACGAGGTCGAGTTCGACGACGACGACCGCGAGGAACTGCTCGCCACCGCCGACGAGTCCCTGGACCGGCTGCACCGGCTGGTCGCCAACCTGCTCGACATGAGCCGCCTGCAGGCCGGCGTGCTCGGTGTCACCGCGACCGCCATCGGGCTGGAGGACGCCGTACCCCGGGCGCTGGACGAACTCGGTCCCGGCGCCGCCGACGTCACCACCGACATTCCCGCCGACCTGCCCGCGGCCTTGGCCGACCCCGGCCTCCTGGAACGGGTCCTGGTCAACGTCCTCGCCAACGCCTTGCGGTTCAGCCCACCCGGCCAGCCACCGGCGGTCACCGCCAGCGCCCACGCCGGTCAGGTGGAACTCCGGGTGATCGACACCGGCCCGGGCATTCCGGAGGACGAGTGGGAACATGTCTTCCTGCCGTTCCAGCGGCTCGGCGACCGTGACAACACCACCGGGGTCGGCCTCGGCCTCGCCCTGTCCAGAGGAATGATCATGGCGATGGGGGGCGGCATCACCCCGGAAACCACCCCGGGCGGCGGCCTGACCATGGTGATCCGCCTACCCGCCGCACCCGTACCGGGCGAGCCGCCGGGGGCACCGCGATGACCCGCGTCCTGGTCGTCGACGACGAACCGCAGATCCTGCGCGCCCTGCGGATCAACCTGCGGGCCCACGGCTACGACGTCGAGGTCGCCGACAGCGGGGCGGGGGCGCTGCGGGCCGCCGCCGGTCACCCGCCCGACCTGGTGGTCCTCGACCTCGGCCTGCCCGATCTCGACGGCGTCGAGGTCATCCGGGGGCTGCGTGGCTGGACCGTGGTGCCGATCATCGTCCTGTCCGGCCGGGTCGGCAGCCAGGACAAGGTCGCCGCGCTCGACGCCGGTGCCGACGACTACGTCACCAAGCCGTTCGGCGTCGACGAACTCCTCGCCCGGATCCGTGCGGTCACCCGCCGGATCGCCCCGCCCCCGGGTGATCCGGGGGCGCCGGCCACCGCGACCCACCGGATCGGATCGCACACCGTCCACCTCGCCGACCACCTGGTCCGGCACGACGACGGCACCGAGGTCCGGCTCACCCCCATCCAGTGGGCGATGCTCGAGATGCTCCTGCGCCATCCCGGCAAGCTGGTCAGTCAGCGCCAGCTCCTGCACGAGGTGTGGGGACCGGCGTACCACAACGAGACCAACTACCTGCGGCAGTACATGGCCCAGCTGCGGCGCAAGCTGGAGGACGACCCGGCCCGCCCCCGGCACCTGATCACCGAACCGGGCATGGGCTACCGCTACCGTCCCTGACCGCCGGGCAGGTCGTCGCGGCCACCTCCGGCGCCGGCCGCGGGTCGCGGCCGGTCACGCGGTCGTGTCCGAGTGGACCTCGACGTCGTAGACGAGCCGGACCGGCCGCCCGTTCGTGATCCCGATGAAGACCGGCTCCGCGGCGGGGGTACGGCCACGCCGCCAGACCTCGTCGCGGGCCGCGTTCCTGGACTCGTGGTGGATCCTTCCGGCCCGGTGCAGCTCCAGCACCCGACGTGCCGTGTACCTGTCGCTGTCGATCTGTATCCGCATCAGAGGCATCGGCCGGCACCCTCCTGAACGGCGAACAGTTGACTTATCATCGTTAAGTTACCTGAGGAACGTACTAGAGTGGCCCGGATGAACGCGACCGAATTGGGTGGGCCGCCCGACGGCGGGCGGGAGGGGCGACGGCCCCCGGACGCCGGCACGGTCTGGCTCCGCGACGAGCCGGCCCGCCCCCGCCGCGCCCGACCGCTGACCCGGGAGCGCATCGTGGAGGCCGCCGTGACCCTCCTCGACGAGAAGGGCACCGACGGGCTGACGATGCGCCATCTCGCGCAGCGCCTCGCGGTCACCTCCACCGCGCTCTACTGGCACGTGAAGACCAGGGACGACGTCCTCGACCTGGCCGTCGACCAGATCTTCGGCGAGGTACGGCTCCCCGACGCCGGCGACGACTGGCGGGCAGACGTACGCGCGCTGACGTCCGGGTGGCGGGCGGCCATGCTGCGCCATCCCTGGGCACCCAGCCTCGTCGGGCGGCCGATGCTCGGACCCAACGTCCTCGCCCGCACCGAGTTCCTGCAGGCCGGGCTGGCCCGTGGTGGCTTCACCGGGGCCCGGCTGGCCGTCGTCACCCGGCTGCTGGCCAACTACGTGATCGGCGCGGCGCTGACCGAGGCCACCTGGCACCGGACCGACGACCCCGACGCGCGGGCCGCGGCCCGGCGACACATCGCCACCGATCCGGCCGCCTATCCCACCCTCGTCGCCTCCGGCCATCTCGACGACGGCCGGTGGAACGACGACGAGCTGTTCGAACGCGGCGTCGACGCCATTCTCGCGATCCCGCCGGCGGACTAGGTTCCCGCTACGCCCGGACGGCCGGTGGGGCGGGAGACGACGTACCACGCGACGGTGGCGAGGACCGCGACGACACCGCTGAACAGGAACGGCGCCTCGACACCGGCCACCGAGGCCAGGCCACCGCCGAGAAGCGCCCCCACCGCGGCGGCGCTGAACGACAACGTACGGCCGGCCGCGGTGACCCGCCCCAGCAGTTCGCCGGGAACGGAACGCTGGCGCAGGGAGACGGCGGTCACGTTGAGGACGGCGAACGACCCGCTGGTGACCACGACGACGAGCACGGCGGCCCAGAGATCGGAGACGAACAGCAGCAGGGCGGGCACCCCGGCGGTCACCAGCAGCGACCAGGTCAGCACGACACGATGGCGGCGGCCGCCCACCAGCCGCTCCGCGACGAACGCCCCGAGCAGGCCACCGAACGCACCGGTGGCGAGCAGGACGCCGTAACCGACCGCGCCGGCCTGGAGGTTCTCCCGGGCGTAGAGCACCAGGATCGCGAACCAGGCACTGTCGGCGGCGGCGACCGCGGCGCAGACGGCGGTCAGCGTACGCAGCATGCGGTGGCGCACCAGCCACCGCAGACCCGCCCGGACACCGTCCTTCACCACCGGCGCCGTCGTCCCCGCCGTACGGGCGACCAGGCTCAACGGCAGGGACAGCACGAGCATGACCGCCAGGGCCAGCGACGCCCCGTTGACCGCGAACGGCAGCGCGGCACCGGCGACGAACAGCGCCGCGCCCACCGGCGGTCCGACGAACTCGTTGCCCACGATCTCCCCGGCGACGAGGCGCCCGTTGGCCCGCTCCAGCAACGGCTTGGCCACCAGGCCGGGGATGGCGGTCTGGGCGGCGGTGTCGCGCAGCGTCTCACCGACCCCGAGCAGGAAGCCGGTGGCCAGGACGAGCGGCAGCGACGCCCAACCCGTCGCGACCGCGACCACGAGGGTGGCCAGGACGAGTACCCGCCCCAGGTCGGCCCAGACGATCAGCGCCTTCGCCCCGCGCCGGTCGGCGAGCGACCCCGCGAGCAGGCCGGTGACCAGCCACGGCAGTGCCTGTGACGCGGTCACCGCCGCCACCCCCAGCGGGCTGTCGGTCAGCGACGCGGCCAGCAGCGGGAACGCCGCCAGCCGGATGCCGTCGCCGACGTTGGCCAGCGACGCGGCACCCCAGAACGTCCAGAACGGACGTCCCAGTGACTTCGACTCCATCGTGCCCCCGTCCCACCTCGTCGAACGGTGATCATCGTCGCACGGCTCCCGCCCGGCCCCCGCCCCCCGGGCGTACGGTCCCCGACTTCGGGCGGCCCACCGCCGGGAGGGCCGATCGGCGTGTCAGGATCAGGCGCCCGGCGCGCGTCGCGCGGGGGAGAGGTCGACACGACAGGAGGAGCCCGAGGATGTCCGACGCCTGGGTCACCGACGACGATCTGCGCGCGGCGCGGCTGCGGTTCACCGAGCGGATACCGGGGTTCGTGCTGCCGGCCGCCTTCACCGTGGCCCGCCGGGACGCCACCGGGCTGACGTTCGGACACCTGAACGGAGTCGGCGAGGTACGACCCCTGTCGGCCGTCGTGCTCGCCTCGGTCTGCGACTACGTGGCCACGACCGGCGTCTTCCCGCTCGACCGGGAACGGCTGGCCGAGGCGGTCGGGCGGCTCGCCCCGGCCGAGGCGGCCACCCACCTGCCGCACCCCAACCTGTGGTCGTGGCGCGAACTGCTCGCCGGGGCGGCTCCGGACAGCACCTTCGTCGCGATCTTCGTCGCCGATGCCGGGGACCGGCCGGTCGACCCGGACGACGCCCAGTTCCGGCGGTTGCTGGCGGGCTGAGTTCCGCACCGTTGCCGGCCCGCGCCGCTTCAGGTCCGGCGCCGCTTCAGGTCCGGCGCTGTCTCAGGTCCGGCGCCGGGCCGCCTTACGGGCCCGGTAGGCACTGACCGCGGCCCGGTTTCCGCAACCGGCCTCGCAGAAGCGGCGGGACCGGTTCTTCGACAGGTCGACCAGGACGTTGCCGCAGTCGGGGAAGGCGCAGATCCGCAGCCGGCCCAGTTCGCCGGCGCGTACGACGTCGACCAGGGCCATGGCGGCCTCGACCGCCATCCGCGACGCCAGCGGCGCGTCGTCCGGCGTGGCGTGCAGGTGGTAGGGCCAGTCGTCGTGCCGGACGAGTCGCGGCAGGGCGTTCTCCTCGCGGAGCAGGGCGTTGACGATCGTCACCACCTCGTCCTCGTCGGCCTCCCAGAGCCGGCGCAGCCGGGGACGCAGGTCCCGTACCGCGCGCAGGTCGGCGTCGGTGCGGGGCGGGCGGCCGGTCCACTGGTAGGTGGCGTAGAACGCCTCGAGGGCAGCGAGGTCGGGCAACAGTTCACCGTCGCCTCCGGCGGTGTTCACCAGGGCCGCGGTCGCCGTCAGGGTCACCTCTGTGTCATGAGTGAAGAACACCTTGACTCCTGTCAGGTCGCGCCTCTAGCGTCATCCGCGTAACGGGGCTTCGCACATTACATCGAGCTGAAGGTGAGCCATGCACACCCGCCGCACCGCCGGCCTCGGACTCGGCCTGGCGCTGCTGTCCGCGCTCGCGTTCAGCACCTCCGGTCCCTTCGCCCGGTCATTGATCGACGCCGGCTGGTCCGCCGAGGCCGCCGTCGCCACCCGGGTCGGTATCGCCGGCCTCATCCTCGCCGTGCCGGCCGCCGTCGCGCTGCGGGGCAGGTGGCGTGTCCTCCGACGCAACCTCGGCATGGTCGCCGTCTTCGGACTCCTCGGCGTCGCCGCCGCCCAGGTCGGCTTCTTCAACTCGATCCGCTACCTGCCGGTCGGCATCGCACTGCTGATCGAATACCTCGGCGTCATCCTCGTCGTCGTCTGGATGTGGGCCGTACACGGGCAACGGCCCCGCCTGCTGACCGTCGGCGGCTCGGTCGCGGCCGTACTCGGCCTCGCCCTGGTCCTCGACCTGGCCGGTGGCGGCGACGGCCTCGACCCGGTCGGTGTGCTCTGGGGACTGTTCGCCGCGGTCGGTCTCGCCGGCTACTTCGTCCTCGGCGCCCGCGTCGACAGCGCCCTGCCCGCGACGGCGATGGCCAGCGGCGGCATGGCCGTCGGCTCGGCCACCCTGCTGCTGCTCGGCGCCGTCGGCCTGCTGCCGATGCACGCCCACTTCGGCACGGTCACGTTCGCCGGCCAGTCGACCAGTTGGCTCGTGCCGATCCTCGGCCTCGCCGTGGTCGCCGGTGTCGTCGCGTACGCGACCGGGATCGGCGGGGCGCGGCTGCTCGGCGCCCGGCTGGCGTCGTTCGTCGGGCTGACCGAGGTGCTCTTCGCCGTACTGGTCGCCTGGCTCCTGCTCGACGAACTGCCGACGGTCGTGCAACTGGTCGGCGGGGCCCTGATCCTCACCGGCGTCACGCTGGTCCGCCTCGACGAGCCGAAGCCGCGCCCAGACCCGAAGGACCCCGACGGTACGCCGGCACCGGCGATGACCGCCGGCTAGCCGGACCGGGTCCGGGCGGCGTCGGCCCCGGAACGTGGGCTAGCTGGCGGAGAGCGAGGCTCGTCCGCCGCGGACGCCTTCCCCGATCGCGCTGAACCCTCGCCGGGCAGGACGGCACCACGGTTTCCGCGCAGGGTGGTGAGCGCGATGGCCGCGGTTGTCGCGGCGATGACGGCGCAGGCGAGGCCGATCGCGTTGAGTCCGTTGGCGTATGCCGTCGCGGCGGCGGACAGCAGCTCCGCGGCGGTATCGGGCGGCAGGTCCCCGGCGGCGGTGACGGCACCTTCCATGCTGCCCTCGGCGGCTCCTACGGCGGTCGCCGGCGTGCCGTCGGGCACGTCGACCGACTCACGGTAGACGGCGGCGCCGAGGCTGCCGAGCATGGCGACGCCGAGCGCAAACCCCAGCTCACCGCCCATCGACGAAAGGGCCGCCGCCGATCCGCCCCGCTCCGGCGGGGCGGTTCCGACGATCAGGTTCGTGCCGAGTGCACCGACGGTGCCGACGCTGATGAAGGCGATCACGAAACCGACTATCAGCGTCGGCACTTCGCCCGGCGTCACACAGATCATGTGTCCTGTGTGGACGGTGGCTGTGGAAGTGGTTGGCACGCCCGCCGACCACGGCAGCGTCCGCCCCTCCGGGGCAGCGACGGTCGTCCACCGTCGGGTCGAGTCCGGCCCAGGAGCGCAGCAACCAGCCGCCGATCGAGTCGGCCGGTCCCGCGCCGGGGCCGTCGACGATCCGCTCGATCACCTCGCCGCGGGTGAACCAGCGCGCCTCGAGCAGTTCCGCGCCGTCCACGTCGATCCGATCGTCGAGCGCCTGCCCGACGAAGCCGATCATCAAGCCCGACGGGAACGGCCATCCCTGGGAGCCCTGGTAGGTGACGGGGCCGACCGTGACGCCCGCCTCCTCGGCGGCCTCGCGGCGTACCGTGCCCTCCAGGCTCTCGCCGATCTCGGCGAAGCCGGCCAGCAACGAGAAGTTGTCCGGGCCCGCGCCGTGGTGACGAGCGAGCAGGCAGCGCGGCTGCGCGCCGGGCCTCTCGATCAGCGCGATCACGGCCGGCTCGATCCGGGGAAACGACAGTCGGCCGCACTCGGGGCCGGTGCACACCCGAACGTGGCCGGCCTGGGCACTGCGCGCGGGCGATCCGCAGAGGCCGCAATAGCGGGTGTGGCGGTTCCAGTGGAGCAGGCCGCGGGCGTACGCCAGGGTCGCAGCCTGCGGGTGCGGCAGGTCGGCTGCCACCG
Source organism: Polymorphospora sp. NPDC051019 (assembly GCF_040683055.1). Classification (NCBI taxonomy): domain Bacteria; kingdom Bacillati; phylum Actinomycetota; class Actinomycetes; order Micromonosporales; family Micromonosporaceae; genus Polymorphospora; species Polymorphospora sp. NPDC051019. The sequence goes on along the minus strand of NZ_JBFBCH010000001.1, from coordinate 508,902 downwards.
TACGCAGGTCGCCGCTCGTCTCCGCGGCGCCCAACCGCAGCGCTGCGGGCTCGTCGGCGGCGCTCAGGTCGGCGGCGAAGACGGGAGTGCCGTCGTCCAGACCGAGCAGCACCGACTCGCCGGCGGCGGCCGCGATCTCCCGACTCCGGTCACCGGACGCGACGACAGGGGGTGCGACTTCAGGTACTGCCGTAACGCGCACGGTGCCGGCACATGGGCCAGGTGCAATTTCGACTGGCCCGAGGATGCCACCAAGAGGGTGTACGGCGGCGTGCGGTACTCGTACACCAACCACCCTACGAGCTCCGAACTCTGGCATTTCACCGGAGCATAGTTCTGGACCCAGTGAACTTTTCCGGCTGGCGGTTGGACGCGCTGCACCTTGAACACGTTGCTCGGTCGGCGGCATCACTGGGCGGTTCTCGTCCCTACAGGCCGGGTTTACGGATCATGTCCCAGCCGGTGATGTCGCACTGACCGTGCTGGTTGTTGCCGGCGGCGACGACTGTTCCGTCCGCGCGTAGTCCGAGGGTGTGGGTGGACCCGGCCGCAACAGCGACGACATCCCGCCAGTCGGCCACGTCGCACTGGCCCAGATCCGTACTTCCCACGGCCACGACCCGGCCGGTCGCGGTGACACCCACGGTGTGATAGCTCCCGGCCGCCACCGCCACGACGTCGCCCCAGGCACTGACGTCACAGGCGCCCGTCGATTGATCCCCGACTGCGAAGACGCGCCCGTCGTTGGTGAGACCGACCGTGTGAAGGTAACCGGCGGCAATGGCGGCAACGTCACACCAGGCGGCAACCGCGCACTGCCCACGGCGATCGTTCCCGACCGCGACGGCAGTCCCGTCGGCTCTGAGGCCGACCGAATGCCAGTCACCACAAGCCAACGCGACAATCTCACGCCACTGTCCTACGTCGCACGCTCCATCGCGAAGCCGTCCGGTCGCCAGCACGGTGCCGTCACCAACCAGGCCCAGGGTGCGGCGCCACCCCGCGGCGACAAAGGTCACTTCGCGCCAGGACGCGACGTCACACTGCCCGTCACCGTTCCACCCCGTCGCGATCACGGTTCCATCCGCGCGCAGGCCGACGCTGTGGGACCGCCCGGTGTTCGACGCCGTATGCACGTTGCCCGCCGCCACGGCGACCACGTCGACCCAGTCCTCGACGCGACACTCGCCAGAGGTCCCGTTGCCGGCCGCGACGACGGTGCCGTCGGCACACAGCCCCAACGAGTGCCGTCGTCCAGCGGCGATGACAGGACCACTCATGAGCACATCATTCCGGATCACCTGCCCCCGGGCAGGTCCAGCCCGCTCCATGCCCCTAGCTGATGAGCGTCACCCCTGAAGCCGTCGAGAGCCCGGCGCCGCAGAACGCACCCATCGACATGCTGATAATTGTTCGGTCATGGCTGGGGATCAACCGAGCGCGGTTCGGCGCAGACTCCCAGAAGGGGACGCGGGTCGCGGAAGCGGTCATCGGGTATCCCGCGGGTGTCGGCCGAGCGGGTAGGACGGGGCAGGACATGGACCAGGGGACTCGCGAGGAGTTGCTCGGCCGGCTGGCTGAGGCGGTCGGGTCCGTCACCGTCACACACCCGACGCGGGTTGCCATCGACGGAGCGCCCGCCGCGGGCAAGACCACGCTCGCCGACGAACTGGCGGTCGTCTTGCGCACACAGGGCCGCGACGTCATCCGCGCCACGATCGACGATTTCCTCTTCCCCCGGGCACAGCGCTACCCGCGCGGCGAGTACTCGGCCGAAGGCTGCTACTTCGACACCCACGACCACGACGCGCTGAACCGGGTCCTGCTCGATCCGCTCGGCCCGGGCGGAGATCGACGCTTCCAGCACGCGGTCTACGACCGCACCGCGGATACCGCGCTGTCCCCGCCGGTCACGACTGCCCCCGCCGACGCCGTGCTGGTCTTCGACGGCGTCTTCCTCATGCGTCCGGAACTGATTGACCGATGGGACCTGCGCATCTTCGTGTCGACCGCGCTCGAGAAGACCGTGGATCGTGCCGTGATCCGAGAGCGCCGGGTGTCATCCCGGGCCGAAGTCGAACGGCGCTGGCGCGAGCGTTACATCCCCTCCCAGCAGCTCTACTTCGCTACGGTCCGCCCGACCGATCACGTCGACATCATCGTGCACAACGACGAGCCCCAGCAGCCGGTCTGGGCAACCCAAACACACTGACCGCACCGACCCGGGAGCGTCGCTACAGCCGCTGTGGGCCGGTCACCCGCTGGGTCCAGAGGAGTCAGTCGGCGGGTGGTCGGACGTCGGCTCAGGTGCCCCCGCCGAAGGCCGTGCGTCCGTAGCGGACGAGTTCCTGCAGTGCCGGATTCGTCGTGGTCGGCCAGATCAGGGCCAGTACGGCGGGCGTCTCCACGTCGTCGATCATCAGTACGGACAGGCGCTCCCGGTGCGGTACGGCCATGGACTCGCTGAGGATCGCGACCCCGAGGCCACGCGCGGCGAGGTCCATGATGGCGCCCGGCGCGCTGGCCTGCAGGGCGATGTCGGGCTTCACCCCACCGTCGGCGCAGGCCTGGTCGAACACCGTCCGGATGCCGGTTCCCGATGGCAGGCACACGATGGGGAACTCGGCGATCTCGGCCAGGGAGGCTCCGCGGCGCCCCGCCAGCGGATGGCCGTCGGCCACGATCGCGACGAGCCGCTCGCTGACGATCGGCATGGCCCGGACACCGTCCGGAGTGCCGGCGGCCATGCCCACGAGGGCCAGATCGGCGCTGCCGGTGCGTACTCCCTCGATGAGCCGGTCGGAGTTGTCCTCGAACAGGACCAGTTCGACACCCGGGTGCGCGAGGTGGAACGTCGCGAGGGCGTCGAAGAACGGCGTGACCGTGCACGCGGTGACCATGCCCACCACGAGCCGGCCGCGGATCAGCCCGTTCACGTCGTCGACCGCCCGTCGCAGCGCCTGCGCGGAGGAGAGGACGGCCCTGGCGTGTTCGAGCACGACCGCACCGGCAGCGGTCACGGTCGCGCGGCGTCCCGACCGGTCGATAAGAGTGGCGCCGAGGTCGTGCTCGAGTTGACGGATCTGGGCACTGACGCCCGACTGGCTGATCCGTACCCGTTCGGCGGCGCGGGTGAAGTTGGCTTCCTCGGCCACCGCTACGAAGTACTCGAGCTGCCTCAGTTCCATAAGCAGAAATTCTAGCTACGAGTAGTAGAAGCTGTTGGACTTCTAGTTCGTCGCCGTGCAGGCTGAGGAGAGCTGCCCGACTTGATGCAAAAGGGATACTTATGTCCGCCAATGAGAAAGCAATGAAGCCTGAAGACCTGACTCGCCTGTTCGTAGAGCGCGCCAACGCCGGGGACGCGGCCGGCATTGCCGCGCTCTACGAGGAGGAGGCGGTCATGGCCTACCCGCCGGGCCAACAGACGGTCGGCCGGGAAGCCATCCGGGCCCTGTGGGAGAAGATGCTGGCGAGCGCGCCGCGCTTCGAACCGGAGCCGCCACTGCCGACCCTGATCAGCGGCGACATCGCGCTCACCTCCACCCCGCCCAAGGACGGCGCCGGAGCCCGAGCGCAGGTGGTTCGCCGACAGGCCGACGGCAGCTGGCTACGCCTGCTCGACCAGCCCGAGTTCGTCACGCCGAAGCGCTGACCGGCCCGGCCGCCTCGTTCGGGAAGTGGCCACGTGCCGGACCGCCCGACGGATCCGGGCGTTGACCGATCCGCGCCAGCCGCCGGCCGCGGAGACCGGGTTGGGATACTGCCGCGATGACGGTCAAGGCTCTCATCTTCGACTTCGACGGCCTGCTGATGGACACGGAGACCACGCTGCTGGAGAGCTGGCGTTGGGAGTGGCGGCGACATGGCCTGGAACTCGATCCGGTCGGCTTCTTCGCCGACCATGGCGGTGATGCGAACGAACCGCGGTATGCCGCGCTTGCCGCGACGGTCGGATCGGCGTACGACCGCGAGTCCAGCCACGCGTTGCGGATGGCGCACCGGGCGGAGCTGAACGCGGCGCTGGAGCCGGCGCCGGGCATCGTCGGCTGGTTGGACAGGGCCGCGGAGTTGGGGCTGCGGTTGGCGGTGGCGAGCAGTTCCCCGGTCACCCATGTGGGGGCGATGCTCGATCAAACCGGGCTGCGGGGGCGGTTCGAGGTGTTGGCGACCGGCGAGGAGGTGGACGCGCACAAGCCGGATCCGGCCGTGTATCTGCTGACGTTGCGGCGGCTCGGGCTGGCGGCGGGGGAGGCGGTCGCGTTCGAGGACACCGCGCACGGGGTGGCGGCGGCGCACGCGGCCGGGCTGCGGTGCGTGGCGGTGCCGAACCCGCACGCGGACAGCGCCCGCTTCACGGCTGCGGACCTGCTGCTTACCAGTGCCGCGGACCTGTCCCTGGACGCGGTCATGGCCGTACTGACCGGGCACGCGGGCCACCGCCGTTGAGCGGATGCGGCGGAGGCCGGCCGTGTTTTCCGTGGGCAGCCCGCAGCCGGATACGCCAGATCGGCCAGGGACCGTCCTCATGCGACGATTCCGCGCGGTACATGCTGAAGGCGGGAGTGACCGAGCCGCACCCTGACCGGACAGCCCGTGCCACTTGGCTGTCGATGGTGTACGCCAGCCCACGAGCGCGCCTCGGCGGCATGGGCGTGCACCTGATCGAGCGCGGTCGTCGAATCGGTCAGGGGAGAAGGCGGCGTCCCTCCCAGGTTCCGTGTTCGGACAGGGGGCGGAACCGCATGAACGCGGATTCGTGGTGGAAGTCCCGGCGATGCTGTTCAGTCATGGCGACGGCGTGTGTATGGGCCTGTGGGACGGCGCTGCGGCCGTGGACCATGTCGGTCATCGCGCGGACGCTGTGCCAGATCGTGAAGGTGGAGAATGTGCGGGGCGGGCGTATCGCCGCGGTGGCGAAGGTGGTGCCCGGGTGGTGGGCGACCAGGCGTTCGACCGGCCGTCCCCATTTCAGAAAGCGGGGGAGTTCGGGGAGTTTGAGCCGGGCGAGGGTGACGGCCACGATCGGCTCGTCCGGATCCCACTTGCCCGCCTGCACCGGCAGGTCGGCGAGCGCGGCCACCTCGCCGTAACGTCGCAGGTACTGCAATCGCACATGCCAGCCGTCGTTGAGCCGTCGTCCTAGATCGTCGTCTGCGAGGAACCGTTCCAGCGCCGATTCGTCGTCCCATTCGGCGAACATCGCGAGGCGTCGCAACTGCATCCGTTCCACTGACAGCGCCGGGGAGCCGAGTCGCATGAGCGCGAGGCATTCGGCGTGCCGTAGCCCAGCCGCCCGGGGCCTGCGACGCAGTGTACGCATGGTCATGGCCGGCGGAAGCAGGGCGAGATGGAACGAATGCAGCATCGGCCCATCATCCCAGTTGCCCATGCCCGCGACGGGGCAGCCTTGTCACCACCGTCGCCGTCTGACGCGTGCTGGGCCAGGTGCTATTCGCCTTCCAGCCGACCAGAGTTGCCGCGGTACGGCCGTCCTCCGTCGGTCGTCGGCAGGGCTGCGATTCTCGCCGCCCAGTGGTCGACGTACGTCTTCACGCCGTCGGCATTGCGCGGAATGCTCAACCAGTCCCAGGCAGCGTCGCGAATCTCCCGTTGGGCGATCATCTCGGTGCCGTCGCCGTAGTGGAACGGGTAGCCGTCGACGATGTCCGACAGGTCCGCGTAGATGCCGTACAGCCCGCCGGCATTGCCCACGTCGTCCCTGAGGAGCAGTTCGACCAGCGCGGACTTCAGCTCCTCGACGACCCCCACCGGATCCTCTCCGCCCTTCAGCACCCGATGCATGTATCCATCGATGAGGTCGATCACGGCAGTCAAGGAAGCCGATACGGCGTCGGTCACCCTCCCATGGTCGCTCGCCGTGTCACCCGCGCCGCTCCGGCCCCGGCAGCGGGAAACGTAGTAGAGCAACGGCTGCCTAAACCGTCGCGCTCTCCAGCCTCCGGACCGGCCGGGCGGCCAGCGGCGCGAGAGCCGCCACGGCGAACGCGATTCCGCACCACAGCGCCACGGTCGTGCCACCCCACCGTGCCGCCAGCGGACCGACCAGCACCTGGCCGACCGGGATCGCCGCGAACGACAACAGGTCGTCGATCGACGAGACGCGGGCGAGCGCGGCCTTGTCGACATGCCGTTGCAGCGCGGTGTCCCAGGTGATCCCGGAGGCCGCGAAGCCGACACCACCGAGGAACGCGAACGCCGCGAGCCAGTACGTGTCGAGCCCCAGCCCGAGCGCGATCAGCGAGCTGGCGCCGAGGGCGCCGGCGAGCCGGCCGAAGCGCAGGGGGTGGCGGACGACGAGCCGGTACATGATCGCGCTCATCAGCAACAGCCCGACGGCACGCAGGCTCAGCACGACACCCCAGGCGGCCTCGCCGTCGCGCTGCCCGGTCAGCGCCGGCCCGAGGATCTGCCAGGGGCCGGTGTTGACCAGGTTGATCACAAAGTAGGCGAGCGCCACCGGCCACAGCCACGGGATCGTGACGAAGACCGTCCACCCGTCCCGGATGTCGCGCCACAGGCCCGGCCGCCGATCCGGTGCGGGAGCGGCGGGTGCGGGAGCGGCCGGGAGCCGGGCGAAGAAGGCGGCCGCGGCGAGGAAACCCGCCGCGTCACCGGCGATGGCCCAGCCACCGCCGGCGACGACCACGAGCAGGCCGGCGACCGTCGGGCCGAGCACCAGTACGGCGCTGCGGGTCGTGGCCAGCAGCGCGTTGGCCCGCTGGAGGTCGGCGGGCGCGACCAGTTCCGCCACGACGCTGCGCTGGGCGGGCGAGGTGAAGGCGTTGAGCGCGCCGCCGGCGAAGGCCAGCGCGCCGACGAGCCAGAGCCGGTAGTTGCCGGTCAACAGGACGAGCGCCACCAGGCCCTGGGTGAGGCCGGCGCCGAGGTGGGCGACCACGAGCACCGTACGGCGGGGCAACCGGTCGCCGACCGCACCGCCGACGAGCAGCAGGGCGAGGTGCGGCACCATCTGGCAGGCCAGCACGATGCCGAGATGGCCGGCGTCGCCGGAGGCGTCGAGGACCGCGAACGCGAGGGCGACCGGGGTCATCGCGCTGCCGAGCATCGACACGAGACGGCCGAGGTAGAACGATCGGAACGGGGAGTGGAGGAGCACGACCGGCAGCGTTCCGGGTGGCGGCCGTCCTCACCAATCCTGCGGCGAAAGGCGCAACGAATGACCCTCCTCCGCTTCACCCCGGCCGCGTTGTCGCGGTCCCGGTTCGCCCTCTCGCCGCTCGCCGAGACGCTCGGCTCCCTGATCATGTTGCACCGCACCGACCCGGACCCGTGGCTGGCCGCCTGGCACACCCGGCACCGGCCCGGCTACCACGCCTGGCTGGCGGCAGACCCGGTGGCCGCCGGCCTGATGTCGCTGGTGTCGGCGACCAAGTGGCTGCCGGACCTGGTCGTGGTGCCGCCGCCCGGTGGCACGGGTACGGGTCTGGCCGACGAACTCGCCGAGGTGGCCGCCTTCTCCGACGCGCAGACCCGGGCGACCGTGGCCGACGCCGTGGCGGCGAGCTGGCTGCCCCAGGACACGTCCTGGCTCGCCGGCGACCGACTCGCCGAACGGATCGCCGCGGTGCTGGAGGAGGGGTGGCGGCGGTTCGTGGCCCCGGACTGGCCGCGCCGGCGGGCGTTGCTCGAACGCGACATCATGCACCGGTCCGGCCTGCTGGCCGCGTACGGGTGGCGGCACGCGGTCGGCTCGATGACCCGGCGGTCGACCTGGGTCGGCGCCGACGGGCTGCGGTTCAGCGACCGGGAGCACCCGGACCGGTGGATCGGCGACGAGGGGCTGCTCTTCGTGCCGAAGACCGCCGGCGTCGGTTGGTGGACCTGCGAGCGGCCGCGCCGCGACGCGCTGGTCTATCCGGCGTACGGTCCGGCGGCGCCGGTCGACGTGCCGGCGGACGACGCGCTCGCGGCGCTGCTCGGCGCCGGTCGGGCCCGGGTGGTGCGCGAGCTGGTCCGGGCGGCGACCAGCACCCAGCTCGCGTACGCCCTCGGTGTCTCGCTGGGGACGGTCAGCGGCCATCTGGCGGTGCTGCGGGACGCCGGCGTGGTCGCCGGTGTCAGAATCGGCCGCTCGGTCGTCTACCGCCTCACCGGACGGGGTGAGGGGCTGCTCGACCTTCTCGATCGCACCCCGTCCGCGTCGCCGTAGCCGGTGCCGTCGGCTTGACAGGGGAGCCTCATTGCCTCCATGGTTAGTTACATGAGTAATGAACCAGCGAACCTGGACCGGTCGGGCCCCGGGGACCGGTGCCGGTGATGGACGACGGTCGGCCGATCTTTCTCCAGATCGCCGAGCTGCTGGAGAACTCGATACTCGACGGCTCGCTGATCGAGGACACCCAGGTGCCGTCGACGAACGAACTGGCCGCCTTCCACCGGATCAACCCGGCGACCGCGGCCAAGGGCGTCAACCAACTGGTCGACGACGGAACGCTCTACAAGAAACGAGGGATCGGGATGTTCGTCGCCCCGGGCGCCCGCGAACGGCTACGGGGCCGACGCCGTGAGGAGTTCGCCCGCCAGTACGTCCAGCCGCTGCTCGCCGAGGCCCGCAAGCTCGGCATCGACCCGACCGAACTGAAGAAGATGATCGACACCTGGGAGGAGCGGCGGTGAACACCATCGTCACGGTCACCGACCTCGCCAAACGCTACCGGGGCGTGACCGCGCTGGACGGGGTCAGCTTCAGCCTGACCGAGAACCGGATCTACGGCCTGCTCGGTCGCAACGGGGCGGGCAAGACGACGCTGATGCAGTTGCTCACCGCGCAGAACATGGCCACCTCCGGCGACATCGCCGTGTTCGGCGAGCACCCGTACGAGAACGACCGGGTCCTCGCCCGCACCTGCTTCGTCAAGGAGAGCCAGACCTACCCGCAGAGCATGCGGGTCGGGCACGCGCTGCGGGCGGCCCGGCTGCTCCATCCCAACTGGGACCAGCGGTTCGCCGACTCCCTGCTGGAGGAGTTCCAGCTTCCGCCGCAGCGGATGGTCAAGAAGCTCTCCCGGGGCATGCTCTCGGCCCTCGGCGTCATCATCGGGCTCGCCTCGCGGGCCCCGCTGACGTTCTTCGACGAGCCCTACCTGGGGCTCGACGCGGTCGCCCGCCAACTCTTCTACGACCACCTGCTGGCCGACTTCGCCGAGCATCCCCGCACCGTGATCCTGTCCACCCACCTGATCGACGAGGTCAGCGACCTGATCGAGCACGTCCTGCTGATCGACCACGGCCGGCTCCTGCTCGACCAGGACACCGACGACCTGCGCGGTGACGTCGTCACCGTCTCCGGGCCCGTCGCCGCGGTGCACGAGATCACCGTCGGCCGTACCGAGCTGCACGGCAACCTGCTCGGTGGCACCGCCCGGGTGACCGTACGGGGGCGGCTGACCGAGGCGGAGCGGGTCCAGGCCCGTGCCCTCGGTCTCACCGTGGAGACCGTCTCGCTCCAGGAACTCGTCGTACGGCTGACCACCGGCGCCGGGAAGACCGAGCCGACCGCGAAGGAGTACGCCCTGTGAACCGTGTCCTGCCGGCCGCCCGACTCCAACTCGTCACCTGGCGCAGCATGGTCGGCTGGCCGTGGGGCATGCTCGCGGCCTCCTTCGCTGTCAACGTCTTCTTCTACGGAAGCATGGGTGACCTGGGGCGGACGACGGTCACCGGCGGCCTGATCTGCATCTACGCGGTGGTGCTGGTCGCCCTGGTCCAGTCGGTGACCCAGTGGTTCCCGTTCGCGCTCGGGCTCGGCGTGACCCGGCGGGCCTTCTACCTGTCGCACCTGCTGCTCCTGGCGGCCCAGGCACTGCTCTACGCGGTGGTGCTCTATCTGCTCGGCGTCGTCGAGGCGGCGACCGACGGCTGGGGGGTCAAGCTGCGCTTCTTCGGCATCCCGGCCCTGTTCCTGGACAACCCGGTGCTCCAGCTTCTCGGCTACGCGGTCCCGTTCCTGCTGCTGGGCATGCTCGGCACGGCCGTCGGGGTCGTCTTCAAGCGCTGGGGGACCAGCGGCCTGCTCGTCCTGGGCCTGGTCGGCATCCTGGTCGGCGGCGCGCTGGCGACCCTGATCACCTGGCAGGGCTGGTGGAACGCGACCGGTTCCTGGTTCGCCGCACAGGGCACGACCGCGCTGATCCTCGGCTGGCCGGCCCTGCTGGCCCTGCTGCTCGCCGTCGCCGTCTATCCGGTCATTCGCCGGGCCACCCCGTGAGTCGTCGTCCGGTCTGATATGGAGCGGGCTGATCCGGGCCGTCGTGCCGCGGCGCGCGACGCGACGGCCCGGACCGGGGTCAGCCGGCGCGGCCGTGCTTCTCCTGGCACGGCACGCAGAACCGGGCGTGCGGCAGGATCTGCAACCGCTCGGCCGGGATCTGCTTGCCACAGTGGACACAGCGGCCGTAGGTGCCGGCGTCGATCCGGCCGAGCGCGGCGCTGATCTGCTCCAGGCTCTGCCGGGTGGCGGCGATGAGCGCGGCCCGGGTGGGTTCCTGCGCCGGATCTCCGGTGTCGGCGGTGAGTTGGGTGAGCCTGGTCGTCTGTGCCTCGAACTCGCCGGTCAGGTTGGTTCGCAGGTCGCCGAGCCAGTCCCGGCCCGAGACGTCGTGCAGGTCGGTACTCATTGGTCGCTCCTCAAAAAGAAAAGGGCCGAAGCTGGATAGCTTCGCCCTGGTGGCCGTTCGTCGGGTGAGGAGCGGCACCGGAGGGCTACGACCGGTTGGCGCGGGGATCACGGCCCGGTTGCCGCGCGGGGTGCGGACGTGCGCCCCGACCGGCCGGGGCGCGGCAGCCGGGCACGCGGGGTTTGGCCGTGCCGTCGAGAGGCTGACGGCACCGCCCACCTGACGCCCGGCCGGATGCATCAGGCCACCGTAGGCGGCCCCGCTACCGGAAGCAACCAGGCTTCGGGTGGTGGCGCGGCTCAGTCCTCTTCGGCGAGTCGGGCCGGGCGCGGACGCACCCGCTGGTCGAGCGGCGCTGATCGACCAGCGGGGCGACGGTCAGCTCACCAACTGGTAGCCGAACTGGACCTCGAGGTCGGTCACGCCCGACGCGCCGAGCACCCTGGCCCGGAGCCGGCGCGGACCGCCGACCCCGTCGACTGTGAACGGGGTGACGAGGCTGGTGGTCAGCACGGCGGTGGTGGCCGTGACGGCGGTGCCACCGGCGCTCGCGCCGTCGGCGTCCAGCCGGACGTCGCAGGTGCCGGAACCCACGACGCGGGTCACCCGGACCACCCGGATCCGCTGCGAGTCGAGGTAGAGCAGATTGCCGAAGTCGAACAGGCCGTCGGCCACCGGACCGGACACCCGGGCGGTCAACCAGCCGTCGATCTGCTCGACGCCCTTGTTGCCGGTGATCCGGGTCTGCGCGGTCGGGGTGCCGGTCAGCTGGTACGGGCCGACGGTGTTGCCGTTCAGGTCGTTGTCGCTGATCAGTACGTCGGCGGCCGCGTTGACGATGCCGTGGTCCTGGCGGTTGATCCCGTCGGCGAGACCGCCGATGGCGTTGCCGACGATGACGACCCGGCTGGCGGTGTCCCGGATGTTGATGCCGGCGCCGTGGCGGTAGCCGGTGCCGCCGCCGGCGTAGCCGTTCGCGAACGCGACGGCGGGCAGGTCGAAGGTGTCCTCGTCGACGACCTCGATCACCCACTTCCCGTTCGCCTCGGTGGTGCCGGTGACGCCCTGGATGGAGATCCGGTCGCCGGTCTCCCAGCCGTGGGCGGCGCCGGTGGTGATCCGTACCCGGCCGGCGCCGTTGGCGGCCGCGCCGGTGACCGTACGGGCGAAGGCCGGGTGCGCGGTCCGGCCGTTGTTGCCGATGAGGCAGCCGGTGACCGTGATCCGGGTCGAGGCGATGTCGATGCCGTTGCGGCCGCAGCCGCGGATGACGCTGTTGGTGAAGGTGGCGGTGCCGGTGAAGCCGGGGCCGATGCGGACGTTGTCGTCCTCGTTGTCGGCGGAGATGTAGGTGTTGGTGAACTGGGCCTGGGCGCCGGCCTCCAGCAGGACGGGTACGCCGTGGCCGTTCTCGAAGCCGCCGCCCTCGAAGTAGAGGAACTTGGGGATCGAGGCGCCCGGGGTGTTCTTCATCCAGATGCCGTGCCGGCCGAAGAGGATCGCGGTCGCGATGAACTTGATGGAGCCGCCGAGGCCGTCGATGACGAGGTTGTCGGTGTGCCGGTTGGCGCTGCCGGCGGCGATACCACATTGGACGAACTCGACCGGGTCGGCGCGGGAGTCGTTGTTGACGCCGTTGAGCAGGATCACCTGCTGGCCGTTGAAGCCGTTCCAGACGCAGTTGACGAACCGTACGGTGTTGGCGCCGCGCAGGGTGATGCCGTTGTACCCGTCTTTGAACCGGACGTTGGCGAAGGTCAGCATGTAGTTGCCGTCGGTGCCGTTGCGGCTGGTCATGATGATGCTGCCGCCGGTCAGGCCGGCGCCGCGCACCTGGAGGTCGCGCAGGCCGCCGCCGCGTACGCCGGACAGGTGGAAGCCGTCGTCGGCGCCGGTCGCGACGACGTACTGGGTGGAGTACTCGTCGTTGTCGGTGACCCCGGCACCGGCGAAGACGATCGGCACACCGACGACCTGGACGGTGTCCTCCAGGCGTACCTTGCCGGGGCCGGCCTCGATGGTGCCGCCGGCCGGCAGCGCGCCGACCGCGGCCTGCACCTTCGGCGAGTCGTTTCCGGTTCCGGTGCCGGTCCACCCGAACCAGGCCAGGTCGATCCGGGTCGCGTACGGGCGCTTCCAGCGGCCGGTGGCCACACCGGTGACGGCGAAGACGGTGCCGCCGTTGTCGGCCTCGGTCGCGTCGGCGTCCCAGTAGAGGACGCCGCCGCCGACGCCGGGTGTGCCGGCGTGGTAGCCGAGCAGGTGGATCTGGTCGCCGTCGGCGGTGCCGACGGTGCCGCGCAGGTCGGCGACGCTCTCGGTGGTGCCGGTGAGGGTGAGCCGGCGGCCGGGGCGGGCCTGCGCGGCGGTGGCGACGGCCTGCGAGCCGGCCACCGCCAGCCCGGCCAGGCCGATGGCGGTCAGGGCACGGCGGCGCGCGTTGCCGGTGGTCCTCTCGTCCATGGGGGTGCTCCTGTTCGACGGCAGCCGGCGACGCCGCGCCGGCCGGTGCGGGGGATGGGGGACGGTGCGGGGGATGGCGGACGGAACGGGGGAGTCAGCCCTTGACGGCGCCGATGACGACGCCCTTGGCGAAGTGCCGTTGGAGGAACGGGTAGACCATGCAGATCGGGATCAGCGAGACGACCAGGATCGCCATCTGCAGCGACTGCTGCGGTGGCACGACCTCGCCGGGCAGGTCGGTGCCGATCTGGGTGTTGTCGACGACGTACGTGCGCAGCACCAGTTGCAGCGGCCACTTCTCGGTGGAGTTGATGTAGAGCACGGCGTTGAAGAACGCGCTCCAGTAGGCGACCGCGTTGAACAGGCCGATGACCGCGATCACCGCCTTGGAGAGCGGCAGCATGATGCGGGTGAGGATCTGCAGTTCGCTGGCGCCGTCGATCCGGGCGGCGTCGACGATCTCCTTGGGGACCTCCATGAAGAAGGCCCGCATGATGATGACCTGGAACGCGGAGGTGAGACCGGGCAGGATCAGCGCCCAGTACGAGTCGATCAGCCCGAGTTCCTTGATCAGCAGGTAGTTCGGGATCATCCCGGCGTTGAACAGCATGGTCAGCAGCACCATGATCAGGATCGGCCGGTGTCCCCAGGTGCCGGGCCGCGACAGCGAGTACGCCAGCAGCGCCACGACCGCGACCGACAGTGCCGAGCCGACCAGGGTGATGCCGATCGAGACCAGCGTCGCCCGGGTCACCACGCCACCACGGAAGATCGCCGCGTACGCGTCGAACGACGGGTCGGTCGGCCACAGCACGTACCCGCCGGCGGCGGTGATCTGCTCCTGGTCGGCGAGCGACGTCGAGACGACGGCGACGAAGGGGAGCAGCACCACCGCGCAGCACAGGAAGAGCAGGACGCCCTTGATGCCCCGGACGGCGACGTTCGGGACCGGGGCGCCGTTGACCGTACGTCGGCGCCGCTGCCGGGCCACCCCGGGCAGCAGCGGCGAGGAGCGCTTCGGGCGGGGTTTGGTGTCGGTCACCATTTCGAGTAGATCCCTCTCTCCCCGAACAGGTGCGCCACCTTGTTCGCGCCCAGCACGAGGATCGCTCCGACGAGTCCCTTGACCAGCCCCACCGCGGCCGACACGCCCCAGTTGCCGCCGACGATGCCGTAGTTGTAGACGTACGTGTCGAGCACTTCGGAGGTCTCCAGGCCGACCTGGTTCTGTTGCAGCACGATCTGTTCGAAGCCGACGGTGAGCACGTCGCCGAGCTTGAGGATGAGCAGCAGCACGACGACCGAGCGGATCGCGGGCAGGGTGACGTGCCAGAGTTGGCGCAGCCGGCCGCCGCCGTCGACCGCGACCGCCTCGAACAGTTCCAGGTCCACCCGGGAGATCGCGGCCAGGAAGATGATCGTGCCCCAGCCGGCGTCCTTCCAGACCGCCTGCGAGGTGATCAGGGCGAAGAACAGGTCGGGGTCGCCGATGATGTTCAACTGCGGGAAGTCGTGCTGGCGGGCCCAGTTGTTGTAGATGCCGGCGTTGCCCAGCATGTGCTGGAACAGCGCGACGACGATGACCCAGGACATGAAGTGCGGCAGGTAGAGGATCGACTGGACGACCCGTTTGATCTTCTCGCTGAGCAGGCTGTTGAGCAGCAGGGCGAGCGCGATCGGGATCGGGAACACCACGGCGATCTGGAGGAACGAGATGATCAGGGTGTTCTTGAGCGCGTTGAGGAACGCCGGGTCACCGTTGAAGATGACCTCGAAGTTGGCGAACCCGACCCACGGCGACTCCGCGATCGTCAGGTACGGCTGGTAGTCCTTGAACGCGATGACGTTGCCGAGCATCGGCACGTACTGGAACAGCAGCACCAGGGCGACGCCGGGCAGCGCGAGCAGCAGCAGGAAACGGTCCCGCTTGAAGCGCTGCCAGCCGGACGCGCGTTTCCCGGCCGATGCGGGTGACGCCATGCCTCCCCCTACTTCTGCTCGGCCAGGGCCGCCTCGTACTCGGCGCGGATCTGGTCCCCGCCGGCCGTCTTCCACTGCGCGACCGCCTCGTCCCAGGCGCTGATCGGCTTGCGGCCGGAGACGATGTCCAGCTCGACCGTGTCGATGATCTTCGTGAGTTCGCCGGACTTCGCGACCGACGTCTCCGAGACGAGGCCCTCGGACGGGTTGCGGAGCAGGTTCGGAATGACCTTCTCCTGGTACGCCCGCTGCGCGTCGACCCGGGCCCGGTCGGTGGGGCCGAGGATGTGTGGGGAGTCGCTGACGTACTCCAGCGGCAGCTTGACCTCGACGTTGCCGGCGTCGGTGCGGACCGGTACGCCGTCCTGCCAGTTCCAGTGCCGGCCCTCGACGCCGAACTTGCGGAACATGTACTCGCTGGTGCCGAGCGGGGCGGCCAGCCAGTCGCAGATCCGCAGCAGCTTCTCCAGCCGCGCCTTGTCGGTCTTCCGGAAGGCGGTCAGCGCGAACGACGGGGTGCCGGAGCGGTGTACGGGGGTGCCGCCGTCGTAGCCGGGGGCGGGGATGCCGCCGAACTGGACCTTGTGGGTGTCGGCCAGGATGTCCCAGGCGGCGTACCCCTCGGCGTTCAGCGCGATGGTGCCGTTGCCGAGCAGGTCCCGCAGTTGTAGCCGGCCGCCGATCGCGTCCGGGTGGAACAGCCCGGCCCTGTACATCTCGGCGACCCGGGCGACGGCCTCCCTGCGCTCCGGGGTCTCCATCTCGGAGGTGAACTTGCCGCCCTCCTCCCGCCAGACGTTCGGCACCCGCAGCATGTTGCCGACGTAGGCGATGACCTGCTTGGCGCTGCCGAACGCCCACCGGTTGTTTCGCGCGTCGGTCAGCCCCTGGGCCAGCGCGACGAATTCGGCGTAGCTGCCCGGGGCGGGGTTCAGGCCGCGCTGGGCGATCAGGTCGGTCCGGGCGAACATGATCGTGCCGACGATCGCCCGGGAGATCGGGATGGCGTAGATGCCGCCGCCGTACGCGGTCGACAGCCACGAGTCGCGGGGGATGTTGGCCAGGAACGGGAAGTTCGCGGCGTTCGAGCCGCCGATCAGCTCCGACAGGTCGGCGCAGAGCCGGGTGAGTACGTCGGCACGCCGGGCCAGCCGGGCCGAGATGAGCATGATGTCGGGCAGGTCGCCGCTGGCGACGGTGGTGGAGAGCTTGTTGAGGTAGTCGGCCGACGGGGTCATGGTGATGCCGAGGTTGGCCCCGACCCGGTTGTTCAGCTCCTGCCAGAACTGGTTGCTTCCCAGGGCCGGCGGCACCGGGTTGAACATGTTGGTGAGGATGCTGACGTCACCGAGCCCTTCGCCGGGCTTGCTGTCGAACGCGTCGACCAGTTGCCTCGGGTACTGGTAGTAGCCGGCCATCACCCCCTCGGCGGTCGGCGGCAGATCCGGGCGGACCAGTTCGGACGGGACGTAGTCGGGCAGCGCCGCGCTACCGGCGCCGTCCGGGGTGCTCGGGGTGGACGAACTGCCGCAGGCGGAAAGCAGGCCGGCCCCGGCCGCCGCGACCGCCGTACCACCGGCGATCGTCAGGAACCGGCGCCGGCTCAGACTGTTATGCATCGTGGTCACTCTCCGGTGTGTGGTGGGGGTGCAGGATCAGGGACACGACCTGCCAGGCGCCGAGGGTGACCGGGACGGTGCCGGCGGCGTCGGCGGTCTGTTCCGCGACGGGGCGCTCGTCGGCGTGGCAGGGCTCGGCCCGGCCGCCGGGTCCGGCCGGATGCCGCAGGGGGAAGTGGCTGTCCCGGCCGGACAGGTCCTGGAGCCGGACGAGGATTCCGGCGCCGGACCGGGCCGGGGCGACGGTGACGTGCACCGACTCCGGCAGCCCGAGGTCGAGCAGGGGGGCGGCGGGCCGGTCGAGCGGGCGCGGTCCGACGTCGAACTTGTCGAGCCGGGTCACCTCGGAGACGGTGGCGGCGGCCCGCACCTCCCGCCCGAAGCGGCCCGCCGCCACCGGGTCGAAGGTCGGCAGCGGGGTGAACGCGTAGCGCAGGGTCAGCCGGCCGTCCTGTTCCGGCGGCGTGTTCGTCGGCCAGTAGTTGTTGAGCACCCAGGAGAAGACGGCGCCGCCGGCCGGGGTGAACTCCTCGTGCCAGTCGCCGCGCCAGATGTCGCCGGCGGTGAACAGCGGGGCGTCCGCCGAGGTCCAGGCGACGGCGGGACCGTCCGGCCGGTCCTGCACGACGACGCCGTACGCGGTGGTGAACCAGTCGTGGCAGGCGCCTGGCGCGTGGTCGGTCGCCGGGTCGATCCAGCCCTGCTGGCGGTCGTAGCGGAAGACCGGCTCGGCGGCGGCGAACGGGAAGGCGACGTACACCGACTCCTTGGCCAGCACCGGCTCCTTGTCGACATCGACGAGCACGTCGACCCGGTCGTCGGTGTCGCGCAGCAGGATGTCGACCTCGATCCGGGGCAGGGTCGGCGCGTCGCCGACGGTCCGCAGCCGCCAGCCGTCGTACGTGCGGCGCAGCCCGACCGGTCGCATCGCCGCCGGTACGACGGTCAACTGTGGACGGTTCTGGTCCGGGCGGCGGCCGAGCAGCGTGCTGCGCGGGTACGGGTCGTGGTGGTGCGGCTGACCGCTGTGGTGCGAATGTTCGTTACCGTGACCGTCCCCCCGGGTCAGCGCCACCGGGCCGTCGACGACGTACAGCACCTGGCCGAGCGTGCCGTGTGCCGGGTCGAGCAGGTCCCGGCCGGTCGCCCGGTGCCGTAGCCCGCGGACCGCGCCGGTGGCCCGGTCGAGGGTGACCTCCCACCGGTCGGTGACCAGGGCCGGCGGGACCGGTCGCCAGTCGTCGGCGCCGGCCGGTCCGGCGCCGGTCGCCGGGGCGCCGTCCTCCTCGCCCGGGGTCAGCGTGCGGGCCGCGTCCATCGGCAGGGCCCGGTAGCCGAAGCCGGGTACGTCCGGCACGGTGACCCGCAGCGTCCGCAGCCCGTTGCACTCGGCCAGCACCTCGGCCGGCAGCGGATTCCCGTCCGGTCCGACCGGATCGGCCCGGACCGTCTCCACCTCGACCTCGATGTCCCGGGCCCAGGCCAGCGGGTTGTGTACCAGCAGGGTCGGCCCGGTCGTGGTGACGAGTTCACCGAGCTGGCTCATGGCCCGCCGGACCTCGTCCAGCGCGCCCCGGTGCGCGGAGTGCACCTGGTGCCGCTTCCAGTCGAGCTGGTCGTCGACCTGGTGGCCGTGCGGGTGCGCGGTGCCGTGCGCCCACGTCCAGGTGTGCTCGCAGCCGAACAGCGCCCCCTCCCAGGCGGCGTCGAGCGCGGCCCGGTTGGGCCGGTAGGCCGGGTCGACCAGGCCGACGAGGGCGGCCAGCGCCTCGGCGGCCGGCAGCTCGGCCTGCACCCGGCGGTGCTCGGTGGTGACGGTGGCGCCGGTGCCGACGCCGTCCTCCCAGTAGCTGCCGCCGTCGCCGCGCCACACCGGCAGCCGGTCGGCGAGCGGCCGGACCGTGGCGAGGTATTCCTCCATCGTGGACACCCGTAGCCGCGGGTACGCGTACACCGCGTTCCAGCGGGCGGCGAAGCCGGCGTCGCCGTCGGCCAGGTCCTCGTTGTCGGCGTGCGTGCCGATTACCGCCAGGTCCGCCGGCAGGTAGTCGGGCCGGTCGTAGCGGGCCAGCAGCCGGCCGAAGGAGTGCGCGCCGCCGACGACCGTCTGCGGGTCGCCGACCATGAACCGCAGCTGCGAGTACGTGTCGGAGAAGTGGGTCAGCACCCGCGACCCGTCGACCCCCTCCCACAGCACCGGGCTGGCCAGGTGCTGCCGGTCGCTGTCGGCGTTGCCGCCCCGGTGGTGGTTCTCGATGCCGACGAACGAGTCGATGCCCAGCGCCCGCAACATCGACGGCACCGCCGCGCTGTACGACGGCACGTCGGTCAGGTTCGCGTACGTCACCGGCACGCCGTGCCGGTCCCGCAGCCGGCCGGCCAGGTACGCCGCCCGGTAGACCTCTTCCAGCGAGGCGACCCCGGACAGGAACAGGCTGTGGAACGCGTTCATCGCCAGCCGGCCGGAACGCAGCGCGGCGAGCACCCGTTCGGCCCGTTCCGGCGAGCGGGTCGCCAGGTACTGGTCGACGACGAGTGACCCGTCGACCGAGAACGCGAAGCCCGCGTCGCGGTCGAGCGCGTCCAGCGCCCGGTCCAGGTTGCGGCTGTGCAGTTCGAGGACCTTGCCCTGCACGTCGGTGTAGCCGACGTCGAGGTGCACGTGCGGGACCAGGTGCAGTGTCCACCGCCGGGCCGCGACGAGTTCGACGACCCGCTTCGGGCCGCCGTCGACGGCCACCGTCGCGGTCGCGGTGTCGAAGGCGGGGACCGCGAACCTGACCCGTACCTGCCCGAACTCCCGGCCGGGGCGGCACAGGTCGAGGTCGTACGTGTGGTCGCCGACGGTGACCCGGGCTGCCCTCGGCCAGGCCGGCGTGCCGGCCGGCACGGACACGGTCAGCTCGACCAGTTCGTGCAGGCTCCCGTCACGGTCCAGGTAGAGCGGGGTCGGGACGAGGTCGACGCCGGCTGTCGCCGGCCCGGCACCCTCGTCGAGGGTGAGCCGGTGCCAGGTGATGCCGCTGCCGAAGTGGTTGCCGAACTGCTCCCGGTGCCGGCGCCGCTCGCCGGCCGGCGGCTCGACCGGGCCGAGCGCCGCCGCCGCGTCGACCGTCGTGGTCACCGCGATCACGTGCTCGCCCGCCGGCAGCCAGTCGGCCGGCAGCGGCACCTCCAGCAGTACGTCGCCGGCGATCGGTCCGTGCCGGTACGTCTCCGACCGGTCGTCGCGGCGCACCGCCGGGTGGAAGAACCCCCGGTGCACGCCGTCGACCTCGATCACGAGGTCGGGGCAGGGTCCGTGGCCGGCGGCGAACTCCAGCCGCAGCAGGTAGCCGGCGGCGGGCGGGTCGCCGACCCGGAACGGCAGCTCGATCCGGTGCGGCTGCCAGCCGGTGGACGCGTTGAGCGGTCCCGGCTGGAACGCCGGCAGGTCTTCGCCGGGTACGGCGAGGGTCAGCGGGCGCATGGCCGGTCAGTCCAGCCCCGGCAGGGACAGCACGGCGCCGTGCTCGACCAGGGCGGCGGCCAGCTGCGGGTAGTCGTACTCCTGGACCGGCCGGTTGGTCGACAGCGACTGGGCGGCGAGTTCGCCGCACGCCTCGCCGAGCATGCCGTAGTTCGGTTCCATCCGGGGCGAGGTGTAGCCGACGTGGCTGGCCGAGAAGCAGATCGAGACGGTGATGTTCTCGATCCCGCCGCGGGCGGGGAAGAGCACCTCGGCCGGCATCTGGTAGAGGTCGACCGGTGGGTTGGTCTCGTCGCCGCTGAGCGTGCCCTCGCCGACGACCGTGTCGTCGCCTTCGGGGTAGTACTGGACGAGGTGGCTGTCCATGCCGTACTTCCAGCAGCAGACCGGGTGCGTCTTGGTGTTGTCGGGCTTGAGCAGGTCGTGCTGGGTGAGCACGTGCGCGCCGACCATCCGGCGGGCCTCGCGGATGTAGAGGGCGTGCGGGAAGCCCTGCCCGTACGGGCTGTCGACGAACTCGTCCGACGGCAGGCCGAAGGTCCGCGCGTCGGCCCGGAACGACTCCGGCAGCGACGGATCGTTGGCCAGCCAGTAGAGCTGCCC
This sequence comes from Polymorphospora sp. NPDC051019, assembly GCF_040683055.1. NCBI lineage: Bacteria > Bacillati > Actinomycetota > Actinomycetes > Micromonosporales > Micromonosporaceae > Polymorphospora > Polymorphospora sp. NPDC051019. Next base: position 488,107 of record NZ_JBFBCH010000001.1, on the reverse strand, counting down.
CTGGTGCCAGGCCACCTGCTCGGCGATGATCTCCTCGCGGCGCCGCCAGTTCCCGTCCGGGTAGTCCCAGTTGACGCCGGGCAGGTCGAAGCCGAAGTAGAGCGCCTGGTTGGTCTGGTATTTGCCGTTCGGCAGCAGCGCGGTGTGGGTGACGATCGACGACAGGCCGGGGATGTTCCGCTGCCGCAGCAGTTGACCCAGGTAGGTGTAGCGGGCCGGGTCGTAGTCGTCCGGCTTCGGGAACGGGATCCGGTCGGCGTTGGTCGACAGCACGCCCCGGAAGTTGTACGCCTGCGTCTTGTCGTCGCCCTCGCCGGCCGCCATCGCCGGCACGTCCCGGACCGGGTAGAGGGTGTTCGGGGTGAAGCCGTGCTTGCGGTACGCCTGCACCGGCTGGAAGCCGGCGAACGGCTCGTCGTACTTCGCGCGGGGTTCGCGGCCGAACGTGTACGGCACCCCGGCGGCGGCCATCAGGTCGCCCTCGTACGAGGCGTCGACGAAGAACCGGGCCCGACGCCAGCCCTGCGTGGTCCGCACGCCCCGGATCCGCCGGCCCTGGACGTCGACGTCGTCGGGGCCGTGGATCCGCTGGTGCAGCAGCACCGTCGCCTTGGCCTCGTCGAGCAGGTGCCGGGCGACCTTCTCGGCGACCTTCGGCTCGAACCGGTACTCGGGGCCGTCGAGGCCGTACTCGGCTCCGATGCCGTCGAAGAACCGGGTCTTGGTGAGGCCGGCGAGCGCCTCGGGCACGTTGGGGGTGTCGGACTTGACCAGGCCGCCGGCGACGATGCCGCCGACGTGGCCGGTCGGCTCCAGGATCAGGCTGCTCAGGCCGCGTAGCCGCAGGCGCAGCGCCGCCATGATCCCGGCGAGGCTGGCGCCGTAGATGATGACGTCGTAGCCGTCGTCGACGGTCGGTTCGGGGGATGCCATGTCCGCGAGGTCCTTTCGGGGGCGATGCGGCGGGTCAGGAGGTCGGGGTCATGGTCGGGACGCTGCGCTGGCGCGGCTTGGCGAGGACCGGGGTGGCGCCGGACACGGCCTGCGACGGCCGGGTGCGGCGGATGTCGTCGGGCCAGGCGACCGGGATGCCGAGCTTGCCGGTCAGCAGCCGCTGCACGTCGGCCGTACGTTCCGCCGAGTCGGCGACGGCGTGCGGTTCGGTCCGTTCGCTGACGCAGTACGCGGCCAGCGCGCCGATCGCCTCGCCGATGCTCCACTCGACCGGGTGCAGCCGGTAGCAGCCGTTGGTGATGTGGGTGGTGCCGATGTTCTTGTTGGCGGGCAGCAGGTTGCGGGCCCGGACCGGCACGAGCGCGCCGAGCGGGATCTGGAACGGGTAGCACTCCAGGTTGACGTAGTTGACGCCGGCGGTGCTCGGGTGCAGGTCGATGTTGTAGTGGCCGATGCCGACCGAGTCGGCGAACTGCACGGCGCCCTCGCCGTCGGGGCGGTCGACGACGGCCACGTGCTGTTCCAGGACCGTGAACCGGGCCCGGATCCGGCGGGACTCCCGGATGTAGGCGGACTTGGCCAGGCCGTCGTCGGTGCCGGTGAGGTCGGGCCGTAGCCGCAGGCCGGGATAGCCGTGTCCGCCGTCCGGCCGGGGCGCCTCGGTCTGCATCCAGTGCAGGTACGACAGGGACAGTTCGCGGCAGCGGCGCAGCGCGGTCCGCCGGGCTTCGTCGTCGATGCCGGCGCCGACCAGCGGCGCCTCCCAGTAGTCGACGTTGGGCCAGTTGACCAGGGTGATGTCGGTGTCGACCAGGGCCGGGTCGAACTGGCTGCGGGCCCGGATCCGCCGGAAGTGCCACAGGTCGGGTACGTGCACCGCGTCCAGGTCGGTCTCGAAGATGCGGTTGGTCCGGCCCTTCATGGTGTGGATGTCGATCTTCTCCCAGGACAGCTGCGGCCCGGGCCAGAACGGGTCGACGTGGGTCTTCCAGTGGTCGTACGACGCCGGCCGGTCCACGACGTGTTCCTCACCGGGCCGGTACTCCAGCGGGAAGCACCAGGTGATCGCCTGCTGGTCGGTCGGGTCGGCGACCGGGGACGCGTACGGCTCGCCGGTCTCGGCCTGCGACTCGGCGCCGACGACGTGCTCGACGCCGGCGAGTTCCAGCAGGTCGCCGAGTTCGGTGGCGTCGGCGACGAACGGCGCGGTGACCGTGGTCCGGGTGCCGGCCCGGCGGTTTTCCAGGGTGACCGCGGTGATCCGGTCGCCGTCGGTGTCGGCGGCGACCGGGACGTGTTCGAGCAGGACGGTGATCCGGCCGGCGGAGCGGTAGCCGGCCAGCAGCTCGTCGATGACGGCGACGCCGACCCGGGGCTCGTGGCAGAGCCGGCTGACGTTGCCGAGGCCCGGGTTGAGGGTGGCGATGTCGAGGGCTTCCGGCCGCAGCGGGTAGTTGCGCCGGTAGTAGTCCCGGATCCGGGTGCGCAGTTCGTGGTATCCGGGCGAGGTGTGCCCGGACTCGATCCAGGGGTGTTCGTCGGACGGTACGGCCTGGGCGGTGAGTTGTCCGCCCAGCCAGTCGGTCTCCTCGGTCAGCACGACCCGCAGACCCAACCTGGCGGCGGTCAGCGCGGCGGCGACGCCGCCGAGTCCGCCGCCGACCACCAGAAGATCGGTCTGCCGTTCGTGTGTGCTGCCCATCGCCTGCGCTCCTCGGCTCGACTTCGGGGATGCCCGCCGCGTCCGCTGCTCCGGGTGGGCCGGGCGCCGGGTCGTACGGCGGTTGCTAATATTTGCCGGTCGATTTGCCGGCGATCGATTGCGGCTACGTTACATCTGATCGTCATTCCGGTGTCAAGACATGTCTGGCCAGGAATTCTGGTGACGATGCGGTAACGACGTATTACTAACTATTAGCAATTCACAACTTCGTCGTGGCGTGCTAGAAACCGAATCCATGAGACGAGCACCAGCGCTGCCCGGGCTGCACCACCATCTCCCGCCGCCCGTCGTGGCCGACCACGCCGAGCCGGTCCGCGCCGACCTGGTCGTCTACGGCGCGACGTCCGGCGGCGTCACCGCCGCCGTCCGCGCCGCCCACGAGGGCCTTTCCGTGGTGCTGCTCGCCTTCGACGACCACCTGGGCGGGATGAGCGCCGCCGGGCTCGGCACCACCGACGTCGGCCGCCCCGACACCGTCGGCGGCCTCGCCCGCCGCTTCTACGCCGACGTCGCCGCCGCCTACCACGCCGCCGATCCACACTGGAGTGTCGAGGCGCACGTCGCCGAGGAGATCTTCGCCCGCTGGCTCGACGAGGCCGGTGTCGCCGTCCGCCACCACCAGCACCTGAGCGACGTCACCCTGGCGGCCGGCCGGATCGTCGAACTGCGCACCGACGACGGCAACCGCTACCGGGCACCGGTCTACGTCGACGCGTCGTACGAGGGCGATCTGATGGCGGCGGCCGGGGTGTCGCACATGGTCGGGCGGGAGTCCCGCGACACCTACGGTGAGCCGCTGGCCGGTGTCCAGCACAGCGTCAACCACCAGTTCGAGTTCACCGTCGACCCCTGGGTCGAGCCCGGCCGGCCCGCCAGTGGCCTGCTGCCCGGCATCAGCCCCGATCCGTACGGCGAGGTCGGCGACGGCGACCGGCGGGTCCAGGCGTACAACTTCCGGCTGCACGTCACCACGTCGGCGCGGCGGCTGCCGTTCCCCGAACCCGACGGCTACGACCCGGACCGCTACGAACTGCTCCGCCGCTACGTCGAGGCCGGCGGCTACGAACTGTTCGGCCGTACCACCGAGGTCCGCCCCGGCGTGTTCGACATGAACAACCACGGCGCGTTCTCCTCCGACCACATCGGTGCCAACCACGACTGGCCGGAGGCCGACCACGCCCGCCGCGAGGAGATCTTCCAGGACCACGTCCGCTACCAGGCCGGCCTGCTGTTCTTCCTGGCCAACGACCCCCGGCTGCCCGACAAGATCCGCGCCGCCACCCGGGAGTACGGGCTCGCACCGGCCGAGTTCCGGGGCACCTCGCACTGGCCGCACCAGCTCTACGTGCGCGAGGCCCGCCGGATGGTCGCCGACTACGTCGTCACCCAGCACGACGCCGCCGGCCGGGCGGCCGCGCACGACCCGCTCGCCCTCGCCTCGTACGTGATGGACTCGCACAACGCCAAGCGGGTCCTGGTCGACGGGCAGCCGCGCAACGAGGGCAACGTGCAGCACCCGGTCACCGTCCCGTTCGGGGTGCCGTACCGGGCGATCGTGCCGCGCCGGGGCGAGTGTGCCAATCTGCTCGTCACATGGGCGGTGTCGGCGTCGCACGTCGCGTTCGCCTCGGTACGGATGGAACCGGTGTTCATGATGGTGGGGGAGGCGGCCGGCTGCGCGGCGGCGCAGGCGGCGGCCGGATCGGTCGCGGTGCAGGACGTCGACTATGAGACCCTGCGCAAGGCTCTGCTGCGCGGCGGGGCGGTGTTGACATGGCCACCGTCGGCATGACCGGAGGGGAAAAGGGCGTGACGAAGCGACGGGGGAACGGTTCGCGTCAGGCCGACATCGCCCGCGAGGCGGGCGTGTCGCAGTCCACTGTGTCCATGGTGCTGCGCGGCTCCGGCGACCTGAGCCGGATCTCGCCGGAGACCCAGCGCCGGGTGATCAGTGCCGCCCGCCGGCTGCGCTACCCGACGAACGCACCGCAGCAGCGTGACGGCGCCGAACGTCGGGCCACACCCCACCTGCTCGGCGTGCACACCTTCGAACCGATCTTCCCGACCAGCGCCTGGGACTACTACTTCGAGTTCCTCCAGGGCATCGAGGAACAGGCCGGCCTGGAGGGCTGCAACCTCGTGCTGTTCACCGCGTCCCGCGACGAGGACGGCGTACGCCGGATCTATCGCGACGGGGTCAGCACGCTGCGCCAGGCCGCCGGCAGCGTACTGCTCGGCCACCACGCCAACCGTGACGACCTGGTGCAGCTCGCCCAGGACGGCCACCCGTACGTCTACATAGGACGACGCGAGGTGCCCGAGGTCGACCTGTGCTACGTCGGCGGCGACTACCGGTCGGCGACCGGCCGGATCGTCGACGACCTGGTGGCGATGGGCCACCGCGGCTTCGCCTACCTCGGCGAGGCGATCCGCCACGAACCGCAGGTCGACCGGTGGGACGGGTTCTCGGCGACGCTCGACCGCTTCGGGCTGCCGGTGCCCGTCCCCGCCTTCGTCCAACCCGACCAGTTGACCGCCCAGTGGCTGGACGCGGCCCTGGCCGGCGGGGCGACCGCGATCCTGGTCGAGTCGGTCGGCCTGCTGCGGGTGCTCGCCGCGATGGCCGGCCTGCGCGGTCTGACCATCCCGGCCGACGTCTCCGTCGTGCTGCTCGTCGACGACCAGGGCGGCGAGTTCAGCCCCGGGCAGTGGGCGTCGCTCAGGGTCCCGCGCAACGCGATGGGCCGGCGCGCGGTGCGCATGCTGGCCGGCCTGCTCGCCGACCCGACCGGGGAACACGAGCGGCAGGTCCTGCTGCCGTGCGCGCACCACCTGGCGCCCACCGCCGCCCCACCCCGGCCGAAGACCTGACCGCGGCGAGCGAAGATCCGCGTGATCAGGGAGTACGCCGCGCGTGTCGTCGGCGGGTCGGGCCGGAATTTCCCTGATCACGCGGATCATGGTGCGGCAGGACCACGCCGTCCGGCAGCGCCGGTCAGCCCCGGTCCGGTCCGTCCGGAACGGCCCGGCGGAGCACCTCGCTGGCCGCGCGGACCACGGCCCGGTCCAGCATCTGGCCACTGGCCTGGGTGGCGATCCCGGTTCCCTGCCGCTCCGCGGCGGCCAGCGCGTCCAGCACCTCGCGGGCCGCGGCGACCTCGGCCGCCGACGGGGTGAAGACCTCGTTGATCGTGGCGAGCTGATCGGGATGCACGGCCGTCCGGGCCCGGAAGCCCTGCCGCAGCAGCGCCCGGGTGGTGCCGGCCAGCCGGTCCGGATCACGCAGCACCGTCTCGACCGGCCCGACCGGGGCGGTGATCCCGGCCGCGGCCGACGCGACGACCACCTGGGACCGGATCGGGGCCAGCTCCGCCCCGTCCGGTCCCGGCTGGACGCCGATCTCGCCGGCCAGGTCCGCCTCGCCGAGCCCGAGCCGGAGCACCCGGGGCGCCGACGTGATCTGCTCCAGCCGGAGCACGCCCCGGGCGGTCTCGATCAGGGCGACCACACCGAACGTACGGTCGGCCAGGCCGAGCCGCCGCTCCGCCGCGGACAGCGCCGCGTCGACGGTGGCGAGCAGTTCCGGTTCCGCCTTCGGCACCCAGACCCCGGTCAGCGCCGGGCCGGCCACCGCGGCCACGTCCTGCTCGACGCGGTTGCTGTTGATCCGTACCCAGAACCGGCCGTCGGGCGGTGCCGCCAGGTACGCGGCGGCGGCAGCCCGGGCCGTGTCCTTGTTCGCCGGGGTGACCGCGTCCTCGAGGTCGAGGATGAGGGCGTCGGCCCCCCGGCCGTGCGCCTTGGCGAGCAGCCTCTCCCGGTCGGCCGGGACGTAGAGATAGCTGCGGGCGACCGGGTCCACCGCGGCTACCGGCCCGACCGGGAGACGTACCGGCCGGTGGGTTCACCGACCACCCGGCCGGCGGCGAGCACCTGCCGGCCGCGCAGGAACGTGTCGGTGACCCGGGCGGTCATCTTGAAGCCCTCGAACGGGGTGTACTCCTGCGTCGACTCGGAGTCCTGGGCCCGGACGACCCACGGGGTGCCCTCCTCGACCAGGCAGAGGTCGGCGTCGTAGCCCTCGGCGAGCGCGCCCTTGGCGGTCAGGCCGAACCGTCGCGCCGGGTTCCACGACGTCAACTGCGCGACCCGCTGGTGCGACAGGCCGCGCCGGGCCGCCTCGGTGAGCAGGCCGGGCAGCAGGTATTCGGCACCGCCGAAGCCGGACTTGGCCACGAAGATGTCGTCCCGGGGCTCGCCGAACTTCTGCTCGTCGCGGCAGCAGGCGTGGTCGCTGACCACCCAGTCGATCTCGCCGTCGAGTACGTGTGTCCACAGTGCCTCGACGTCCTCGCGTGGCCGCAGCGGCGGGTTGACCTTGCCGCCGAGCCCGTGTGCGGTGGTGATGTCGGCGACCAGGTGCCCGATGGTGACCTCCCGCCGGAAGTCGATGTGCGGGAACGCCTTCGCCATCCGCAGCGCCGCGTCGACCGCCTTCGCCGACGACAGGTGCAGCAGGTTGATGTTCGGCAGGCCGGTCTCGTGCGCCAGGTAGGCGGCGATCGACACCGCCAGCCCTTCGGAGTGCGGCGGCCGGGAGGCGTGGTAGGCGGCCAACCCGGACAGCGTGCCCTCCTCCTCGACCATCTTCGTGTACGCGCTCATGATCTCGGCGGTCTCGCAGTGCAGCGACAGCGAGATCTGGTCGGCGAGGTCGGGGAACCGTTCCCGGACCGCCTGCACGCCCCGCATGACGAACTCGAAGTGGGCGTAGTCGTAACGCTCGCCGTCGGGGATCATCAGGAACGAGTTCTGGTCGGCGGAGCGGCCGTGCAGGCCGTGGCTGCCGTAGAACATGAAGATCTTGAACGAGGTGACCCCGGACTCGACCAGGTGGGGGAGTTCGGTGATGTGTTCGCGCGACATCGGCGCGAGGTGGAAGGCGTAGTCGACGTACGACCGGCCCTCCGCCGCCGCCAGCACCTCGGGGAAGAAGTCGGCGTACGCACCGCCGCGGTTGAGGTAGTACTGGCCGGTCCGCATGTAGTTCAGCGCGGTCGTCACGCCGCCCTGCGCACTGGCGCGGCTCTCCGACGCGGTGTCCTCCGGCAGCGGGTTGTAGATCCCCCAGTGCTGGTGGGCGTCGACGACGCCGGGGAAGGCGAGTTTGCCGCCGCCGTCCACCACCGACGTCGCGGTGGCGGGATCGATCCCGGGCGCGATCCGCGCGATCCGGCCGTCGACCACGCCGATGTCGGTCAGCTCGGGTTCGGCGCTGTCGTGCCGGACCACCCGTACGTTGCGCAGCAACAGATCGAACGCCGTCATGGTGTCTCCTCAAGGTCGATGACCGGACCCGCGGCCAGGGCCATCAGTACGTCGATTCCGGCCGCCCGGTCGAGCCGGGCGACCTCCGCTTCGATCAGTTCCACGGTCGCGGCGGGCAGCCGGCCCGCGACGTTGTCCCGGAACTTCGTCGCCAGTTCCGCGTCGGACAGCGGCCGGTCCGGGCCGCCACGGTTGGTCAGCACCTCCTCGACCCATTCCCCGCCGTCGCGGGTGCGGACCCGCAGCACGGCCGGGAACTGGTTCGGGAAGATGGCGTCGCACCGCTCGTCGGGTACCACCTCGACCCGGGCCATCAACGCCCGGCGGCGCGGATCCCGGGCCAGCTCGTCGGTGAAGTCGCCGAGCCCCACACCCAGCCCGCCACCGCCGAGCAGCCCGGCGACGACCGCGTACGGGCCGCTGAACTGCGCCTGGTAACCGGTCTCCGGCGCCCGCTTGACCTCGATCGGCTGTCCGATCGTGCGGATCACCGCGGTCGGCGCGCCGAGCGTGATCGACTCGATGTCGTCGACGTCCAGTCCCCGGGCGCGCAGCGCCGTCGCGGCGTCGATCGCCGCGTGCGTGAAGTGGTTCGCCGGGTACGGCTTGAAGAAGATCCCGGGCACCGACCAGTCGGTGCCGAGCCCGTCGGTGACCGCCGCCGGGTCGTACTCGCCGCGCAGGAACGCCTCGAAGAAGCCGAACCGTCCCTCCAGCACCGTCGGTGGGCCGGTGATCCCGTGCCGGGCCAGCAGCGCGGCGCTCACCGCCGAGTGCGCCGACCATCCACAGTGGATGCGCTTGACGGTGCCGCCGGTGCGGTTCGCCTCGATCAGCCCGGACGCCATCGACGCGGCGACGCCGAGCGAGTCCAGGATGCCGTCGGCGGAGAGCCCGAGCAGCCGGCCCGCGGCGACCGCGCCGCCGAGCGCCCCGCAGATCGAGGTGGCGTGCTGCCCGTGCTCGAAGAAGACCGAGTTGCCGGCCTTGAGGTCGTAGCCGGCCATGCCGAGGCGTACGCAGACCTCCAGGCCGACCGCGACCGCCGCGACGGTGTCCCGGCCGGACGCCCCGGCCAGTTCGGCGGCGGCCAGCGCGGCCGGTACCACCGCCGCGCTCGGGTGCAGCACCGACGGCAGATGGGTGTCGTCGTAGTCGAGCGAGTGTGCCAACACCCCGTTGCCGAACGCGGCCAGCGGCGCCGGCACCGCTTCGGCCAGCCCGATCACCCGGGCCTGCCCGCGCCCGCCCTGTTCGGCGACGTACGCCAGCGCGGCCCGGCTGGTCGGCAGCGGGCCGGCCGCGACGCACAGGCCGAGGATGTCCAGGATCCGCTTGCGGACGCTGTCGACGACCGGCTCGGGCAGCGCGTCGTAGCCGGTGCCGGCGGCGAAGTCCGCGAGCCTTCGGGCCAGGGTCTCAGCCACGGGAGACCACCGCCAGCGGCCGGACCGGCGAGCCGGTGGCGCCGAACAGTGGCAGCGGCGCCATGACGAAGGTGAACTCGTGCACCCCGGCGGCGGCGATCCCGTCGAGGTCCATCGCCTCGATCAGGTAGATGCCGTGCTCGACCAGCAGGATCCGGTGCGCCGGCAGCGCGCTGTGTCCGGCGCCGGGGGCGAGCCGCTCGAAGGCGATCGTGTCGGCGCCGGCGGCGTGCACCCGCCGGTCGGCGAGCCACCGGGCGCCGTCCGCACCGACCCCGGGTACGCCGGAGTCGTGCCCGACGTACCTGGTCCGGTCCGGATCGTCGAAGTGCCGGCCCCACCCGGTGCGGATCAGCACCACGTCACCGGCCCCGACGGGCGTGCCCTGGCGGGCCACCGTCGCGTCGAGGTCGTCCGGGGTGACCTCGTACCCGGCCGGGCTGAACTCCTGCCCGAGCGCGGCCGGTACGTCCAGCAGCACGCCCCGGCGGACCATCGGCGCGATCGTGTGTACGCCGAGTTCGACGTACCGGCCGCCGGCCCCGGCCGCCGACGCGTCGGCGCCGCCGTGCAGCCGGCCGTCCTGCGAGACGTGGGCCAGCGCGTCGACGTGCGTGCCGACGTGGGTGCCCATCACGAGCAGGTCGTTGGCCGCGGAACCGCCGTCGGCGCGCACCATGTCGCCGTGCCGGCGGGGCAGGGTCAGCAGGAACGCCGGATGGTTCGGCGACTGCGGCATGCCGAAGAAGAGCCGCCGGCCGAGGTCGTAGACCTCGACCCCGGCCTGGACGGCGGCGAGCAGGCGGTCGGTCGTGGTGGTGTGGCTGGTCGCGGTCACGGTTCCTCGCGTTTCTGTACGTCGCGTCGCCGACGGCTGGATCGCCGCCGTCGCCACGCGACCGGTGGGTCGGCTGTCGCCGCGTCGCGACAGGGGGTCCGCGTCGCTAGGCGACGATCTGACGGCTGCGGAGGTCGGCGATCTCGGACGGGTCACACCCGAGCTCGTCGACCAGCAGGGCTTCGGTGTCGGCGCCGGGCGCCCGGCCGGTGAACCTGATCCGGCCCGGCGTCCGCGCCATCCGCCACATGACGTTGTGCATCCGCATCGGGCCGAGGTCGGGATCGTCCACCGTGGTGATCATCTCGGTGGCCTGGACGTGCGGGTCCTCGACGATGTCCTTGGCGGTGTAGACCGGCGCGACGGCCGCGCCCGCGGTGGCGAAGGCGTCGGCGACCTCGTCGCGGGTCCGCTCGCCGATCCAGGCGCCGACGTACCCGTCGAGTTCGTCGGCGTGCGCGGCCCGCCCGGCGCCGGTGCGGAACCACGGTTCGTCGATCACCTCGGGGTGGCCGACCAGGTGCAGCACCCGTTCGGCGATGGTCTGCGCGCTGGTCGAGATGGCGACCCAGGCACCGTCCTTGGTCCGGTAGGTGTTGCGCGGCGCGTTGTTGACCGACCGGTTGCCGTTGCGGGTGCCGACGACGCCGAGCTGGTCGTAGACGGTCGGGCCGGGTCCGACGGCGGTCATGATCGGTTCGAGCAGGTTCATGTCGATGACCTGCCCGGTGCCGGTCGTGTCGCCGGCGCCGGGGCGGTCGCGGTGCCACAGCGCCATCATCACCGCCGACGAGGCGGCGATCCCGCAGATGCTGTCGGCCAGCCCGAACGCCGGCAGGGTCGGCGGCCCGTCCGGCGCGCCGGTCAGGTGGGCGAAGCCGCTCATCGCCTCGGCCAGGGTGCCGAACCCGGCCCGGGCGGCGTACGGCCCGGTCTGCCCGAATCCGGTGATCCGCACGATCACCAGGCGCGGGTTGACCCGGTGCAGCTCGGCCGGGCCGATGCCCCAGCGCTCCAGCGTGCCCGGCCGGAAGTTCTCCACCAGTACGTCGGCCCGCTCGGCCAGGCGTAGCAGCAGCGCCGCGCCGTCGGGTGCCGAGAGGTTGAGGCCGATCGTCCGCTTGTTGCGGGAGATCTCCTTCCACCACAGTGGATGGCCGTCCTTGGCGCTGCCGTGCCCACGCATGCTGTCGCCGGCCACCGGGTGCTCGACCTTGACCACGTCGGCGCCGAAGTCGCCGAGGATCTGGCAGCAGAGCGGTCCGGCGAGGATCGTCGAGATGTCGAGAACCCGGAGTCCTTCGAGCGGTCCGTCACCCACGGGTACCTCCCACACGGTCAGTCTGTTCGGCTGAGCGAAACGCCATTCCGCTGAACAGAATCGTCGTCATCCTAAACACGCTCACGTTCGAAGGACCAGGGGTTGCGGGTCCGAAACCGCCCCGTCACGGGCCCCGGCCTGCCGCGGCGCCGTACGGAAGCCGATTTCGGCCGAGATCTCGGCGGCGGCCTCCGCGACCAGCGCCCCGTGCGCCGCGCACGTCCGCGGATCGAACCGGTCCTGCGGCCCGCACAGCGACAACGAACCGAACACCTGGCCGGTCGAATACCGCACCGCCGCCGCCACACTGCCCGCCCCGGACTGCCGCTCACCGAGACTGACCGCGAAACCCTGCTCCCGGATCCGGACGATCTCCTCGCGCAGCCGGGTGACCGAGGTGATCGTCGCCGGCGTCACCCGCTCCAGCCCGTGGTTGTCGAGGTAGTCCTCGATCTCCGCGTCCGGCAGGGCCGCCAGGATCGCCTTCGACGACGAACCCGAGTGCAGCGGATGACTCGTCCCCAGCGACACCGACATCCGCACCTCGTGCGGCGACAGCACCTGGTCGACGTACACCCGCGACCAGCCCTGCCGCATCGACAGCGTCGCCGTCTCCCCGGTCGCCCGGACCAGCCGCACCATGTAACGCCGGGCGATGTCCGGCACGTTCAACGCCCGCAACGCGGCCAACCCCACCGCCAGCGCCCCCGGGCCGAGCCGGTACTGCTTGGTCTCCTCGTCGAAGCCGAGGAAACCGTCGCCGACCAGCTCCTTGAGGATCCGGTGCGCCACCGCCTTGGGCAGCTCCAGCTCACGCGCGATCGTCGACACGCCCAGCGTCTGCGGCGAGCGCTCGGCGATCATGTTGATCACCGCGAGCGCCCGGCCCAGACCGGAACGGGTACGGCTGTCCTCGCTGTCGATGGCAGTTGAGATGGTCATCGAGATCCTCGCTGTCTGTCCGATGTGTGCCAGGCCGGCAAACCGGAGCCTAGGTGGGTGCCGCCGGTGGAGGGGGCGACGAGGGCGACCGTGGCCGGGGACGTTCCACCGCCACGACCAGGGCCACCGAGGCGAGTACGAACACCCCGGCGAGCGCCTGTCGGCCGGTCAACCGCTCATCGAGCACCATCATCCCCAACCCGACCGCGACGACCGGATTGACGTACGCGTACGTCGCGACGAGCTGCAGCGGCGCGTTGCGCAGCAGCCAGGCGTAGACGCTGTACCCGACGACCGTGCCGACCACCAGCAGATAGCCCCACGCCAGCCACGACCGCCCGGTCACCTCGGCCGGCCGCAGCCGGCCCAGCTCACCGGAGAGCACGGCGACCAGCGCCACCGCCAGCCCGCCGACCAGCATCTGCCAGGCGATGCCGACCATCGGATCCGCCGGCTGCGCCAGCCGCTGCGACAGCCACGAGCCGACCGCCCAGATCCCGCTGCCCAGCAGCACCGTCAACGTGCCGGCCAGGTGGATCCCGGTGCCCGGCGCGACCAGCAGCACGGCCAGCCCGGCCACCCCGCCCAGCACCCCGACCAGCACCAGCGCCGCCGGCCGCTCACCCGAACCGATCCGCAGCCCCAGCACCCACAGCGGCACGGCGGCCACCACCAGCGATGCCAGCCCGGAGTCGATGTACTGCTGGCCGACCGCCAGCAGCGTGCTGCCGGCCCCGATCAGCAGGATCCCGGTCACCGCCACACCCGCGAACTCGGCCCGGCCCGGCACGAGCCGCGCCGGGTTCCGCCGCAGCCGGGAGAGCAGGAGCAGGACCACCGCGGCGAGCAGGAACCGGCCCGCGGTCATCACCATCGGCGGCAGACTCTCCAGCGCCACCCGGTTGCCCAGGTAGGTCGAACCCCACAGCGTGTAGATCAGGGCGAGCCCCGTCACCAACGCCGCGCGTCCCCCGTCCCGGCCACCGCCGACGGCGGTGGCCGGGCCCGGAAGGTACTCAGTCCTGACCATCGATCCGGATCGTCACCGGAGTGTTGCCGCGAACGGCGTTCGAGTACGGGCACAGCAGGTGCGCCGCGGCCACCGCCCGCTCCAGGTCCGCCCGGGGGCACGACGGAGCACTCACCTCCAGCAGTACGGCGATCGCGTACCCGCCGCCGTCGGTGGTGCCCAGCGACACCGAGGCGGTGACCTCGGTCGCCCCCAACGTGATCCGCTCCCGCCGGCCGACCGCCGCGAGCGCGCTGTCGAAGCAGGCCGCGTAGCCGGCGGCGAACAACTCCTCCGGATCGGTGCCCGGGGCGTCCGGACCACGCTCCGCCGGCCGGGTCAGCGTCGCCCGGAACGAGCCGGTGAGCGACTCCGCCCTCCCGCCCCGACCACCGGAGACCCGCACCGACGCGGTGTAGACCGTCTCCCGGATCGCATGCTCGCTCACGGTGCCACCTCGCTGCGCTCGGCGTCGCCGTGTTCGAGCCCGCGCCTGATGGTTCGCTCGCTGCGCTCGCTCACGGTGCCACCTCGCTGCGCTCGGCGTCGCCGTGTTCGAGCCTGTGCCTGATGGTTCGCTCGCTGCGCTCGCTCACGGTGCCACCTCGCTGCGCTCGGCGTCGCCGTGTTCGAGCCTGTGCCTGATGGTTCGCTCGCTGCG